>NZ_BAABJX010000034.1:0-1903 GCF_039543525.1 Algivirga pacifica
TCTTCCTTCTTCCTTCTTCCTTCTTCCTTCTTCCTTCTTCCTTCTTCCTTCTTCAAAAACATACCAAACTACAGTCTTTGACATTATCCCTCCAAACTCTTACCTTTATACCGAACGAACATTCAATCCAAATGACAAAAAAAGAAAAAATACTGGATACCATGTTGCAATTAATTGCAGAAAGAGGTGTACACGATACTCCTATGTCACTCATTTCTAAGGTTTCGGGAGTAGCAACAGGAACTATCTATCACCATTTCTCCAGTAAAGAAAAAATACTAGTAGAGCTATACCTAGGCCTTAAAGCGGAACTAGGACGAATTACCCAAAATGCTTTAACCCAAGACATTGGGTTTAAAGAAAAGCTCAACACATTTTGGGTAGACTTATTTCAATATTACATCAAGCATCCCTTGAAATTTCAGTTTGGGGAACAAATTATCAATACCCCTATTATTGATGAAGAAACGACACTGAAAGGAAAGGAGTTTTACCAACCGGCCATTGACTTTCTTGCGGAGGGCATCAGAAGTCAACAGATCAGAACCATTAACCTCCGACTTCTGTCTGAGATGATCTATAGTAATATAGGAACATTGGTTAAAATTCATATCAATGACAAAGACTTACAATCAGTCGATCATGATATGGTACAGGAAGCCTTTGATATTATATGGAAAGGAATAAAAGCATAATTAAATCTAAACTATAATCACCATGAACAAATCAACCATATTAGTCACTGGAGGCTCAGGATACCTGGGTTCTTGGGTAGTCAAAGGTCTATTAGAAAAAGGTTATACCGTTCGTATTGCAGTCCGAGATAAGAACAATACCAAAAAAGTAAGTCACCTTCACGACATTGCTGCTAATGCCAAAGGCAATATAGAACTATGGGAAGCTGACTTATTAAAAGAAGGTTCTTTTGATGCTGCTGCCAAGGGATGTGAAACCATTTATCATATGGCCTCCCCTTTTATGCTCGATGTAAAGAATCCTCAGAAAGATCTAGTGGACCCTGCCTTGATCGGCACGCGCAACGTATTGAATGCCGCTACTCGCTCAGAAACTGTTACAAGAGTAGTTCTTACCAGTAGTGTGGTAGCGATCATGGGTGATAATACGGATCTTCAAGAGAGAGGTGTTGACGCATTGGATGAACGCTTTTTTAACGAAAGTAGCAGCCTAACACATCAACCTTATTCCTACTCCAAAGTATTAGCCGAAAAAGAAGCCTGGAAAATGGAAAAAGAGCAAGAGCAATGGAAGCTTGTTGTACTTAATCCTTCCTTTGTCATGGGACCAACCCTAACCCCTTCCACCGACTCTGAAAGTCTTAACTTCATGAAGCAATTTCTAGGAGGACAAATGTTTATGGCTCCTGACCTGACCTTCGGATGGGTAGATGTAAGAGATGTTGCCAAAGCACATATTCTAGCAGGAGAAAACCAAGAAGCAGAAGGAAGACATCTATTGGCAGAAAACACTTATACTGTATTACAAGTAGGAAGTATTCTTCGCAAAGTATTCGGCAAGAAGTATCTTCTTCCAAAATATCAAGCACCTAAATTTATGCTTTATCTTACCGGGTGGATGTTTGGACTATCGACCACCTACGTAAAGAAAAATGTAGGTATCCCTTTAAAGCTGAATAATACTAAAAGTCTCACTTTGGGCTTGACATACACCCCTATTGAGAAAACCATGACCGATATGGTGAATCAAATGGAAACACTTCAGCTAATAAAATAGTATTAGAGTTTATCACGGTTAATTGTCTGTGAGTAAAAAAGCCTACTGAACTGCTTTTATAATTTTCAATGATCAATTTTCAATTTTTAACTGAGCTTTCGCTCAGTTAATCTTTGGATAAAACATAATTATCCTGAGGAGAGTACTCAAG
>NZ_BAABJX010000035.1:0-59561 GCF_039543525.1 Algivirga pacifica
TTGGTTAGAATACCTGCCTGTCACGCAGGGGGTCGCGGGTTCGAGTCCCGTCTGTTCCGCCAAGAGACCACCGATAGGTCTAAAAAGCAATCGGAAAAGGAGCAGTAGTTCAGTTGGTTAGAATACCTGCCTGTCACGCAGGGGGTCGCGGGTTCGAGTCCCGTCTGTTCCGCAAAAGAGTCTTTCTATATTTAGGAAGGCTCTTTTTTTTGTCTAGGGATTTTTAAGTTCGGTTATCGGTTATCGGTTATCGGTTATCGGTTATCGGTTTGCTGGAATACGGTTAATGAAATAATTAAACGATAAGCAATAAGCGATAAACAAGAATTCCTACTAAAATCCTATGACCGGGAACTTAAAACGTAATTTGTACAATTATTTATCTTAAATGTTTGGAAAATAAATTTTAGTTCACTTTATTTGAAATACCTAACCAATAAACACCACATTAACGCATAGATAAACACATAGACATTCAGAGCTAAGACATGAATAAAAGGCGAAGTTATTTGACTTCGCTTTTTTTTATGCATAAATATTTTACAGCTACTGATTTTTTTTATTAAATATTTTGAAAAAACAATAATATTCTGAAATTTCGTACTGTACAGTCTGAATAATGATTCTGTCTTGTATTCTACAGAAGAAAGATAGTACAATGAATTTTTTTAGCGTACATGATATGATAAGTGTAGTGGTGACTATTATAAGAGAGAGAGAATCCCATTAGGTTTAACTTGCTTTATTACCATTTGATGTGAAAGAGTATTTGTATGGGCTTGTTTTCAGCAAGCCTTTAATCATATAATTTTTGAATTTTCTACTCGGTCTAACAAGTTTAAAATGGTGAACGAATCTGCTTTACAGTTTTTTGAAAAGCAGCAGTACGGTAAAGCGACTGTATTGCTGGAGAAGCAAGTAAGAGAAAAGACCTATACGCTAGATACTTTTCAGCTTTTGGCAAAGTGCTACGCGCAAATGGGGCATTATATGAAAGCTATTGAAAAGGTGAAGCAAGGGCTTTCATTGATAGGAGAAACCCCTGTGTTGTGGGAAAGCCTGGAGTATTACAAGAAACCCCTCAAGTTAATGGAAGAAGCCTTAAAAGAGATCAGTAAGGGAGGCCACACTTCTTCAAACATTAACTTTTTAAAAAAGAATATTAAGCAATTGATTACTTATGGGCATTATGCTGAGGCGGTAACCTGGTTAAGTCAGGCTACAGAAGTGAGAAAGCATAAGACAACCACTATTTTGTGGATAGGGATGTACCTGAAAGATATTTTCTTGCTATTGGAGAAAGGGTATGACCGTTACTTTGATGAACTGCTCCTGGACGAGATGCTTTTCTATTATTTAAAATCAGGAAAGATGTACGAAAGGGGATTTAAGGAGATACAGGCATACCGGAAGGAAATGGAGGTATAAGGATAAACTCCAATGTTTCTAGTGTAGGAAATCATCGGAGTTTATCGGAGGGTATACGGCTGAAGTCTTGTTATGCTTGCATAGGAATACTAATGGAGAACTGACTTCCTTGTGGAAGTGATTCCAATGTTATTTGTCCGTTCAGCTTTTTGACAGCTTTCTGTACGATATACAACCCAAGCCCGTGTCCTTCGGAGGCTAAGTCGCCTTTGAAGTACATTTCAAAAATTCGCTCTCGCATTTCTGCAGGTATTCCTCTACCGTTATCCTGTATTTGTATACAGATATTTTCTTGCTCTTGATAAATTTTGACATTTATCTCAGGTTGCGTTCCTTGTCGGAATGTAAAAGCATTTTCAATCAACTCCCTTGTAATTGATTGAATAAGAGGGGTGTTTCCTTGAAAAGGATCGGTGATATTATCATGGATATCTAAGCGATAGCTCAGAGGAGTAGTACTTTGGTAGCCCTCTAGCTGTTGCTGTAGGTCTGCTTCAAAGCGCACCCAATCAATGGATTCCTGTTGACTGTTATCATTTTGGATATTATGCAGCAGGCTGATCTTTTCTAACATTTTATTCATACTGCTAGAAACCTCATTAATCTTTTCAAATAATTCTTCGGAAATAGGATCTTCACAAGTCATTTTAGCTACTTCACATAACCCTTGTAGAGAGGCAATAGGCCCTTTTAGATCATGGGAAGCTCTATAGAGAAAGGTATTCAACTCATTATTGCTGACATTTAATTGTTGTGCAATATCGAGGTGACTTTGTTTCAGTTGATTGGTTTGCCTGAGCATCGAGAACTCTTTCTCTGAGTATTGTAGACATAAGGTATTCAATTCCTGTTTTACCTGGCTTTTCTTTCGGTAGGCATATACCCCTAACAGAGAGGACAACCCAATGCCGAGCATGGAACTAATGAATAATAGATTGTGACTATGTGCTACATAGGCCGTATCTACAATAGACTCTTGTAGGGTATTAGATGTATACAGGAAATGTTTTGACTTGGAAAAGTTGATCAAAATAGGAGTAAAGAGAAGTAATAGTTTACCCATAATAATGATGGTTAAGAAAGAAAGTTATTGTGTTATTTGAATAGCTTATTGTACAATGATAGTAATATTATGTCCTTATAAAGAACTTATTAAAAGTTGTTAAGGGAAAAGCCATACTTATTGAACGTTAGGCTTTCGTCTTGTGCCCCTTAATCTGTAGAATACCGAAGTTATAGCCCTTTCAAATCTGATTAGTTCACGATGCCCACTTATCTATGATACAAGGGGTGTATTTGAACGTAACTATGAAACAATCAGAAGTAATATCATACGACATGTAGTGGAGTGAACAAAAAGTGTTTATCAAGAAGCTTCATCTTGATGACTATAAACTGGTATGATGTTGGCGATACCCCTACCTATTAGAATTTTTTTTGTATAAAATTAGAAGATATTACTTTATAAAAGGGTATTCTTACCTTTGGGATTAATCGTAGTATTTCATGTTTCTTTAGAGAAACCATCGTTTTTTACATGCAATAATTCTATTTTTTGGTTGTTGAATTATATAAAAGAATATTTCAAAATCGTCAATATATCTATGAGACATATCGTTACACTTCTTTTATGGAGCGTACTGGCTCTCCCTTCTGCCATGGCACAGGGTGTTTTTACAGTGAGTAATACCGTTAAGGTACCCGCTCAATATACTTCATTAGCCACTGCAGTGGCTGAGGTGCCTTCTGGGAGTACCCTTATGTTACAGCCTTCGGACAGACCTTATGAACAGGTTTTGATTAATAAGAACATTAAGATTGTAGGCGGAGGATTCAAGGAGAGAGAGGCATATAATGAGATAGCTTCTTCCGTAGATCGAATTATCGTGTTGCCAGGGGGGTATCAGGTAGAGCTTGTCAATCTGAAAACTGCTAAGTTGGAAATTAATGATTTCAATGCGTCAGGAAATCAGGATTTCGGAAAAGTGGAGATAGAATATTGTCAGGTCAATCTCTTGGACCTACAGGTATCAGATGTATCAACGTTTGTGTTGGACATGAATGTGATGAATAGTTTGGTGCCTCGATTTGATATGGTTTCTGCTTCTACCATTGGTGGAAGTAGTATACAGTTTTCCAATAATGTGATTGGTTATCTATCAGGAATTAAAGGAGGATGTACATTTGTCAATAACCTGTTTATTCCGGGTAATTTAAATGTGAGAGCCTTTGAAGGGGTAGAAGATGTTATGTTGCTGGATAATATATTTTATGGAACGACAGGTGCCAACAAGATAGGAATCCTGACTGCCTCTGGTTGTGTCCTGAAAAATAATATAGCCTTTCAGCTGGAAGATAAATTTACAGAAAGTAGCATAGATAATACACTGGAAGGAAACGTAGATGACACTAACCCTAGGTTTACGGCAGTGAGAAGCAGTAGTAGTTTTGTCAATATGTCTTTGGAATCGAACCTGTCATTGGAGGAGAATTCTCCTGCATTAGGTACAGGCTATCAGGGAGGCGATGTTGGAATAACAGGAGGAGCCTATCCGTTTGTGCCTTCCAGACGTTATGCTATGCCTTATATTAAATCCATTAAGATCGATAAGCCAGTAATTGATCAACAGCAGAAGGTTAGGGTGACGATAGAAGCAGAGTACCCTTCTAATTAATGAATCACATACCTGAACGATTATTGTGCATATGAGATATATTATCTTCCTGCTATTGATGGGAATGGGAAGCCTGGCTTTTTCACAGCAATTTGTCAAGGCAGAATACCATATTGACGAGGATAAAGGTCCCGGTAATGGACGGACAGATGGACTTGTGGTGGAGGTGAAAAATGATACTACTTTTACTTTTACCGTAGACTTCAATTCACTTGACCTGGCTTACGGGCGACATTTGATGATTGTGCGCGCGCTTTGGCGTTCGGAGCAAGGGGAAGAATGGTGGTCCATGAACCAAACCGCACCATTTTATGTGCACAAGAAGGCAACTCCTGTGATACGAAGTGGGGAAGTGGCTGAAATAGGACTAATGATCAATGGAGATACAAGTATCTTTTCAGGAGCAACAATAGATACTTTAGTGGATGGGAATTCCTTGCCTTTGGGTATGAATGCTTTTTCAGTCGTTGCTTGGGATCAGCAAGGGGATATGGGTATTCCTGAAGGTGGCCGTTTTATGATAAAGAAGCCTTTGCCAACGAGAAAGGAAGTAAAACCTTTGGCAGATGCTTATTTCTACTTTGGTGAAGTGCCTTTGTATGCCGAAAATCAAGACAGTGCGCAAGTGTACAAAGTGAAGGAGAATGGCATTTGGACTGATTCCGCTCAGGTTCCTTATTTGGAACAGGAAGAAGTGATTTCAGCAGGAACTCCTGCCCAGAAAGTAACTTTTGTAGGAGAGGTGGATAGTGCAGCGCTGGATTTTCCTTATGGAAGGCATTTTGTGTACGGGAAGGTTGCTACGGCAGAGGGAGAACAGTCCATTACGGCTTATCAACGTATTGATCGTTGCTTTGAAGAGGTACCGGTATTGGGATACACGATACAGGATACCTTGGGCGGGATTCTTCCAGAAGCAGCGACTTATAGTGGACTGGAAGTACAGTTGGATACTGCAGGGGTCGCTTATGCCCTAGATTATCGTTATGAAATAGATAGTAAAATTATACTCTCAGGACCATCAGGTACTTACTCTTTCCCAGAAGGGGGAGTATATCAACTGGATTTGATTGGTGGGACTTCTTGCCAGCAGGATACGGTAAGTCAAATGCTGACCATTGATGCACCTTACGTACAATTGGATACGGCGTTTAACTTGGTATTTAAGGAAACCGATAAGGATTTTAGGGTGATCTGGGAAGATTTGAATACTTATTTCGGACATGTCAGTGGACAAGCGATGACGTATTCTGTAAAGCAGAAAAGTAACATCTTACAAATTGATACATTGGCCTTGAAGGAGGGACAGTTTAAGGCAGCTGCGGGTCGTGTGGGGACGAGTGAACTTTATCTTAGGGCTACTGATGAAAATGGAGTAGTGGTCGAAAAAACCTTCTATACCAGAGTTTCTGATGTGAACGACCGCCCTTATATTCGAAAAGGATACCCTCCTTATCTCTCTTACCCTAGAGGAAAAAGAACGATTTATTTTTCTAATATAGAAAGTTACTTTGGGGATAGGGATGATAATCGACTGAAGTTTACAGCGTTTTCAGATACTTCTGCAGTGCAGTTAGAGATTACGGACAGCACTGCTTATAGGACTTACAGGGATACAATCAATGGGGAGCCAGTAGTGATTAGGAGACCGTATACTTTACATAACCTTTCCATTAATATAGCGGCAGACTTTTTAGGGGTTGCTTTTGCTACAGTAGAGGCATCCGATGCACCTAATCGTGGAAATAATGCCCTTTCTGTGCAACAGTTGATACAGTTAGAAACCTATATTGCTCCTATACCAATTGAACGTACAGCTGTAGATTTTCCTGTGGTCAATCTTTTTGATGGGGATCGTAAGGTAATTGTGGATAATCTCAATGCCTTTTTTAAGGATCCTAGTGGAGGTGAACTAGAGTATAAGGTACGAACAGTTGGAAATGGTAATGGTGTTGTCAAGGTATATACTGATGTATTGAATGCTAATCGCCTATGGGTGGATGTTCCATATGACTTTCAGGTAGGAGGAGAGCGTGTAGAAATTACAGCTCGTGACCCTGCAGATATTAGTAGGGTTGTAAAGGATACATTGTGGTTGAATATTGATAATATTGATGCGGCCCCTAGGGTAGAATGGACACAAGCCGATACCTTACGATGTCAAGGTGGAACGTATAGCCTTGACCTGAAGACCAAAGTGAACGATGATAATTCTTTTAGGGATGAAATAAGCATAGAGGCGGTGGTTACTTCTATTTCGGGATCGTATACATTAGATTCTTTAGGTTTTCAGTGGAAGGATAGTGTTTTGTCATTTAACAGCCTTCCGAATGATCGTATTAACATAGGCTTAGAAGTTACGTTGGAAGACCGTTTTGGACATCAGCGTACGGAAATACGGACATTGAGAGTGTTGGGCAACCAGATTATTCGCTTAAATAACGAAAACCTTTCATTAAAACATGAAAGCTCCAGTTACCAATGGTATAAAGATGGAGTAGCAATAGAAGGAGCCAATAGTAAGGTGTTAGAAAATCCTGAAGAAGGGGTATATACGGTAGAACATACTTCTTTGGTTTGTACATCCGTTACGGCTCCTTATACGATTCGGGTTACTTCTGTAGAGGATGGGTTCAAGGAAGAGACTAAGATGACTCTCTATCCCAATCCTGTAAAAGATGGACGCCTGAACTTATCACTTTCTGGAGATAGCCTAGGGGAAGTAGAAGTGCGGTTGATTCATTCTTCGGGACAGTTGATACATAACTACGCTATCCGAAAAGTTAGCTCGGAACAGGTTGTAACCTTAGCACTTAAAAACATAGGTAAAGGACTTTATTTTGTGCAGGTGATCCTGGCAGATGGACGTGTGTTAGTGGAAAAAGTATTGGTGAACTAAGAGAATTTAATTTTTTTAGTTAAATATTATTAAATTTAAATAGTATATTTTTTAGATATCATAAAGAAGGGAATATCTTACAGATGTGGAAAATATAGTAATCATACCAACATATAACGAGATCGAGAATATTTCAGATATTCTTGAGGCTGTCCTTAAGCTGCCAACAAGGTTTGATGTCATGATTGTAGATGACAACTCTCCTGATGGAACGGCAGACTGCGTTAGGGACATGATGAAAAAATATCCTGATAGGATTCATTTAGAGTGTCGATCAGAAAAGTCAGGTTTGGGTACAGCCTATATTCATGGTTTTAAGCGGGCATTGGAACTGGGGTATCATTACATTTATGAAATGGATGCTGACTTCTCTCACAATCCAGATGACTTGCTTAAACTTCACCATGCTTGTGCTATAGAAGGACATGATATGAGTATCGGTTCTCGCTATATTACAGGGGTGAATGTGGTGAACTGGCCTATGGGTAGGGTATTACTTTCTTATGGTGCCAGTAAGTATGTGAGCACCATCACAGGAATGAAAATCAAAGACCCTACAGCTGGATTTAAATGCTATAGCCGTAAGGTTTTGGAATGCATAGATTTGGATGCTGTTCGATTTGTAGGCTATGCCTTCCAAATTGAGATGAAGTTCCTTACTTGGAAATATGGTTTTAGAATCAAGGAGGTGCCCATTATCTTTACAGACCGAACGAGAGGAGAGTCCAAGATGTCTTCCGGGATTATTAAGGAAGCCTTGTTCGGTGTTGTGGAAATGACAATCCGTAGCTGGTTTAAAACCTATCAGCGTATACAGCGAACAACCTCTAAATTGCAGAAGGATCTAGAGGAAGCAGCAGAAAAAAAAGCCTCTTGAAGAGAAGAAGAGGACCAAGATAAATGAACCAGTTCTTAGTATTAAGGACTGGTTTTTTTATTGTACTTTTGATAGACTAAATCAATAAAATCAGAGAATAGTATCATGATGCAGGAAAGGATGTTTCGTATCTATCGTTCTTCGGCCGGTTCGGGGAAGACGTTTACATTGACCAAGGAATTCTTGAAGTTGGCCTTGACAACCGTAGACGAGGATGGACGATTTGATAGTGGTTATTATAAGCACATATTGGCCGTGACTTTTACCAGGGATGCAACCAATGAAATGAAGCAAAGGATCCTGCAAAAGCTCTCTACTTTTGCTACGTTGAATTTAGAGGCTGGTGATACAGATGATTTGCTGGAGGTGATCTTGTCGGAAGCATTAGATAAGTTTAAGACAGCCGAAGAGGGACGAAGATTAATCTGTCAAAGAGCTCAGTTGGTTCATGAGAAACTGTTACATAATTATGCAGATTTCTCTGTCAGTACCATTGATTCATTTAATCAAAAGGTGATTCAGGCTTTCAAGAAAGATCTGGACTTACCCTTCAACTTTGAGTTGGAGTTGGATAGTAAAGAGTTGTTGGAGGAAGCGGTTTATCTTTTGCAGGAACAGGTGGGAGAGGAACGTGATGCGGCATTAAGTGAGTTATTGGTAGAGTTCGCCTTGAATAAGGCGGATGATGAGCGACACTGGTATATTGATAAGGACCTGTTTGACTTTGGCAAGAACCTTTTCAATGAGGATGTCTATCAGGTGATTAAAACCATGCGTTCCCTGGATCTGGAAGGGTTCAAGAAAATCAAGAAGCAACTATTTGATTTTGTAGCGTCTTTTGAGGAGAATATTAAAGAGTTAGGAAATAAGGCGATCGAGCTGCTACAGCAGTATCAAATTGAGAAGGAGCATCTTTCTCGTGGATCGCTGTATAATTACTTTTTGCATCATGCTACGATGGAAGAAGGATTCCATAAACTATCCCCTAATCAAACCGTCCGAAATACTTTTGAGCAAGATAAATGGCTTTCCGCTAAAGGAAAAAAAGCAGGTGTAGAAGGTGCCCTGGAGCAAATCAAGCCAGAACTGACAGCCATCTACTATGCATTTGAAAAGAAGCGGGAAGATGAGGAGTTTATGAGTCAGTATGTGGTCGCTCAACAGGTAAGAAAGCGTATCTTTTTGTTGGCGACGATTAATGAGCTAGATAAACTTCTGTTTCAACTCAAAACGGAAAAGGGAGTGGTACATATCTCAGAGGTGAACAACAGTATTCATGACTTGATTAACGGAGAACCCGTTCCCTATATCTATGAACGTATAGGAGAGCGTTACCGCCATATCTTGATCGATGAGTTTCAGGATACGTCCAAAATGCAATGGCATAACCTGGTACCTTTATTATCCAATGCATTAGCCAATCATTGTATGTGTTTGGTCGTGGGAGACGCTAAACAGGCTATTTATCGTTGGAGAGGTGGGCGTGCCGAGATGTTGGTGCAATTACCGGCTTTACCAACAGCTAGAGGAACGGCTTTGGAGCAGGAAGAACTGGTGTTTCGTCAGCATGAGGATGTTCAAAACTTGGCGACAAACTATCGAAGCCATGAAAATGTCATTCAGTTTAATAATGCCTTCTTTGATGTACTGATCCAACAATTAAGTAAAGAGACTACACATCTAGGCAACTATTATAAGGAAGTAGAACAAAAGTATAATTCCAAAAAAGGAGGGGAGGCTTATGTTACACAAATAGATCCTCAGGAGAAAGATGCCACTTTGCGCAAAACCGTCTATCAGGAGGCTACGCTGGAGATGATATTGATGCAGGTGGAGGAACTGCAGCAAAAGGGCTATAAGTTGTCTGATATAGCGATTTTGGTAAGGCAGAACAAGCAAGGTGTTGCGATTGCCGAATACCTGATGGAACGCAAGTATGAGGTGATTTCTTCAGAATCCTTATTGTTGATGAATGCAGAGGTAGTCGGCTTTTTGATTGACTTTTTGCGATTGTTTACGACTTATGCAGATGCCTCCTTGAAGATGAGTATTCTTCGTTTCCTGAAGAAGCATCAGGCGGTAATGAATCAGGAAGAGAGCTCTTCTTTTATGCAAGGTGCTGCGTATGTGAAGTCTGCAGAAGCAGTTTTACAATCCGATTACCTAAAAGACTTCTTCCTTTACCTTAATCAGGTATTTGGGTATCATTTGCAATTGGGACGTTTGCAGTTTATGTCCTTGTATGAGATGATCGAAGAACTGACGATACAGTTGAAGCTAAATACCTTAAAGGAGCAGCAAATTTATCTACATAAGTTTATGGAGACGATATTGTTGTTTACACAAAAGGAAGGGAATAGTGTACAGGATTTCTTACAGTATTGGGAACGGAAAAAAGCAGACTTATCTATAGCCTTATCAGATACAGGGGATGCGATCAGGATTATGACTATTCATAAATCCAAGGGATTGGAGTTCCCTGCGGTGATCATGCCTTTTGTAGATTGGAGTGTGCAGCCCAGGCCGGGAGATGTATTATGGCAGCCTTGGGAGCATAATCCTATCGCTCCGGATTTGTCTGCAGTAACCTTGGGGGTGTCGAGTGACCTGGAGCAGACAAGTTTTATAGATTCCTATAAGGAAGAAATGGAGGCAGTACTGACAGATGCCTTGAACGTATTATATGTTGGACTCACTAGGGCAGGGCGTTATTTACATGTGATTACACAAGAGAAGAAGCTCCCAAAAACAGGGAAGTTTACGACTGTGAGTCAGTTTTTACAATATTTCATAGAGCGATCAGGAAAAGAGCAGGATTTACAGGAGCTAGCATTGAGTAGGGAATATGAGGGGGTAACTGCAGGGATTCATCGTTATACTTTTTTTGAGGATGAAGAACCAATTATCCAGAAAAAAATAGCAATGACTAATACCTTTGAGATACAAGAGTATGTGCATATTGATAATAAAGAGGAAATAGCTTTACGTTCTATAGAGGTAGAGGAGGGAGAAAGAGCGATTTCTATATTTGATGTTTTTTCTGCCAAGAATCAAGGAATTATGATTCATAAGGCTTTTGAACGTATTATCTATGAAGAAGATATTGAGGATGTGGTCAGAAACCTTAAGTATGAAGGAGTGATCAGTGAACAAGATGAAGCAGATTTTATTGAGCGGATGAACACAGTGGTGAGCTTGCCTGAAATACAGCAGTATTACAATAGGAAGTCCGGTTACGAGATCCTTAATGAAACAGAGCTATTACTAAAAAGTGAGGAAGAACTTTTGAGTGTGAAAACCCTTCGTCCAGACCGATTGATGCTGAAGGGAAAGGAAGCGATTGTCATTGACTATAAAACAGGACATCCAGAAGAGAAATACAAGGAGCAAGTAAAGAAGTATTCCAGACAACTAAAAAAAATGGGGTATGCTAATGTATTGATGTTCTTAGTATATACGGAGTTGCCTAAGGCTGTACAGGTGTTTGAGTAAGTGTCCATAGGATTTTGGTATATGTCTTGTAGTAGAAAGCATAATTAAATTATTCTAAGAACTTTAACCGATAAAGTTATGATGAGAAGAGAGCACTTTCTACTAGGGATATTACTATTGATTTTTACGACACCGGTTATAGCGCAGAAAGGAAAGGTATTTCCTAAGCTGGAGATGATCACGGTTGACCGTCAAATGATGACACTTCCCTTAAAGAAGTCTGTAAAGCCTTCATTGATTGTTATGGCGTGCTCTCCCAAAGCCGAAAAGGTAATGTCTACTTGGGCACAACCATTTTATGATAATTTTTTATCCGCCTCTCCTAAGGGACAACTTTTTGAAATGAAGGTTTACGAGGTAGAGGTGTTTTTTGCCGGAATGTTGGGAGGAGTCAAGAACTCCTTGGAAGGACAAGTCTTAAAACGTATGAAAACCAATGTAGACCCGAAGCTTCATTCCCATGCAGGTATTTATAAAGGAGATGTTCGTTCACTAAGAAAAAAGCTATCAATAGAGAAAAGCTCTCCTAAACTATTTGTCTTGAATACAAATGGGAAAATTGTGCATATGGTGTCAGGGGAGTATACCCCGCAAAAAATGAGAAGTATAGAGGCAGCATTGGATCGTCTATAGGCCTTTTTGAGTTAAAGAGGGAGACTAAATCATTTGATCTACTAGCCTGTAGTTACGAAAGATTTTAAGTGTAAGCTTTTATGAAAAAAAGAGGGTGATCGCCCTCTTTTTTTTGGTTTTCAGAGAAATCATACACTGTAATTGAAGGGTAATGTAATAGAGAGGTCACTGAAAGTACAACTTTACGATTCTTCAATAATTAAAAATAGCCTTATGAGGGCTATTTTTTTGCGTAAAAATTAACAAAGCGCTTCATTACTTACGTACTCGAATTTTCAGGAGAATAGGAAATGTTACTTGGGTGAGTTGCTAGTAATGTAATTGCTGGTATTTCACTTATTAACTAATAGTTCAAAACCTAATTACCTAAAATTCAATGGATCAAAAACCCAAATCAATGACTTTAGGTGCTGCAAGTATCATGCGCTGGCTATTACTGCTTGCTTGTGTGATGTCTGGCATGACCTTTGGCTGGGCGGATACCCCGACCAGTGAAAAAGATAGTAACATAGGGCTTACTGTTACAGAAATAATTAAGGATGTTTCTTGTAATGGAGGTAAAGACGGCGGCATAGACATCACGATTAGTGGTGGGGAGGCGCCTTATTACTGCTTGTGGAATACAGGTGCTACAACCGAGGATCTTGCAGGGGTACCCGCAGGAAACTACTGGGTAAAAGTATATGATAAACATGGACTGCAGGGACAGTGGTTTTATGAGATTAAACAACCTGACCCAATCATCATTAAAGGGACACCATCGCCAGATTATTGTGGACAGATGAATGCTTCCATTTATTTGGAGGTGAGTGGTGGTACTATGCCTTACTCTTTTGCGTGGACTGATGGCAGTGTTGCGGAGGATCGTACGGGATTGGCTGCAGGAATCTATACGGTGAAAGTTACCGATGCGAATGGCTGTCAAAAAGAAGCCTCTTTTGAAGTGGGAGTACAGGCTGACTTTCAAATCACAGGAGTAGTAGGTAACAATCTTTGTAATGGGCAAAGTAACGGTAGTATTACGGTAAATGTGATCGGCTCTACAGCTCCTTATACATTCTTATGGAGTAATGGAGCAACAACTCAAAACCTTTCAGGATTACAAGAAGGAGTATATACGGTAGACATTACCGATAAGAATGGTTGTGTGAAAAGTAAAACATTTACGCTTACAGATCCTTATGCTCTCGAAGCATCTGCAGTGGTAGAAGACAATAATTGTGGAGCGACTTATGAAGGAGCAATTAAGTTGAGTGTTAGTGGAGGGGTGGCTCCTTATACCTATTTGTGGAATACAGGGGCAATAACGAAAAACTTATTAGGCTTGGCAGCGGGAGATTATACAGTGGTCATCACCGATGCCAATGGTTGCCAAATCACCAAAATGTACACCGTACAGGATATTACCGGTTTAGGTATCAAGAGCTATGTAACCGATGTATCTTGCTATGGTGAAAGTGACGGAGAAATAGATATAGAGGTAAATGGAGGAGAGCGACCTTATACTTATGTATGGAATACAGGAGCGACAACACAGAATTTATATGATGTGCCAGCAGGAAGCTACTTTGTAACCGTCACTGATGCTAAAGGTTGTAAAGCATCTTTGGGGGTTATGGTGAAGTCAGCAGGAGCATTGTCATTGTCTTCTCAAGTAAAGGATGTGGTCTGTAAAGGAGAAAATAATGGAGCAATTGATTTAACCGTGAATGGTGGTACCGCTCCTTTTACCTTCAAATGGTCTAATGGAGCGACTACGGAGGATCTTACGAACCTTCCAGCAGGAACTTATTCAGTGGTTGTTACGGATAAAAATGGATGTGGTACACAAGGGACATTTAAAGTCAATGATGGTTCTGACATTAAAATCATAGGAGAAGTATACGATATCTGTGGAAAAAACAATAACGGCAAGATTATTTGCCAGATTTCTGGTGGAGTAGCACCTTATACGATTTCATGGGATTATGGAAGTTCCAATAATAAGGAGCTTTATAACCTTCCTCCGGGACTGTATGAAGTGACCGTCACTGATGCCAAAGGATGTCAGGTGAAGAAGACGTTTGAAGTAAAAGCATCTCCGGTAATTTATGCTAAGGAGACAATCAAAGATGTAAGCTGTAATGGCTTGAGAGATGGAAGTATTGAATTGCTTGTGAAAGGAGGAACGTTACCATTATCGTTCAAGTGGTCTCATGGGTCAACCACCAAGAATGTATATAACCTTTCAGCAGGAAGCTATACTGTGACCATTACGGACGCTGTAGGTTGTGAAATAGTATATACTTATGAAGTAGGACAACCTGATCGAATCAAGGCTAATGCGATTGTGAAGGATGCAGGTTGTGAAGGGGTCGGTGGTAGTATTGAGTTGAATGTATCGGGAGGAACCGCTCCTTATACCTATTTGTGGTCTAATGGAGCAACGACGAGTAGTGTGTTTGATCTTCCGGTAGGAAACTATAGTGTTAAGATTACTGATGCAGAAGGTTGTGAACTGAATAAGTCGTTTACGATTAAGAAGCTAAATCCTCTGAGTATTTATTACAATAAGAAAGATGATGTTTGCGGTACTAGTAATACCGGAGCGATTTACCTCAATGTATCAGGAGGAAAGGCACCATATGCCTATTTGTGGAATACAGGAGCTACGACATCTTCTATTACAGGGTTGGCAGCAGGTGATTATACCGTGACAGTCACAGATGCCGCCGGTTGTGAAGAACGCAAAACCATTACCGTTGGACTGGAGACTACCTTGAGAGTGAATATCAACAAAAAGGATATTTCTTGCTTTGGTGAAATGGATGGGGAAGCGAAGGCGATTGTTTCCGGTGGACAGGCACCATATTCTTATAAGTGGTCTAATGGGGCAACAACACAAGTAATTACGGGACTTTCTGCAGGTATATATACCGTAGAGGTTACAGATAGTAAGTACTGTGTACAAACTGCTACTGTGGAAATTAAAGAGCCAACGGCTTTAACGTTGGAAACGACCCCGCAAAACTTGAAATGTTTTGGAGATACGAATGGTAAGATTTTATTGACTGTTTCCGGTGGAACAGCACCGTATACCTATTTGTGGTCTAATGGAGCAATTACTAAAGACCTTACGAGCGTATCGGCAGGTACCTATAAGGTTATTGTAACAGATAGTAGAGGATGTAAGGCCGAAAAAGAAGAAACCATTACACAGCCTACCCCTATTGATATCACTTACGAGATAGAGGAAGAATCCTGTCCGGGACAGAAAGATGGAAGTATTGTTCTGACAGTGTCAGGAGGAAAAGCCCCCTATAGGTATCATTGGTCTAATGGAGCAACGACTAAGGACCTGATCAATATTGGAGCAGGTACTTATAAGGTGATTGTGACCGATGCTTATAACTGTAAGAAAGAAGCAGTTATTAAGATGTCGTCTCCTAAATCAATTAAGATAGAGGCTTATAAAGAGGATGTGTCTTGTACCAATGATTCTGATGGATCTATTACGTTAGTAGTAACTGGAGGAACAGTACCGTATACCTATTTGTGGTCTAATGGAGCAACGACTAAGAACCTGACAGGGTTAAGTACAGGCGTTTATTCTGTAACCGTAACGGATAGCAATGCTTGTACAGCATCGAAAACTATTAAAATAGAGACAGGATCTGAACTGAAGTTGAAGCTAACCAAGAAGGATATCTTGTGTTATGGAGATAAGGATGGAGAGGCTAAGGTAATCGTATATGGAGGTGTAGCACCGTATACTTACTTATGGTCAAACGGTGAGACAACTTCAACGATTACAGGACTTGCTGTAGGTACTTATTCCGTACAGGTAACGGACGCCAAAGGATGTGTCGGTACAGGGGCAGTAGAAATCAAGAGCCCGAATGCTTTGTCAATATCCTTACAGAAAACGGACGTGACTTGTGCAAGTGGCAATGATGGAACGATTACAACTATAGTAAATGGTGGAAGAGCCCCTTATTCCTTCTTATGGTCTAATGGAGAGACTACTCAAAACTTGTCAGGACTTACCCCTGGTTTCTATGAAGTGATAGTTATCGATGCCAATGGTTGTAAAAGAACGGCTAAGACCGAAATAAAAGGACCGGAAGGCTTTAAGGTAATATTAAAGAAAGAAGATGTTACTTGTAAAGGTGCTATGGATGGGGCTATCGAAGCTATTGTGAATGGAGGAAAGGCACCATATACTTACCTTTGGTTAACTGGAGCGACGACATCCAGTATCTCGAGCCTGATGCCAGGTGTATATAATGTGACCGTAACAGATGCGAATGGCTGTCAGGCAAGCAATAGTATCCAAATTATGGAGCCAGAAGAAATCTCTCTGGTAAGCGCTGTGATTAATCCTTCAGCACCGGATGTAGCGGATGGTAGTATAAATCTAGTAGTTTCTGGAGGAACGCCTCCGTATACGTACCTCTGGTCAAATGGGGCAACAACAGAAGACCTGTCAGAACTGTTGCCGGGGACATATAGTGTAATAGTGACTGATGCTAACGGATGTATTGCTAAAGACACGGTGACTTTAACAACAGGTGAATCAGAGCTTACCCTGAGGGTAATTGCTATACCAGTGCCATGTAAAGGAGATTCTACTGGAAGGTTACAGGGGATCGTTTCAAATGGAGTGCCTCCTTATAAAATTACCGTAAAACAAGGAGATACCATTATTGGTGAGTTCCCTGGATTAGGAGATGGATTTCAGGAGTTAACAGGACTACCGGCAGGGGTATATACGGTCATGGCAGAAGATGCTCAAGGGCAAATGGTTTCCGCTTCAGCAGAAATCACGGAGCCTGAGTTTGAATTATCTGCTAATATCAGTACGAATATAGCGGCAGGTTGTGAATCGGCAGATGGAATTTTGTTGGTAGATGTTACAGGAGGTACTGAGCCTTATATGTATCAGTGGAGTAATGGAGCAACCACTAAAGACTTGGTCAATGTGGTTGCAGGAAGTTATACCTTAATCGTGACCGATGCCAATCAATGTACCACAGTGCTTACAGGGGTTGTTGAGCAGGAAAATAATCTGGAGGTATCAGTAGTCGCAACACCAATTCCATGTTTTGGTGATAGTACAGGTATGGTGATGCTTACAGTAGAAGGAGGCAAAGCACCATTCTCGTATCAGTGGAGTAATGGCGCAACCACTCAGAACCTTGTGAATGTACCGGCAGGGACATATCAGGTGACGGTGATGGATGCTGATAGCTGTACAAAAGTAGTGGGGGATATTGTGGTAGAACAGCCGGATGCACCAATTCAAACTTCTTTGGAAGGAATGAACCCTTCAGCTATACTTGCTACGGATGGAGCTATAGACTTAACCGTATCAGGAGGTACACCTCCGTATGCATACTTGTGGTCTACAGGAGCCACAACACAGGATTTATCTGATTTAATGGAAGGGCAGTACTTTGTGGAAGTGACGGATGCCAATGGTTGTGTGAAAGAAGATTCTGTTTTTCTGGTAGCACAGCGAGGAGATATCGTATTGAGATTACAAACGGTACCTGTGCTTTGTAAAGGAGACTCTACGGGTAGACTACAGGCAGTAATATCAAGAGGAGAACCACCTTATGAAGTGAGAGTGGAGAAGGATGGACAAGTAGTAGGCGTATTTACAGGGCTTCCTGATGGCTTTCAGGAATTGGATAGCTTACCAGCGGGAATGTATGATGTATTCGTGGAAGATGCAGTAGGGGCAACGGATCAGGCTTCTGCCGAAATCACAGAGCCGGATAAAGCTTTGGATCTTGTGATTGAAAAACAAGACCAAACTGTACCAGGCGTACCGGATGGTTCGTTCAAGTTTATCCTAAGTGGAGGAACGGAACCATACGATGTAACGGTAACAGGACAGTTAGATACGGTGTTTAATGACCTTTTAGCAGGAGAATACTTAGTAGAGAACCTAGGACCTGGAACTTACTTCATTCAAGTAATTGATGAAAATGGATGTTCTGAGATGGCAACAGTAATGGTAGAGCCTAAAGAGACCCCTTGTGAAGAAGTTCGATTGGAGTCTTCAGCTACGGTGACCAAGGAAAGTACTCCGGGTGCAGCAGATGGAGTCATAGCGGTGAGTATATCAGGAGGAGAAGCTCCATATACCTATAGTTGGGTAGGTCCAGATGGATTCACTTCAATGGAGCAAAATATCTCAGGATTGGTAGCTGGTAAATATGATTTGGAAGTGGTGGATACTAATGGTTGTCGAGGACGCTTCTCTTACGTTGTGAGAGTAGGGCAGACGCCACCGACAGATCCTTGTGACGGTGTGAAGATTGTCTCTGAAGTAAGCATGATGAATGAAACCTCTCCAGGTGCTTATGATGGAGAAATCAAAGTGACCATTACGGGAGGAACATCCCCTTATACTTATAGTTGGAAAGGTCCTGACGGCTTCACTTCAACGGAACAAAATATCTCAGGACTGACAGCTGGTAAGTATGAGTTGGAGATTACGGATGCCAAAGGATGTAAAGCATATTGTACGTATAATCTAGAGGCTCTTCCAGATCCTTGCAAAGGAGTAGAAATTAAGGCGGAAGCTCAGGTGACAAATGAGTCTCGTCAAGGCGCTTATGATGGAGCAATTAATGTGACCCTTCAAGGAAATACTTTACCTTATACTTATGAATGGAGAGGGCCGAGAGGTTTTGAAGCGTATGTGGAAGATATTGATCAACTGACAGGAGGAAAGTATACCCTTAGAGTAACAGATCGTAATGGTTGTATCGCTATGTTCACCTATCATGTAAGAACAGAGGATGGAACACCTCCTGAAGTAGATTGTCGAATGATTCGCATGGAGGCTAATCCAATCTTTAAGAAGGAATCTTATAAAGGAGCGGCAGATGGATATATCGATGTGACACTACAGGGTGGAACAGCCCCATATTATTATGAATGGACGGGGCCGAAGGGCTTTCATAGTACTTCTGAGGATATTGCAGGGTTGACGAGTGGGCAGTATGTACTGAGAGTTAAGGATGCGAATGGCTGTACAGGATACTTTACTTACTTTCTTCGCATAGAGGGAGAAACAGGAGAGAACCCTTGTACTGGAACAAGTATTCATGTAGTAGTAGAGGATTTGATACATGAGAGTAAAATGGGTGCTAGAGATGGCTTACTAGAAGTATCTGCACAAGGAGGAGAAGCACCCTATTATTACTATTGGGAAGGACCTGATGGCTTTATTGCCACTACGGCCAGAATCGATAACCTGAAAGAAGGTGAGTATCGTTTGTTCTTAACTGATTCCAGGGGTTGTGAGGCCATTATGACACAAACAGTACTGAATGCTGTGTGTAATACACTGAAGGATATACGAGCAAGGGTAAGTAATGCGTCAAATAGAGGAGGACAAGGACAGATTCAGATAGAAGACACAGGAGATGGCATGAGTTATGAATGGTTTGGTCCAAATGGCTTCTACTCTACCGACCTTAGTATTACAGGTCTTCGTGATGGAGAGTATACACTCGTGATGAGAAGTAGTCAAGGCTGTAAAACATCCTTTACGTATGAAGTAAGAGGTGAGGCTCGCTTGGTAACATCCCTGGAAGAAAGAGTAAAGGTTTATCCAAACCCATCCAATGGTATGTTTAACCTGACCTTGCCAACTACCTTTGAAAATGCAAAAATGGTAGTGTTTGATGCTTCCGGAAAAGTGATCTGGGAAAGGCAAGCTGAATCAGCAAATGTGCAGGTAGATTTGAGTCGACAGAGTAAAGGTATGTACTTGTTAAGATTGATTTCTGATGATCGATCTGTAGTACATAAGCTAATAATTGACTAAATTATAAGGGAGTCCCCTTCAGGGGCTTCCCTTATACCTTATTCTAATAACTCATTAATTAACAACCAGAATGAATACTAATAAACCAAAAATGAGATACATGGACTACCTATGCTGGGGAGTCGTGGCTATTGGAGGATTGTCCCCTTCCATGATTTATGGACAAGCAGTGGAGGGATGTGATGGTGTACAGTTTGCGAATACGCTTGTTGTACAACATGAGACGTACCCAGGGGCAAAAGACGGTGCTATTGATGTAACGATCAATGGAGGAGAAGCTCCTTATACCTATGCCTGGACTGTAAATAATGAATCATTTGCTGATACGGAGGATTTGACAGGATTAGAAGGAGGGGTTTATGTACTTCAATTGACAGATGCTAATGGATGTACAGCCTATTTTACGTATGAGGTAGGAGTGGGTGACTTTCAAGAGTTTTGTCAGAACAGTGATCTGTCTGCGACGGTAGAGAGTATTGAGGATGAAGGGATGCAAACGCAAGTGAATGGAGCAATCGCTGTAGAGGTATCGGGAGGAACAGCACCTTATACCTATTACTGGACAGGACCTGATGGGTTTATAGCTACAGAAGAAGATTTGCTGGGGTTATCGGCAGGGGAGTACCGTTTAGAGGTGACAGATGCCAACGGTTGCTCGGTAGCTTTGTCTGCTTTTGTAAAAAGTTCTCTTTGTGAAACGTTGGTGTCGATGAGGGCTAAGGTGAGGACATTATACAAAAAAGGAAATTGGACGTTGAGTTTGGCTACTCCTCTTCCTTCAGGAGTAGAGGCTACTTGGTTTGATGCGGCAGGGATCAAAAGGGTAGGAAGTGCCATTCGAGGAATGCAAGCAGGAGAGTATGTTTTGATGCTGACGAACCAGTTTGGTTGTTCTTCTTATTTCACCTATAAATTAGATTATGAAAATACGCAAGAGGAGGAGACAGAATCCCAGTCTATTGCAGCATATCCTAATCCTTCTCATGGGGAGTTTAGTATTCAGGTACCAAGCTTTCATTCCTCAGCTCGTTTATTAGTGATGAGTATGACAGGACAAGTGGTCTATGAGGCGACATCTCCACTATTAAAAATAAAGCAAGAAAATGGCCTGCCTATTAAGATTCGAGGGTTGAGAAAAGGGGTTTACCTGTTGAGGTTTACTTATGATGCCCAAGAGGTTACAGAAAAAGTATATGTAAATTAACAGGTAGGGTATTACGCGATCAATTGATAATACTTAAAAGCCTGCGATTCTTACTAGAATTGCAGGCTTTTTTCCTTTAATTAAGGTTGAATATTTAACCGTCATACTGCTAGTTCGCTTTGTTGAGTGGCACTGCGTGCCGTTGAGTGGAGCTTTGCTCCGTTGAGTAGCCCTTCGGGCTGTTGAGAAAGAGTAGTACTGCAAAATCTCAACAGCCCGAAGGGCTACTCAACGGCACATAGTGCCACTCAACCAGCGGCGTAA
Organism: Algivirga pacifica; assembly: GCF_039543525.1. Lineage (NCBI taxonomy): Bacteria > Pseudomonadati > Bacteroidota > Cytophagia > Cytophagales > Flammeovirgaceae > Algivirga > Algivirga pacifica. The sequence continues at coordinate 21,298 of NZ_BAABJX010000035.1, forward strand.
GCCGTCTCAACTGTCGGTTAATTATTCAACCTTAATAAAAGGAAAAACATAAGTTTAACTACTAAACTTGAAGAGTTTTAAAAGATATATTTCCTATCCAGTTTTTACTCCCAGCCGCCCCCAAGTGAACGGTATAGCTCGACTAATGAAATAAGTTGCTCTTTTTGAATATCGGCTAAGTCAAGTTCAGCAACCAAAGCATTGTTTTGGGCCGTAATCACCTCCAGGTAATTAGCATAACCGCTTTTAAAGAGTTCATTGGAGAAGTGAGCAGCCTTAAGAAGGGCATCCACTTCTAGTACTTTGAGTGATTTTTGCTCTTCCAGTTGATTAACAGCAACCAAAGAGTTAATGACTTCATTAAAACTAGTAATGATACTTTGCTGGTATTGAAACAAGGCTTGCTCACGTTCGGCTTCAGTAGATTTGTACTGCGCTCGAATGGCATTGCCTTGGAAGATAGGAGCGACCAGTCCTCCAGCTACACTGTACCCTAGAGAGGCAGGTAAAGAAAAGAATTCTCCGGCATCAAATGAGTTCATAAAACCAGTGGCTGATAAAGAAATAGTAGGGTAAAAAGCCGCTTTAGCTGCACCTACATTAGCATTGGCAGCCATCAAGCTATATTCTGCTACTAAAATATCAGGGCGTCTTTGTAATAACTCCGATGGAATTCCTGTAAAAGCGGTTTCAGGAAGCTCTTGCTGCATTAAGGAGTCTCCCCTGTGAATTTCCTGAGGATATCTTCCCAATAAATAATTGAGTGCATTTTCTGTCACGACCATCTGTTGCAATACTGCGGGTTTCAACCCTTTGGTATTGAGCAGCTGGGCTTCAATCTGTTTCACGCCTACTTCATTAGCCCTACCACCTTCTTTTTGGAGCTTGACCACTCTGAAGGCTTCTTCTTGTAGGGCAATATTTTTATTAATCACTTCTAGTTTAATATCCAGGGATAGTAACTCATAATACAAGCTAGCAATATTGGCAACCAATACGGTTTCTAAAGCTCTTTGCGCCATTTCTGTTTGAGCAACCTGAGCCTTAGCGGATTCTTTTAACCGCCTAAGTCTTCCCCAAAAGTCAATCTCCCAGGACATACTAAGATCCAATTGATAGTTTTCTATAGGTATAGGAATGTTATTTCCTGTAGCATTGGCCGCATTGATGTTTTTACCTTGCAAGCTATTATCTCCTGGATCAGCAATTCCAACAGCACCTCCCCCCGAGAAGGACGGAATAAGAGCACCCCTGCTTTGCATAAGCAGCGCATTGGCTTGTATCACACGTTGTTCCGCAATTAATAGGTCATAGTTGTTATGTAACCCAGAGTCAATAAGGGCAAGTAAGACCGTGTCTGAGAAGTAGTCTTTCCATGAAATCTCCGATAGATTACTACTTGTATCTGTGGAAAAATCCGTATAGAAAGCTTCAGGCATAGCTAACTCAGGCCTTTTATAGTTCTTCCCCATCTTACAGCTTTGGAAGAATAGACTTGTCAACAGAATGCCTAATAGAAATATCGAAAGTGATTTTTTCATAATCTTGAAGCATGTTTCAACAGTACTACTGTTCGTTTTGAGCAGTATCACCAGAGGTTTCAGGAGGTGTAGGTTTTCCAGATATTTTCTCGGCTAAATATTGGAAAACTACATAGAGCGCCGGTACGATAATGACACCGAAAATGGTTCCAAAAAGCATTCCTCCAAAGGCTGAAATACCAATTGTACGGTTGCCTATAGCTCCGGCACCTGTAGCAATGGCTAAGGGAACAACCCCCAATACAAAAGCGAAGGAAGTCATCAGGATAGGTCGGAGACGAAGGGTAGCTGCCGCAATAGCAGATTCTAGGATGCTCATCCCTTCTCTTCTTTTGATAAGGGCAAACTCCACGATCAGTACGGCATTTTTTGCCAGTAGTCCGATCAACATGATTAAGGCAACCTGTGCATAGATATTATTTTCTAGGCCGGTTAATTTTAGGAAAACAAAAACACCAAATACCCCCGTTGGAATAGAAAGCAATAGAGATATAGGGGTGATATAGCTTTCGTATTGGGCCGCCAGTACCAGAAAAACAAATAGAAAGCTGATAGCGAAAATGATTCCTGCCTGTCCACTGGATAGCACTTCTTCCCGTGTCATACCAGACCAGTCAAAACCAAATCCTCTGGGGAGTGATTCTGCTTCTTCGTATATCGCGTTAATTGCATCTCCTGTACTGAAGCCAGGAGCGGCTTGTCCATTAATCAAGGCTGCACTGTATACATTGAAACGAGTTACTTGCTCTGGCCCATACGCTTTCTGAAGTTTCGCAAAGGCGGAAAGAGGAACCATTTCTCCTTTGTCATTTTTGACATGAAAATCCAACAGGTCACTTGGCTCTTTTCGGTATTCTGGTAAGCTTTGAATCATTACCCTGTACAGCTTCCCAAAGCGTGTAAAGTTGGAGGCATAATAACTACCTATATAGGTTTGTAAGGTAACCAAGGCGTCTTGTACGGTGACCCCTAGTTTCATGGCTTGAGCCTCGTCGATCCTTACTTCATATTGTGGGAACTTCGTACTAAAGCTACTCATCGCATAGGCGATTTCAGGTCGTTGACTTAGGGCTAGGCTAAAGGATTTAGTGACTTCATCCAATTCACTTAAATCTCCTCCTGTTCGGTCTTGTAAACGCATTTCAAAACCACTGGATGTACCAAAACCGGGTACTGTAGGAGGTGCAAAGGGGATAATATTGGCATCTTTGATATGTCGTATTTTAGTATTCAGTTGTTGAATAAAGCCAAAAACAGAGTTTTCCTTTCCTTCTCGCTCTTCCCAAGGCTTTAGTTGTATAATAGCAAAGCCATAGGAGCTACCAGCCGATCCAGCCAAAATACTATAACCCGATACCATGGTGACATTTTCCACCTGTTCAAACTCAGAGGCAATATCCTCCAACTCATCTAAAACATTTTGAGAACGCTCTAAACTGGCCCCGGGAGGGCCTGTGACATCTACGAAAATTACCCCTTGGTCTTCGGTAGGGATAAACCCTGTAGGAATAGTGGGGGCAATAAGAACTATCCCTACAATAAAAGTAGTAAGTAATCCTAGCGGAAGAATTTTTTTACTTAACAAGAATCGCAGTGTTTGTGCGTATTTCCCTAATACTTTATCAAAGAGCTCATTAAACTTATTGAAAAAGCCCCCTAATAACCCTTTTTTCTTTCCTTCTTTTGGAGGTTTAAGTAGCAATGCACATAGTGCAGGGGAGAGCGTAAGGGCATTAATGGATGATACAAATACCGACATGGCAATGGTTAAGGCAAACTGTCGGTAAAATACCCCTGTCGGACCAGAAAGAAATGCGGAAGGCACAAACACTGACATCACAACTAAAGTGGTCGCAATAACCGGAGAAACGATTTCTTTCATTGCTGCAAAAGTGGCTTGTACCGGGGGCATATGTTCTTCATGCATCTTGGTATGTACCGCTTCTACAACAACAATCGCATCATCCACCACAATACCAATTGCGAGAACCAAGGCAAATAGTGTCAATAGATTGATTGAGAATCCGAAGGCTACCAAGAAGATAAAGGCCCCTACCAATGATACGGGAACCGCAATGGCTGGAATAAGTGTCGAACGAAAATCCTGAAGAAAGATAAATACTACAATAAACACCAGAATAAAGGCTTCCACTAAGGTTTTAACTACCTCATGGATAGAAGCGTCAAGAAATAGAGAAATATCATAAGGCAATTCATACCTTACTCCTTGGGGAAAAGACGATCCCTTTAATTCTTCCAATTTAGCCTTCACATTGGCTATAATCTCTTGTGCATTTGACCCCGGTGTTTGATAGAGCATCACAGAACAAGCAGGCTTTCCGTTGGTCTTGGATATCATTGAATATTGTAACGTCCCTAACTCGATTTCAGCAATGTCTTTTAAGTACAATAAAGACCCATCATCGTTAGTTTTAACAATGATATTTTCATACTCCTCAGGGGTTTTTAGTTTCCCTTTATATTTCAGAATGTATTCCAGGACTTGTGGGTTTCTGAATGAACTTTCTCCAAGTCTACCAGGAGCAGCTTCCAGGTTTTGTGATTTTATGGCGTTGGTGACTTCTGTCGTAGACAGGTTGTAAGCAATCATTTTTTCTGGCTTCAACCATACACGAATAGAGTAATCCTTTCCTCCAAAAATATTAGCATCCCCAATCCCATTGATACGCTTAATCTCAGGAATGATATTCAGGTCCATATAGTTGTACAAGAATTTTTCGTCATGCGTACTGTCATCACTGAGTATAGTCAGAAATAGTAGGATACTATTTTGTCGTTTCTTGGTCTCTACACCCGTTTCTACAACTTCACTAGGGAGCTGACTCATGGCGGTAGCAACTCTGTTTTGTACGTTTACTGCAGCAATATCGGGATCCGTGCCCAGTTCAAAGAATACTTGAATATTGGTGATACCACTATTATTACACACCGTGTTCATATAAGTCATCCCCTCTACACCATTGATCGCATCCTCTAAAGGTGCTGCTACGGAATTGGCACATACCACGGCATTGGCTCCTGTGTAAGTCGCCTGTACAGAGACTGAAGGAGGTGCAATATCCGGGAACTGAGATACCGGTAGTTGGATCATGGATAGTACTCCTCCAATCACAATGAAAATAGAGATGACCGTAGATAATACGGGCCGTTTTATAAAGGTCTCAAACATAACAATGGGTATATTTGGGTGATGGTCAGTGTTTTTATTCCCAAGGAGCTGCTTCAATCAGGCTGTCCATGGAAATATTGTAATAGTTTATTTTGGCACTGTCTGTAAGATTTTGAGCACCTTCGTAGATGATGTGTTCGCCCTCTTTGATCCCTGATTCGACGATGTAAAAGTAAGATACTCGACGTTTCGGAATAATGTTACGGACTTGTACGGTACTGTCCTTTTCATTGAGAACGTAAACAAAGATCTTATCCTGTATCTCAAAAGTTGACTTCAAAGGGAGCAATAATGCATCATCTTGTTCTCGATAAATTCGGATACGGCCAGAGGTATTACTTCTTAATAAGGTATCTGGGTTAGGGAAACGAGCACGGACACCAATGGCACCTGTTTCTTTATTGAATTGTCCCTCAATGGTCTCTATGACTCCTGTGTGAGCATATTTATTGCCATCTGCCAAAATGAGATCGACCTTATTTCGTTTTTCTTTGATACTGTCGGGTAAATCAGCATTTCGACGGGTATACTCAAGGTATGCCTTTTCCGATACGTTGAAATAAGCATAAACATTGGAAACATTAGAGACGGTAGTCAATAAGGTACTTTCACTGATTAAACTACCCTCTTTATATGGAATACGATCAATAAACCCGGTTACGGGAGCCTTAATCTTGGTATAGGAATAGTTTATTTGAGCATTATTTAAAGCCGCCTTTGCTTCTTGTATCTTAGATAGTGCGGCAGCATATTGGGCATCAGCAGCCTCTAACTCTGTTTTGGAAATAATATCTTGCTCAACCAAGGGACGTAAACGGTTGACCTCCACTTTGGCGGCGGCGGCACTGGATTGTGCCTGACTAACATTGGCTTTTGCTTTGGATATTTGTTCCAAAAATTCTTTATCCTCTATCTGGAACATGACGGTGCCTTGCGTAATCTTTTGGCCTTCATCTACCAAGATCTTTTCCAAGTAGCCTCTCACCCTTGCACGTACTTCTACATTTTCAATTCCTTGTATATCGGCAGCAAAATCATAAAAAAAAGGGGTGTTGTGTTGTATGATTTTTACTGCAGGGTAAGGAGACTCTACTTGCTCTACAGGTTTTTTATCCTGGCAAGAGGAGTTAATGATCAAAAGGCAGCAAATATTGAGTATTAGTAATAAGCGATAGCTTTTCATAGTATAGCTAGTTGATCATATGGGTATTAGTTAGTGTTAAACAGATGCAACAACTCTCTGATAATTGGAGTACTTAGCCAATAGGAGATACATCAGCTTTAACATTTAATAATAGAAACTAAAATATGAGAGAAAGTATTCCATCTCATTAGATGATCTTTGACACCTTATCGTTGAGGACATCACCTAAGGTTGGACAGCCACAAGGGGCGCCCTTACGGATTACCTCTTACCTTCTATAGTTTTTTTTGATTTACTTTGTAAATTTGCCCCTCCAAAATTGAAAGGACTATGATCTATATTTGTAGAAAGGAATATTTTAACGCCGCACATAAGCTCTATAACCCTAATTGGACAAAGGAGAAAAACGAAGAGGTATTCGGTATTTGTTCTAATGAGCATTGGCATGGGCATAACTTTGAGATGATTGTTACGGTCAAAGGAGAGGTGGACCCAGAAAGGGGCTTTGTAATGGACATGAAGCAACTGGGAAGGATGATCAAAGAGCATATCATTAGTAAGGTAGATCATCGTAACCTGAACCTAGATGTTGATTTTCTCAAGGGAAAGATGACGACCTGTGAAACATTGGCCATGTCGTTCTGGGATATTCTCTATCCATTAATTAAGGAAAGCGCTCCCAATGCAGAGCTGCATTGTATTGAGCTGCATGAGACGCGCAATAATTTCGTGAAATACTACGGGGGTAAATAAGTATGACATTGCAGGTTGCTTCTTGTACCTTGCTGGGAATACTTCTATATTTGGCTGTCTATAGGGGCAGCTTTTTTTATTTATTTTTACTGTACTGAGAACCTATCTATGAGATACTATTTAATTGCGGGAGAGCGGTCAGGAGATTTGCATGCGGCAAACTTGATGAAGGCCTTGAAGGAGCAAGATCCTCAAGCAGAGTTTAGGTGCTGGGGAGGAGATGAGATGGAAAAAGCTGGAGGAGAGCTAGTGACACACTATAGAGAGATGGCCTTTATGGGTTTCGTAGAGGTTGTGAAGAATATTTTTAAGATTAAAGCTTTCTTAAAACAGTGTAAAAAAGATATACTGGCTTATCAACCCGATGTGGTTATTATGGTTGATTATGCAGGGTTTAATCTTAAAATCGCTGCGTTTGCCAAGCAAAAGGGGATCAAAACATTCTATTATATATCTCCTAAAATATGGGCATGGAATCAGGGAAGAGCACATAAGATCAAGCGTATCGTAGACCGTATGTTTGTGATTATGCCTTTTGAGAAGGAATTTTATAAACGCTTTGATTATGAGGTCGATTATGTAGGGAACCCTCTATTGGATGCTATTGCTCAGTTTCAACCCAATCCTGATTTTCACGAAAAAAATAAGTTGTCTCCTGATAAACCCGTGATTGCCATCTTGCCAGGAAGCCGCAAACAGGAGGTCAAGGATATGTTAGCGACAATGTTAACGATAAGGGGGAAGTACGACCAAAAGTATCAATTGGTGGTGGCAGGTGTAGATAACCTACCGGCTGAACTGTATAAAGAAGCACAGGAACAGCAGATGAAGGTGATCTATAATCAAACCTATGACTTACTGGCTCATGCAGAGGCAGCAGTCGTTACCTCAGGAACGGCAACCTTGGAGACGGCTTTGTTTGAGGTGCCTGAAGTGGTTTGTTACCGCCTGAGTGCATTACAATACTCTCTAGTGAAATTATTGATCAAGGTAAATCACATCTCTTTAGTGAATATTATAGCGGGTAAAGAAGTTGTCAAGGAGCTTATACAAGATGAGTTTAATACAACCCGTTTGACAGAGGAACTCGATAAAGTTTTAGGGCAAAATCGCGAAAGAATACTAGCAGACTACAAAGAACTTAAGCAATTAATTCATACGGAAGGCGCTTCGGAAAGAGCGGCATCCCTTATGGTAAGCTATTTAAAGGAAAAATAATCAACTATAGTTTTCAGATGGATGCGGTAGCGTGAATAGATCAGTGATCATAAGCGATAAACAATAACCGATAAACCAGATAGTTTTCCGTAGACCGGATGAGGTTAGCTTGAAAGGCTATAGTAAAAATAATCAACGATTCAACTCACCAAAGGTGAAGTTCAACAATTCAACAATGAATTATATATCAGCAGAAAATATATCGAAATCCTACGGGGATAGAGTCCTTTTTCAAGGCGTGAATGTAGGTTTGGACATGGGACAAAAGGTAGCTCTGGTCGCTAGAAATGGAGCAGGGAAGTCAACGCTTCTGGACGTGTTGATGGGCAGGGATATGCCTGATACGGGCAAGGTAGCCATGAACAATGACATCAATGTAGCCTATCTGGCTCAGGAACCTGTATTTAAAGAGTCAGAGACCATTTTAGAGCATGTATTGAATTCGGATACACCGATCTTGCAAGCGGTTCGCCATTATGAGGAGGTGCTGGAAAAGCAGTTACATGATACCTCTGAGAAGGCTTTGTTGGCTTTACAAAAAGCTACAGAACGCATGGAAGAGTTGAAGGCTTGGGACGCTGAAGCCAGAGTAAAGCAGGTATTGGGAATGCTTAAGTTGGAGCAACTTAATCAGCCAGTAAGTGCTTTGTCTGGAGGACAGCGTAAAAGGGTTGCCTTGGCTAAGGTATTGATCGATGAACCGGATCTGTTGGTGATGGATGAGCCTACCAACCACTTGGATCTGGATATGATTGAATGGTTGGAACAATATTTGGAACGCTCCAAGTTGACTTTGCTATTGGTGACGCACGACCGATACTTCCTGGATAGGGTTTGTGATGAGATTATTGAACTGACTGAGGATGGGGTATATCGTTACAAAGGAAACTATACTTACTTTATTGAGAAAAAGGCAGAGCGAGAAGCACAGGATGCAGCTTCTGTTGATAAAGCCAAGAACTTGATGCGTAAGGAGTTGGAGTGGGTTCGACGCATGCCTAAGGCAAGAGGAACCAAAGCGAAGTATCGTATGGATGCTTTCGATGACCTTAAAGAGAAGGCGCACTCCGGAAAGAGAGAAGGAAAAGTGGAGTTGAGTGTGAAAATGGCTCGTATGGGGAAAAAGATCATGGAGATCGAAAACCTGAATAAAAGCTATGGAGAGAAACTTATTTTGGAGGACTTTAACTATACCTTTAAAAGAAGAGAGCGTATAGGGATCGTAGGAAAAAATGGTGTAGGGAAATCAACCTTCCTGAATATTTTAACAGGTAAAGAAGCAGCCGATAGTGGTGATATCGATTATGGAGAGACCGTTGTTTTTGGGTATTATTCTCAAAAAGGACTTCCCAAGACAGATGATAAGCGGGTTATTGACGTTGTAAAAGAAGTAGCGGAAGTTATTCCTATGGCCGATGGTAATCAGTTGACGGCTTCTCAGCTATTGCAACGTTTCAATTTTACACCGGAACAGCAGTATGCTTATGTGTCTACTTTGAGCGGAGGAGAGCGCAAAAGACTTTACCTGTGTACTATACTGATGGACAATCCAAATTTTTTGATTTTGGATGAGCCTACCAATGATTTGGACTTGCAAACCATCAGTGTGCTAGAGGATTTTCTGGAGGAGTTTCCAGGGTGTTTGTTGGTAGTAACGCACGACCGTTATTTTATGGACAAATTAGTAGACCATTTGTTTGTCTTTGAAGGTGAGGGAATTGTCAAAGATTTTAACGGGCAGTACACGGATTATAGGGAACAACTTTTGGCTAAAGAAGCAGCAGAGAAGAAAGCTGAAAAAGAGCGAAAGGCAGAGCAGAAGGAAAAGAAGACTGAAGTTAAACCTGTCGCAAAAAAGAAGTTGAGCTTTAAAGAGCAAAAAGAATATGAGCAGTTGGAAAAGGAAATGGAGGAGTTGGAGAAAGAAAAAGAGGTCTTAACGGTTCGTATGAATGAAGGAATTACGGACCATGAAGAATTGGTCAGTATTTCTCAGCGTATAGGAGAAATTTCAGACCTATTGGATGAGAAAATGATGAGATGGATGGAATTGGATGAGTTAACCTAATCGTCTAGTATGTTGCCATCTCTGATCAATAATCGTATAATATGATGAATGGTAAAACAATATTTTTCTTAGGACTATTACTGTCTATTTTTTTACAGAAATCCTGGGGACAGGAGCCTATGGTATTGTTCGAGCAGGCGATAAGGGAGCAACAAAAAGTATATCAGGTCGATAAAAGTAAACGAGTATTACAACTCCCCATGCAATATGGGGAGTTTATTCCTTTTGATGGACTAGACCAGCAGCTTCAAGTCACCGATGTGGATAGTATACATCTCGCTTATACGAATCATCCCCAAGGGTTAGACTTTGATCAGCTTAATCAGGATAGATTTAGAACGTTGGCTCAAGTTTTTCCGGAGCTGATGAAGCAGAATGTTCAATTCCCAGTCAAAATCATAGAGCAGATAGGGGTGGAAAGTAAAGAACAGGCTAGTGCTCTTTACCATGGGTTCTCGATTTATATTAACCCTTCTTCTAATAAGTATCTACAATTGGATCCTGAGAAAATTCTGCAGCGACAGATGCAAATCAAGAAGCAGTTCAATGCTTTGATCAAGAGGAAGATGGGGTTGCATCTAGACGATGATCAGTCTACTGTAATGGCATTTAAACGTAACCATCAGCAATGGGATAACGTTGTTATTGTAAGTGACTGGACAGGAAGTATGTATAAGTATACGTTACAGGTACTATTGTGGCAAATACAAGAACAATCCATGAAGCAACTGATGGGCTTTACGTTTTTTAATGATGGTGGTTTCAAGAGTAATGCAGATAAGCAAATAGGACAGACTGGCGGTATTTATCATGTGTACAGTCGAAAACCTACGGATATTATTCGACAAATGGCTGTGATTAAACAGAGTGGTGATGGAGGGGATATTCCAGAAAATGACGTAGAGGCGCTTATTGAGGCACAAAAAGCTTATAAAGATGTGCATACATTGGTTTTGATTGCAGATAATCGCTCGCAGATTCGGGATATAGAATTATTGGAGGAAGTAAAAAAGCCTGTGAGGGTGGTGTTATCCAATGTTCGCAGAGAAGGAGAACAATATATCTTCAATGAGCAATATGTACGTTTAGCATTGACGACACAAGGTTCAATTCATACCTCTGATATGGATATTAACGATCCTGAGACATTACGCAGCTTATTGACAGAGTAGGTAACGGAGATGTTAGGTTTATCGGTGATGGCCTATCGTTCATGAATGATAAGCCATCACCAATAAACATTACTCATATAAAAATCGAATTAAATTTTTTTTTGAATGTTACAGGCATTTGAGGGCGCACTGGGAAGGCAGTTGACCGGAGAAGTGAAAGAATGTAATCCAGAAATTCTTAATAACGTGATTGCTGTAGAGCAAGCGATGGTGAAGGCTGCGCAAGAAGCCAATGCTACCGTGATTAACTCTACTTTTCATCATTTTTCTCCCTACGGAGTATCCGGTGTAGTAGTGATTCAGGAGAGTCATTTGGCTGTACATACATGGCCCGAATACGGATTTGCGACCATTGATTTTTTTACTTGCGGGGAACACGTATACCCACAACGTGCGTTAAACTATCTGGCAAAAGCATTTGAAGGCAAGCATATTGATATCTCAGATACCTTGAGAGGGGATACGAATGCCCTTCAGGAACAAGCCCTATCAGACTCTTTCCCCTATACAGGACAAGCATCTTTATTGGAACGTAGTGTTTGGGTTACGGAGGTTGGAGATGCATTGATGAAATCGTATAAAGCCGAGGTGGCTTCAGGAAAGCAATTATCACCTTATTGGCAGAAGCTACATACTCCTTCAGGGAATGAACTTCTGACCTTTAGAGGAAAGGTAGTATTGGACTATTATTCTTCTAAAGTGATGCATGAAATGATGGTACACCCTATCATTACCAATACACAAAAAGCAGAGGTGCTCGTTTGTGGGTTGGAAGGGGCTGGTTTACTCAAAGAATTAGGTTCTTATGAAGGAATAAAACCCTCTTGGTGGGTTGAGAAAGAAGAAAAGTTATTGAGTGAGTCATTTTATGACATAACAAGTCAAAAGAATGAAATAAAGGTATTGGTAGGAGAGGAGTTGAAGGGAGTATATGATATTATTTTATTAGATGAGCATACCTTAGGAAAGGATACATTTGATATTACGTTTTATAATAAACACCTCAAACGTAACGGTACATTAGTTTTGGTGTTGGGGCAAGTAGAGCTGCAAAGTGCAAAAGCGATAAAGCATTTGAAGATGCTACAACAGCAATTTGCTATGGAAGATATTAAGGTGTACTGGGCGCATACCGGAGATGTAGGAGGCAGTAAATTATTTGCATGGGTAAGTAAGGAACCTTCGTCAAGACAGTGGTTGAATGAGGAGAGTAAAGAAGGGACAGAAGACTTTTTTTATTATGATGAAGAAATTCGCAAAACATGTTTTACTTTGCCGAAGTTTATTAGAAAACAAATAGAAAGACTGTAGAACGATAGGATATATGTCCCGTAGGGATGCGCACCCGGCGCGTCCGAAGATTTTAACAAGATATTTTTAACGAATTAATATAAGCCAACGTGATGGAAGTGGTTATCGATGAAAAATCTGGATATTGTTTTGGCGTAGAGTTCGCCATTCAGATGGCAGAGGAAGAAATGGAGGCCTCAGGTACTTTATATTGTCTTGGGGATATTGTGCATAATGCCATGGAAGTAGAACGCCTGAATCAAAAAGGGTTGCAGGTGATCGACCGAGAGCAATTAAAAGAACTAAGAGATTGTAAAGTACTCATTAGAGCGCATGGAGAGCCGCCAGAAACCTATAAGTTAGCCATTGAGAACAATATTGAGTTGATCGATGCTTCTTGTCCAGTGGTATTGAAACTCCAAAACAGGGTAAAGAATGCTTTTGATAAAGCAGAGGAGATCAATGGACAAGTGGTGATTTACGGAAAGCATGGACACGCGGAGGTAATTGGCCTGACTGGTCAAACAAGAGATAAAGCAATTGTAGTATCCGGTATTGATGAGTTGGATAGAGTAGATTTTGCAAAGAATATTGTATTGTTTAGCCAGACGACTAAAAGTACCAAAGGTTTCTACGAACTGAAGGAAGAGATTGAAAAGCGTCTGTCTACTGCGAATGGAGAGAATGCTCACTTGGAAATGTTTGACGCTAACGATAGTATCTGTCGACAAGTATCCAACCGTGAGCCTCAGATGGAGAAATTCTCTCAGGAAAATGATGTGATTGTCTTTGTGAGTGGTAAGAAGAGCTCCAATGGTAAATCCCTTTATAACGTCTGCCTGAAATTCAATGAAAGAAGTTATTTCGTAGAGAATGAGGATGAGGTGAATCCTGAGTGGTTTAACCCAGGTGATAAAATAGGTATTAGTGGCGCTACGTCTACTCCAATGTGGTTGATGGAGCAGGTCGCTACACATATTCGATCATTAGAGTTGGTATAACGAAAGGGACGATTCATATAATGAGAAAGCCAATCTTCTATTGAGAAGATTGGCTTTTTCTATTATCACTATTTCTTTCAACGACTCAACCGATCAAAGGATCTCTAAATAGTGGCATGCTCATACAGTGAGAACCTCCTCTAGCTCTAGAAAGCTCCGCCGAAGGCAATAATATTAAGGTGTTCTCTACTTGATCAGGATGAAGCTCCTCTCTATCGAATTTATCTAATAACTCTGCTGCATCAATAACCGTCATTCCTTTCTTTCTGAATCCTTCAGAAGTTTTATCGTTACGGTCATACCCAATGACAACGCCTTCCTTAATCGCCAAGACATTACAAGAATCTGTCCATTGCTCTCTTCTTCCATAAGGGAATTGATTGTCCCCAGAGTAAATGAATTCTGTTGGCTCTGTAGAGTGCAAGTCATTTTGACTAATATCATCCAGTAAGTCCTCCAAATAAGTGAAGCGCTTTGGAGTGTTGTAGTCTTCTCCTTTTACATATTGAAGAATTTCCAAATGATCACTGTTTTGCTCTCCAACCAGGCTGCGTATAAATCCACGTTGCTCTTGCTCCATTCCTTGCTTAGAGAAAGAGCCAAACATAACCCAGAGATTTCTTTTTACTTGGGTAAAGGTCGTATCAATATGCATATAAGCCCTCTTGGCAGGGATTCTAATCACGGTGACCTTCTCCACTACGTTTCTTTCATGCATAATCTGTACAAGCATACTCGCAGCATGTAGTGAAGTACGTTCACTGACTCCCACCAAAAGGTGATTAGGAGCAATTGTCATGATATCCCCTCCTTCCAGCGTGATGCGGCTTTTGCTTAACTCCTCGTTATCCAATAGGAAAAAATCTTTTGGCTCGTTGACCTCAATGATGTTATCCTTATAAGTGGCAAACATAGGGTGGTTATGGAAGATATATTTTGCTAAGATAGATTCCCTAGCTCTGGCGGCTTTTGCAGGCTTATTCAGTAGGATATGATCATTGATCATAATACCAATATCTCGCGTGAAGATAAAGTTTGGAATAGGAGGGAAAATCATGGAGCCGTCAGGCATAATTCCCGAAATAAGGGTGCGAGCCAGAATTTTTGATGGGATCTCTAATAATTCTTCCTGTGTATGGTACGAAGTTTCCTCGTAAGCACAGATAGAGGCAACCAAACGGTTGCGGACATCCCGCATATCTAATATTTCTGAAAGAAGGTATTGGGGCTCAATAACCTTATCGGACAAAAAGTACTCCTCTTTATCAGGTTTGTAAAAATTACGCTTATTTTCTGGGTGGTCAGCATCCGAAATTTGCTGATGGATTTTTTCATAGTCCAGAAAATAAAGTAGCAACTTAATATAAAGGTCATATTCCTTGCTTCGCATAGTCTCCACATGGATAATGTCCTCAAATAACCACTCTTGCGCTTTGGTAGGGATAACTTTTCCAATGCCTTCGTCTGGGCTATGGATCATGAGTTTTCGAAGGGTACCAACCTCCGAGCTAACATGTAATTTTTGTTCCATGGTTAGTTGTGATAATTTATTAAACACACAGTTGTAAAAGACAGCTTTCTGAGTTTTAGAACTTTAGAATGAAAGCGGTATTGAATAGAGAATAATCATTGGTGTATGATCTATTATTCCCAATTTTAATATAATGGATTAATTTCAATTATTTAGGATCTTTTAAAGAAACATAACTTCGTGAAATGGTATGATAATACCTGATTAAATTATTCAAGTGTTATTTTTACGCTTTTTTTGGATGGTAAAAAAAGTCGTTGTATAATGCACTCAAATTGCTAGAGCGGGGGGTGAAATAGGATTTTTTTGAGGAGCAAAATAAGCTAATGAGAATTACTAAAAACTATTGATGGAGATCACTTTATAGTTGGTCGTTGTTAGATAGTATTGTAATACACACAAGGAAATAATGACATAATTACCAATAGAAAGGTGATTTATGTAATAGTTAATACGAAAAGTACTATATTTAACTAAGCTGAATGACATAGTTTGACTATGCAATGAATGTGGCGTTTGTAGTGAATTGCTATTATAGGAATTGATTATAAGCTGTACCATTCATACACAACACAAAAACGTTCATCAATTATCAAATTTTATTATCATGACTGAAACGAATAAGCTGAATGCAGAGTTCCTCAAGGACGTTAAGCAAATCAATTACAATCTAGCTCCCTCTAGCCTAATTGAAGAGGCTTTGAGAAATGGAGAAGGTGTATTGGCCGACACTGGTGCTTTCATGTGTGATACAGGGAAGTTTACAGGTAGATCGCCTCAGGACCGCTTCATCGTAGAGGATGCTTACACTAAAGACCGTGTATGGTGGGGGAATATCAACAAACCGTTTGATGCAGATAAATTCTCCGCATTACACCTTAAAATGTTAGACTACCTGAAAGACAATCAAAAACTGTATGTAAGAGATGTTTTTGCAGGAGCTGATGAACGTTACCGCATTAAAGTAAGAGTGATTACACCACTGGCATCCGTATCCCTATTTGTTTCTAATATGTTTATCGAACCTTCTGCGGAAGAATTGAAAAACTTTGGAGAACCAGATTGGATGGTGGTACAGGCTCCAGAGTACAATGCAACACCAGCTGTAGACGGTACAAGACAAGGAAACTTCTCTATTCTTAACTTTGCAGAGAAATGTGCCATCGTAGGAGGTAGCCGTTATACAGGAGAAATTAAGAAAGGAATTTTCTCTGTATTGAATGCGGTGCTTCCAGAGGAAGGAGTTCTTCCAATGCACTGTTCTGCTAACGAAGGTTTGGAAGGGGATACTGCTGTATTCTTCGGTTTGTCTGGTACTGGTAAAACAACACTTTCCGCAGATCCTGATCGTAAGCTTATTGGTGATGACGAGCACGGCTGGTCACAAGACAATGGAATCTACAACTTTGAAGGTGGCTGTTATGCAAAAACCATCGATTTGACGAAAGAGAAAGAACCTCAAATCTGGGATGCCATTAAGTTTGGAGCTACTTTGGAAAATACTCGTTTCTTCCCTGGTACAAAGACCGTGGATTATGAGAATGTATCAGTGACAGAGAACACGCGTACTTCTTATCCAATCGATCATATCCCGGGAGCGAAAATTCCTTCTGTAGGCGGACACCCTAAAAACATTTTCTTCTTGACGTGTGATGCTTACGGAGTATTGCCTCCGATCTCTAAGTTGACAAAAGAGCAGGCGATGTATCACTTCATGTCTGGATATACGGCGAAGGTAGCAGGTACAGAAGCAGGAGTGACAGAACCAACACCAACGTTCTCGGCTTGTTTCGGCGCACCATTCATGCCATTGCACCCTTCAGTATATGCGAAAATGCTTGGAGATAAGATGGAACAGTTCAATACGAATATCTGGTTAATCAATACAGGTTGGTCTGAAGGTCCTTACGGTAAGGCCGATAGAACAAAGCTAAAATATACCAGAGCGATGATTACAGCAGCCTTGAATGGTCAGTTGGATAACGTAGCATTTGTAGAGGACGAAATCTTTGGAGTACTGGTGCCAACAGAAGTGGCAAACGTACCAGCAGAGGTATTAAGCCCTAAAGGAAACTGGGAGAAAGCGGGAATCCAAGGATTCACAGAAACTGCTAAGAAGTTAGCTATGGCCTTTGTCGATAACTTCAAGAAGTTTGAAGAAGGCTTGGAGGATGCTACAATCCTTAAAGGTGCTCCTAAGGCCTAGTTATTCAGTAATAATAAGAATAGATCATAAGAAAGCCCCAGCAGCGATGTTGGGGCTTCTTTTTGGTTTATCGTTTATTGCTTATCGCTTAAAAAAAGTGTTGAAAAAATACCCTTAGGGTATCGTATGTTACTTAGGGTTAAAATAACTTTCTTAACCGATAACCGATAACCGATAACCGATAACCGATAACCGATAACCGATAACCGATAACCGATAACCGATAACCGATAACCGATAACCGATAACCGATAACCGATAACCGATAACCGATAATTACTTTTTCTTTCCAATCTTCTCCTTCAAGCCTTTATAATCTACAAGCCGTAGGTTGATGGCTCCAATGAGTAGTTTTGCACTAACTTTGAGAGGAACTCGATTGGCATCATCAGATACCCAGAATAGAATCGCATTTTCTCCTGAGAACATACTATTGGGGGGCATGATGGGTGAAATAGCAAAAGCATCCACTTGCCCAAATTTAGTTCTTATGCGGTCTTTACCTACATACAGCATGTTGAAGTCATATTCTTTGTCTTCAAAAAAGGCCTTCATTTTAATCGTATCCCCTTTACTCATGCTTTCATACTCTAAGGTGCGTAATAGATAGTAGCCACTGATGATGTCTTGACAATATTTGTGGATAGGGTATTCTTTTACTTTGACCTTCGTACTGTCTTTTTTGTAAGAGCTGACAATCGCTTTTTTCTCATCATGAAAAAAATCAGTGGTCTCTACCAATCGGTAGCGATTCTCCGAAATATCTCTGTGAAAACGCATGGGCATAATCGCTTTGGGATCAAAGTAAGACTCCCAAATGTCATGGACTTTGGTAGTCCACCCAAATACGCCAATGGTTTTGGCGTCAACAGTCACTTTGTAGCACATTCGATCATTCACTTTGTGGAGATTTTCATCCAAGTGAACCACTGCTTCTCCTGCGTCGACAAAAGAATACCCCGCAGTATAGGTAAGAGTTTCTCCTTTTTGGAAATCAGTATTGGGAAGGGTACGATATGGCTCTTGAGAGCTTTTGAATCCAAAAAAGAGTAGGATGATTCCTGAAAAAATAAGGCCTAACGTTATTCTATTCTTATAGTTCATATGTTTTATACATTATGAGTGTCCTTGTGGTCAGTGGAATGCCATCGCTCAAAAAACGAAAGCTGCTTTAGGAATATATATCTTAAAGACAGTTGTCCTTTCCGCATAAACGGAAATTCCCTGCAAATTCTAAGGATTCTTTTGAATTTAACAAGGTTTTAAGTTTTTATATGATTCTTCTGTGATCTTGTAATATTCATTGATTAATTTTGTCTTTTACGAGAGAGTAAGACAGCAACATTTATTTTTAATACATAAAAAGAACCAAGGGTATGATTGATACGCATGCACATATATACTCAGAGAAGTTTAAGGATGATAGGGATGATATGCTGGCCAGAGCCTTTGATGAGGGGGGGCTTGAAAGTATACTGATGCCTAATATTGATCACGAGTCTATTGATGGAATGTTGGAGCTGGAGCAAAAGTATCCAGGGCAATGTTTCTCCATGATGGGCTTACACCCTTGCCATGTGGAAAAGGATTTTGAAAAAGAGCTGTACCTGGTAGAAGATTGGCTGAATAAGAAAAAGGATTTTGTAGCTGTGGGAGAAATGGGTTTGGATCTTTATTGGGACAAGACATTTTTTGAGCAACAAAAAGAGGCCTTTCGTATTCAGGCTGACCTTGCCAAAAAGCATGAGCTACCGTTGGTAATCCATACGAGAGATGCGATGGAAGAGACACTAAATTTGTTGGAAGAACTTTCTGATGAACGTCTTTTTGGTGTATTACATTGTTTTACTGGAACGGTAGAGGATGCTAAGCGTCTGCAAGCCCTGAATTTCAAGATCGGGTTAGGAGGAGTGGCAACATTTAAGAATGGCGGCCTACAGGAAGTGATTCCAGAAATTCCGATGTCTGAAATCGTATTGGAAACGGATAGTCCTTATTTATCTCCAACTCCTCATAGAGGAAAGCGTAACGAACCGGCATTTGTGTATTATGTAGCTGAGAAAGTCGCCACACTGAAGCAACTTGACTTCCAGGATGTCGTTGCTCAAACGACGCAAAACGCAAAAGCACTTTTTGGATTACCAGTGTAGACGAAAAAAGAAGTAGTATATGAGTAAGTACAGCGTGGTGGAAATCAACACCCAAAAAGTTAGACAAGCAGATACTTCCATATTAATTCTGTATACGGGAGGAACGATTGGAATGGATCAGGATCGGGAATCAGGAAGTCTGGTGCCTTTTGATTTTGAGCAGATTCTGGAAAAAGTGCCTGAGTTGGGACGCTTTGACTTCAATCTGACTGTATTTTCTTTGGATCCCCTGATTGACTCATCAGATATTAAACCTTCGCATTGGTCAACATTAGCGGATATTATCAAGGAGGAATATGATAATTTTGACGGGTTTGTGATTCTGCATGGTACTGATACCATGGCCTATTCTGCCTCTGCGTTGAGTTTTATGTTGGAAGGGCTGCAGAAGCCGGTGATTTTTACAGGAGCACAATTGCCTATAGGGGTACCTCGTACCGATGCCCGAGAGAATTTTATTTCTGCAATGGAAATGGCAGCAGCTCGCTCGACTGATGGGAGTATGTTGGTACAAGAAGTTTGTATTTGTTTTAGTAGCGAGTTACTGAGAGGGAATCGCTCCAAGAAAGTGCAGAACTTCAACTTTACGGCTTTTAAATCCTATAATTATCCTCCTTTGGCAGAAGCGGGTATCCATATTGAGTACTTTGAGAGCCTCTTATGGAGACCATCATCTACAGAGCAGGAGCTGAAGGTTTATACGGAGATGAATACGAATGTGATTATCGTGAAAATATTTCCGGGAATGTCACAGCAGTATTTGGAGGCGCTCTTATCGATGCCAGGATTAAAGGGGGTAGTTTTGGAAACCTATGGATCAGGGAACACTTCCACAGAGGCCTGGTTGGTACAAGCGCTCCAAAAAGCAGTAGAAAAAGGGGTAGTGATCGTGAATGTTTCACAATGTACAGGGGGATCAGTACTGCAAGGAAGATATGCGACGAGTCTTCATTTAGAAAAAATTGGAGTAATTAGTGGAAAAGATTTGACCACTGAGTCAGCCATTACAAAATTGATGGCTTTATGGGGGAGGTATACCTCTTCTGAAGAGGTAAAGAGTATGATGCAGAAGTCGTTAGCAGGTGAGATTAGCTAAGATCTTACATAGGGGTTGTTTTTGTTTTTTTACAAAAAAATGAAAGAAAAGTGACATAAATCGCTATAGTTCGAGATTTAACCTCTTGTTTATGTTCGAGATTATTAATTTCTTTGCAAGACTATTCAGTTAAAGAATATCGAAAAAAAATACAATTTATTGTAATATTACTTAAATTGCGGGTGAATTTGTTGGACTGCTTGGTGAAGAATGATCTATTGCGTTAGTAAGATTGTTAATCAAACTTTGATATTGACGCGACATTTATAGCGACAGCCAACTGTGATGTTAAACCACAATTTTTGGTAAAAAGTTAATTTACTCACTTAAACCTACAAATTGAACATTTTTAAAGTTATGAAAACAGTATTCACATCGTTGATGCTATTCTGTGCAGTTATGCTAAATACTGCTTCTTTTACATTCGCTCAGGACGAGCAGATGACAGCAGGAGAGCAAACTGAAAATGTAGTAGATAGCGCAGCTGCTGAAGTTGATTCTGCAGCAGTAGAAACAGCAGCTCCAGTAGTAGAGGAGGCTGAAGAAGAGGAAGCAAGTATGCACCAGGTGATCAAAGATAAGTTCATCGATGGTGGATGGGGATTCATGGGTATTGTAGTAATCTGTTTGATCTTGGGTCTTGCAGTTTCTTTGGAAAGAATCATCGTATTGAGCCTTTCTTCTACAAACACTAAGAAGCTTCTTAAGAATGTTGAAGATGCACTTAGCACTGGCGGTGTAGATGCAGCTCTTGAAGTATGTAAGACAACAAGAGGTCCTGTAGCTTCTATCTTCACACAAGGTTTGATGAGAGCTGGTGAGGGTATCGACGTAGTAGAGAAGTCGGTAGTTGCTTACGGTTCTGTTGAAATGGGTAAATTGGAGAAAGGTCTAGTTTGGATCTCCCTATTTATCGCTTTGGCTCCAATGCTTGGTTTCATGGGTACGGTAATCGGTATGATCGGTGCCTTCGATGATATCCAGAAAGCAGGTGATATCTCTCCTACGGTAGTAGCAGGTGGTATTAAAGTAGCCCTTTTGACTACTGTAGGTGGTCTAATCGTAGCGGTTATCCTTCAGCTTTGCTACAACTACTGTGTGTCTTCTATCGATAGCATCGTTCTTGAAATGGAAGAGGCTTCAGTTTCATTGGTAGACCTATTGGTGAAGCACAACGTTTCATCTCACAAATAAGTCTACGAGCCGTTGAAAGGCGCTTAGATATTTTCTAATTACACGAAAACGTAACGTTTATTATGGAAGATAAAGCAACAGATATAGCTTTCGGCTCGGTGACCATTGGTAGTTATGCAGATTTCTTGATGTATGCTTCTTATGGCCTGATGGCGTTGGCATTGCTAGGAGTACTTTTAGGAGTAGTCTTCAAAATGGCAACAGACCCTAAGTCGGCTGTGAAGTCAATCGCAGGTGTAGCATTGATCGCTGCAATATTTGGCATTAGCTGGGTGTTGGCTGACGGTGCTTTCACTGAAGAGCAGCAGTTGGTACACATGGGACTGAAAAGAGACCAAGTGACTGAGGCTACAAATATCTCGAAATTGGTAGGGTCAGGATTGTACATGTTCTACATCTTGGCAGCAGTTACCGCGATTGCAGCAGTATTTAATTCGTTTGCAAAAGTATTCAAATAATGAAAAAGAAGAAAAATAGACAGAATTCGGAAGTGAACGCCGGTTCAATGGCAGATATCGCATTCCTTTTGTTGATTTTCTTCTTGGTAACGACTACAATCGCAACAGATAAAGGGGTAGCCGTAATGCTACCCCCTAAAGCTGAGAACCAGACAATTGTAAAGCAAAAAGAGCGTAACATCTTTAACATCCTGATCAACTCTCAGGATCAATTGCTGGCCGAAGATCAAGTAGTCGAAGTTGACCAATTGAAGGAACTTGTTCAAGAGTTTGTGATCAACCCGGCAAAGAAAAGTAACCTCTCTGAGGCTCCTACAAAGGCGATCGTGTCTATCAAAACAGACCGTGGTACTAGCTACGAAATGTACATTCGTGTACGTGATGAGTTAAACTACGCTTACGATGAGTTGAGAGCTCGTCAAATGGGAGTTTCCATCGAAAAATTCCAGGAAATGGAAGAATTCCTAAAAGAAACTGTTCAGTCTGACGTAGAGCGTAGAGAGCAGGAACTTTTGGAAGGAAGAATGGATGAGGTGAAAAAAGTAATTCCTAAGATGATCTCTGACGCTGAGCCGTCGGACATCGGAGGTTAATTATCATTTTGAGAACCATTGGGTACTGTCTAACAGTATCCCAAATATCATTTGTATATGGCATTTAAGAAGAAATCAAAAGCGAGTCAGGATATCCCTACTTCAGCGCTTCCGGATATTATCTTCATGCTGTTGTTCTTCTTCATGGTGACAACAGTAATGAGAGATTCCGAGCTGATGGTAAAGAATAGCTTGCCAAATGCCTCTCAGCTTACTAAACTAGAGAAAAAGTCTTTGGTGTCTTACATCTTCGTAGGTGCTCCTAAAGATCAAGCTCGTTTCGGTAAGGAAACTCGTATTCAGGTGAACGATGTAATCATCGACGCAGAGAGTATTCCTCAGTTCGTCATGAACGAGAAAGCTAAGATGCCTGAAGCGGATAGAGATAAAATCATGATGTCTCTGAAAGTAGACCGTGATGCTAAAATGGGTGTGATCAATGACGTTACCAATCAATTGAGAGAGGTGAATGCATTGAAAGTAAACTATGCAGCTTCAAAAAGAGTACGATAGTATTCTTCTTAGTCTACTGTCTCGGACAGTCAAGCTATTATGTGCAAAGTCACTTATTCCTAATGATAATAGGGGTAAGTGACTTTTTGTTTATAGGGACGACTATAAGGTGCCTACTTACCTCTTGCCTTTCTTTGGGCGACCACAAGGGTCGCTCCTACCTTTTACTTTTTACCTCTTACCTTCTACCTTTATTGGTTTTGTTTTATTTTTTGTCAATATTGTAAAAACCAACATTTATTTGAGTTTTTTATTAGCAATAGACTATATGCAAACGACGAATGGCCATACGTTTTATGCGTCCGTAGAGGTATTAGAAGCCCTGATGGCTCAATTTCAACAAGATATACAACAGGATATATTTTATAGGTATGCTGAGGAGATGCAGTATGATCATGCTGTGTTGGAATTGATCCAATTGATTGAGGATACAGAAGGAAGACGTATTTCGGTAGAGGAAAGCTTGCAGTATTATAGTAAGCATTTGGTAATGAGTACTATACTTACTTATGCTTTAGGCCAGGAGAATAACTTAGGAGATTCTTCTGTTTACCAATGTATGGAGGTCGCTGGAGAAGTACTATTAGAGCGGTCTCAGCAGCAAAAGCGAAAAGAACAGTTAGTTAGTCGACTTCAGTCTATTGGAGAGCCTTCTATCATTAGGGATTTATTGTGTAAAGTCGTTCTAATGTTAGCAATGGATGAGGAGGTATGGGATGTTCAGCCACTTTCTCAAAACATTCAAGAAACCCACCTTGGAGAATCTACTACTATAGAATGGATTGCTCCTAATTATTTTGCAGAGAATGTACATTCAGTAAGCGGTAGGTTGTTAGTGGTCACAACAAGCTTGGAGGCTTATTACTGGGTATTTAGTCAGTATAATCAAGGAGTTTTTTGGGGAAATGTCTTAGGGTTGAATTATGATGATTTGACTTATAGACAACAGTTCTTACCTCTTTTGAAAGATAAGCAACATCAAGATATGGTGGGGGAGCTAGGTGAGAATAAACCTATGATCATTCTGGGGCAGGAGCAATACTGGTTGAAAGAGGATTACTATGTATCTAAGGTGGTTACTAGGGAAACAAGAAGGTTTTTTAAGAAGTCCGCTAATAAAAAGCTCTCTAATTGGTTGGTATGGTCTCGTTTACAGTTCCTTGGGAAAGGGTTTGTACAGCTTTATGCAGGAGCTGAGATTGGTTCTGGGAAAGCCTATCAAGTTTGGAGAAAGGAAGCCTGGGAGTTTTGTGATGCAATTTATATAGAACAAATCACAGCTGACCGTTACTTGTACACGTTTGTTTTTGATAAAACGTATGATGGGCACAAGGTGTTTTTTGCTTCAAAGGATAAAGAATTCGGAAAAGTATTGAAAGAAAGTAGTAGTTGGCTACTGGGTTTTTCAGAGGAATATCTTTGTGATATCCCATTATACAGTACTTATGAACAGGCAGTTTTTGAAAGCAGGGATACTAGAAAGGGAGTATTAATAGATGCTGAATATCTCGATTTACAACGTACGGCGTTAATAAATAAGGTACAAAAGGACTTTCGTAATCAGATTGATAGCGAGGAAGACAAACAGCAATTTTTTTCACAGAAAGTAGAGGTTAGAATATTTTCCGAGAAGAATATCCATAGAGTTTGGAGTCAACCCTTCCTAAAGTCATGGGCTTATACAGAAGAAGTGCCATTAATGGAGGGGCCTAGTTTGTTATGGAGTGCGGGTTCATATGGAATTTCAGCAGCAGTTGTGAAGGGAGCTGTAGAACAGTCATTATTGAAGCAATATAAGGCGATCTTACTCCCTTTAAAGTATTTGAACGACAATGGAACGGAGACTTATTCCATCTCAAAAGATATAGTCAAGGCTTTTTGGAAAAGATATGCTCAACCCTTGGAGGGAGCCTTGGAAAGCTCTTTATCAATAGAAGCTTTAAACGTTTTGAAAGAAAAGGTTAGTGAAATTGAAACACTTACTAAGTCTCTTCCTGTATTATATAAGTTTTCTAGACAATTAACGGACATTCTAAGCCAGCAACAAGGGGAGGAGCTAGTAGACCAACTCAATATGACTATTCAAGCATTTCAGCAGAAAATAAAACGCTTATTTTCTGGAGTCAAGGAGCGTAAGACTTTGATGAACCGTTTGGTAGAGCAGTTACAACAATTTTCTGACTGTATCTATGCTTTGGATAAGCAGCGGATGGATGCCTTGGAGAAATATCGCAGCGTAACGGAAGAGAATATCTTTTACTATTGTATTGCAATTGTCATGAATAAGGAGTACCAGAAGCAGTATAAAACTTACTTGGAAGTGGCGCCTCCAAGAATACCTTTTCTGAAAGATTTTTGGATGTGGAGTGAGAAGGGAAAGGCATTAGTGTCACTATGGCTTGCAGGAGCTTCTGAAAGTGTTGCACTTCAAACAGAAGACCTGGAAGAGCTAAAAGGAACACGTATGAGATTGACACAAGGAACAATAGTATTTCCGGATGGCACAAGGATCACAAATCTTCCAGATGAAGTACTAAATCTGCGCTTCGGCGGGAAATTGCTTATAGAGCGATTATTGAATGCTTATAGGCCTTATTGTGATCGAGACCTGAAAGAAGGATCTTGGGAAGATTTGCCCGTTACTTTAAAGGCAGAGTTGATGCGCTCTTTAGCGCATTTGACAGAAGTAGCAGTAAAGCAACCGGAATTGTATTTGCCATTTCCTAAATAGTTTGTTCATGGTGTTTAATTGAGCTTCGCTCGTTCATATTGTTTAGTTGAGTGTTGGATTTCACCTTCGATGACCATTATAGAGCGTGTGAATGGAGCGAAGCTCAATTAAACTCAGCAGTTTTCTGCTGAAAATCAATGATTCAACTAAACAATATGAACGAGCGAAGCTCAACTAAACAATATGAACAAAAGAGACTTACGCTTTTTCTTTAGAAGAAAACAGAGAAATTGCTACAACGATAGTTGCCGTAATCAATCCTAGTAATAGCATTCCTGAACTAGGGATCGCCAACCAGCTTAGGGATTCTTTAGCAATGCCTGTACTTCCCATGCCGGGAGCTCTTAAGCCTGCCATCATCCAGAAAATACTGTATCCTAATCCGCCAGCTCCAAGCGCGATAGAAACTACCAATTTAAAAATCGATGATGCATAGGTAAATGCTAGAACAATGATCACTCCTAGTGTCGCGGCTCCAATGCCACCTCCGTGTAAGTGGGCTCTTTTGAAGTAGCTCCAAGACTTACTTACTGTAGCTTTCATTTTAGCTTCATCTCCTTTGTAAACGGTTTCTAATGCAGCTTGTCCTTCTGCTTTTAGATGTCCTTTGATATCATCTTCCATCGCTCCAAAGACACCTCCCATTCCAAAACCAAAAAGAATCGTTAGAAGACTTAGGATAAGTCCGAATTTCACCTCTTGAAGGCGGCTGTGTATTGTTGTGCTCGTCATTTAGTTTGTGATTAATGGTGAAAAAATATATTTCCCGTTGAGGAATCGTGTATTGTTTTTACTTATACCTCCGTGTAAGTGATGTGAGGAAACTTAGAAGTCTCGGGAACCTGAATCGTGATATCGCCATTGACTTGACATTGACAGCTCAGGCGTTCTCCTTCTTTTAGTTTTCCTGCATCTATACATTTCTCCTCAAAAGGTGAAAGAGGAGAGAAATGCTCTGCGCCATCCAGTACAATCGCTTTACAGCTTGTGCAACGTCCATTTCCTCCACAAGCATGCATCCAATCCAATTCGGCGTCATGGATATGCTCCAACAGAGATTTACTTGTACTATCTGCATGAATGGTCTTGTTTGCCATATTGGCAATAATAACTTTACTCATATTTCTTACGTATGTCAGTGATTATAAAGATGGTTGATATCTATTTGTCTTAAAAAAATCTAACTTTATTGTTAGAGGACGTAAAAATAACACATTTTTTGCTGAATCATTGGAATCAATTAATAATTAGATTGTAGTTTCAATCGTTTATATCCTATATTTAGGATTGAGATTTGGAGTAGTGAACAAAGTGTTTACTTCCCTTGGGGCACCATTATTGTTGGAGTGTGTGAAAAGATCTTCAAAGGAAAGTAGATGTGGAGTCTATCAGAATTGTCTTAGTGAATACAAGGAATTTAAGTGTTACCGTATGAGCCAACCGTTTAATATAGAGATGTTGCATACTTATTCATCAAAGTTTGCAACCAAGGTGTGTGAGATAATTTTTTCAGAAAAAGACCTTATCAAAGGGGAGGACTTGATGTCTGTAACACCTGTGGAGCAGGTCAATTTATTTGTCATTAGCAAGATCTTTGAAACATGGCAAAAAGAGGCTGTGAGGGTGCAACTTCCATATTTCGACTATGAAAGTGAAGATGTGCAAGAGGCGTTACTTGGATTGATGGAAATACTATCAAAGAACATATCAATCAAGCGAGTATACTTTGAGCCTTTGTTAAAACAGGCTGTCTATGATACCCTTATGTTGGGGTTATCTCCTAAAACATATTTTGAGCAATTTTTTGAGAATCTTAGTGAGGAGATTCCGGTAGAAGGATACCTTACTCCATTATTTGCTTACTTCAGAGTATACGCTTCCTTGGCACAAGAGATTATTCACGAAATCCGTACTACGGTAGGTGATCGTATAGGTCAGGAAGAGGCGATTACTTTATCATTAGGTATTTGTGAAAAGTATAATAGTGATGAGTCTCAGTTGGAAGAGTTGCTGGCTATTTTAGGAGAAATAGTACCATTGAAAAAAGAAGAGCTCTTCATTCAACAGCAAGAAAAGAAAGCAGCGAACCCATTAGATTTTGTAGGCTTGACTGGACGTAAATTCAGTAATGTAACAGCAGGGGGGAATATTGCAAATGTTTCCAATAAAACGGCACCTTTAGAAAAACCCAAAGAAATTGTACAGGAGGAAACACCTGAACCAACAACTTCTGATTACACTACCGAGGCTCAGTTTATCCCAATAGTGGATGAGCCTGTTGAGGAACCTGAAGGGACGCTATCGACTACAAAAGTGGAAACTCCGGTACAGACACAGGAAGAAGTGGTGGGGTATAGAGAAGAACCGGAGCATCATTTTACCAAGGAGATTCAAGAGGAGACAGAGCGTCCTTTTATAAACACAGCTCAAGAAGTAAAGCCTGTAGTGGCAGATACTATACAAAGTGCGATAGCCAAAACCATAGAAGAAGCGGCAGTGACCGATTGGACTCAAGAGCAGAAGCAGGAGAAGACGGTTTGGCCAGAGATGGATCATCCTTCAAGACAAAAAACGTTGAAGGATCGATTTAAGGGATCTTTCGGTAGTCGAATTGCTTTAAATCAGCGTTTCTATTTTACTGAAAAGTTATTTAATAACAGCAAAACAGAATTGGTAAATGCGATTCGCTTAATTGATGAAAGTAATACATACTCAGAGGCGATCAAGCATATTCGAAATAATTTTGCGAGAAAGTATGAGTGGGATCTAACAGAGGATACTACCAAAGAGTTTTTGATGATGGTAGAGGAGCATTTCTAGTAAGCTCAAGAGGTGTAGAAGTGTAGGGTGTAGAAATTTTTTATTCATGATAAATGTCTACACTTTATGCTTCAAATGATGAAACTGCCTTTTTTTTACTTCTGTTTTTAGGGTCGAAATATTTTTTAATACCTACCGTTCTAATAATGTGATAGGGCCTATATTCAGGTCATAGATTCATAGATTGAACTTCATCACATTATATCAAAGTATTTTTTATGAGAATGAAAACAGCTTATTACCGGATACTGGCGTTATTTCTATATACTTTTGTAGAGTTTATGGCTCCGGTCCATGCTCAAAATGTAAGAAGTAATCCTTTGTTGATGCCTTTAGGAGAATATGAATTAGTGTATACAGAGGAGAAGTTTGATAAAATTGAATTTCCATTAAGTGAAGTAGAGCTGACAACTATCACTGGTAACAAGGAATATGTGGCTTATGAGCTAAAAAATAAACCGTCGACTTCCAGCGGAAATAATTACCGAAAGCAAAAAATCATGAATCAGTTTTCGGAGGTCGTTAGGCGCTATAGTGGAGAAGAAATTTACAAGAATGAGGATGCGGCTGGTTATTATATTAAAAGTAGAGGGGCTGAGATATGGTGTTTAGTAGAAACTTATAAGGAAGGAGAAGGTTATTCGATTTCTATAATGACCAAGAAGAAACTACAGGAGGCAGAGACAGCAGAAGATATGCTAGCTTTGATTGAGAAAAAGGGAAGTTTGGATTTATATATAGGTTTTGCTTCGGGTAGTGCAGAATTGACAGATGACTCTTACCTAAACATTCGGGAGGTAGCTCGCTTTTTGAAGAAAGCTCCTTCACTTAAAATTAGTATTGAGGGGCATACCGATAATGTAGGTACTCCAGAAAATAATAAAAGACTTTCACAGGCGAGAGCTGCTGCGGTAAAAGAGGCGTTGGTGAATGTTGGAGTCCCTGCGGATAGAATGACGACGAAAGGATGGGGGCAGGAGAGACCTATTGCATCTAATACGACAAAAGATGGAAGGCTAAAGAATCGAAGAGTGTCAATAGTAAAAAGAAACTAATAACGTCATAGTTCACGAGCGCTTATCTTGGACTTGTCAGGTATAAGTATTAAAAGGATAAAGGAATAGAAGCTTCTGGAGTATGATTGATTATTAATCCTTTCTCCTTCTTCCTTAAACCGTTTGAAAGTACTACTTAGCTATAAGTTTATTTAGCAATCAATCCACTAGTTTCCCCTTTGGTGAATTAGTGGAATAAATCGTATAGTGTGTTGAGTTGAGTCAGGATAGTTATAGCGTTGGTCAAAGAAGTTTTAATCAACCAAACAATATGAACGAGCAAAGCTCAATTAAACAACATAAGTTTAAGGAGTAGGTAGATAAGGTTCTAACTTAATCTGATCAACAAGAGAGTCATAGTGAACTTTAGACGTCAAAGGATAGGTGAGTTTAAAGCTCACATAGTAGTTCATAAATTGCTCCGTCCTTTGGTAAAAAACATTCTTCTCGGACGTATAACCTGAAAGTACAAAGAATAGGGGGGTGGCTTGATGATATAAGATACTATCTTGTCGTATTTCAGAAAGTAGCGCTTCTTGAAAATAAAGCTTCTTCAGTTCTGGTTGCCAGGAGTATTTGGAAGGAATTATGCTGTATTGCTCTAGTGTTTTGGAAGACACTTTTTCAAAGAGATTTTGAACATCCGTAGTCGTACCAAGAGAGCCCCACAATACTAAGTGTGCTGTACCATCCGTAAATTCAGCTCCTTCTGTATTATCACTGAGCGTTTCTTGTTGCAGTATCGTAGGAAAGGTTGTTTTAAAACTGAAGGAGGAATTGTAGTATACTGTGTCTTTTTCAATCATCTGACTTACAAAAGGTTTAGCTTCAGTCATAATGATTGGCTCCTGTGTTTGTGACTTTTTAGGTAATTGAGAACAAGAGACGAGATAGATTCCGGATAGTAATAAGCAATAGAGTAGTCTCATATTTAAAAGGTAAAAGGTAAAAGGTAAAAGGTAAAAGGTAGGGGCGCCCCTTGTGGTTGCCCGGACCAAAGAAAAAGGTAGTACATCCCCTGTGGTCGCCCCAACGCAGGTGATATATAAGTAAGTGGCTAGAGGTGCCCTTTTGGTTACCTCTACAGATCAGCTTTAAGATACAACTTTTTACCTTTTACCTTTTACTTCTTACCTCTACCGCCTTTTTTTCTACGAAGTTGTCGCTGAAAATCTATTTCAGGCATGAGAGGTTCACCATTTTCAAGGTAATGATAAAAGTGTTCAGCAAAATAAGGAGCCAAAGAGACGCCTTTAGTGCCAAGTCCATTAAAAATCCCCACTTGAGGATATTCATGATGTAGCCCTATAAAGGGACGGCGATCATAAGTGGCAGGACGAATGCCTGCCCAATGATCTAGGATTTCATATTCATCGTTGCAGAGGGCGTGTAGCTTTTCTAAGAGTTGCTCTTTACCTTTTTCTGTTGGGGTATTATCCAATTGATGGTATTCATAAGTCGCGCCAACTTTACAAGTTCCTTCCTGATCGATAGGGATAATAAAGCCATTGCGGTTGATGATATGGTTAAAACGGGCATTCTTGAATTTCACCATTAATACTTCCCCTTTCACATTTCTAAAGTCAAGCCAGTTGAAATAAGGGTTGTCAGGGTTATTGGCACCTTCGGCAAAGATTACTTTTTTGGCTTGTATATCATTCCAGATTACCCCCTTTTCGGTAAGGGTTAGGTCCTTTGCTTCAAGCTTCTGTTCAACAAAATCTCCATTGGTTTCCATATACTTTTTAAAAGCTTCCAAAAAAGGAACTACCTCTAAAAAACCGGAACGTTGCACCTCCATACCTCCATAAGCTTGATTCACCTCTTGGTAGATACCGTCAGCATGAAAATCAACAATATAATTTTCATATTTCTCGTCAGCACTGGCGCTCATCCAATCCGTTTGCTTTTCCTGACTCTCAAAGGGAAAAAAAATGTTGATAGGGTAGAAGAAACGTTTTCCTAGGAATTCTTCCATTTCAGGATAGAAACTATGCAACTTATCAAATAGTGTGTCTGCCATCCACGTTTTGATCATTTTTCTACCAGTGATAGGATTTACGATACCACCGGCCATTCTGGATGAACTGAATGGGTTATATTTATCAAATAAGAGTACAGAGTGCCCTTTTCGTAATAAAGTATAAGCAAGTGTGGTGCCGGCAATCCCTTGCCCGGCGATCATATAATCGTAAGTCTTCTTCATAGGACAAAAATAATAAATCGCATTACTAAATTAGTAAATCATTGAGGTAAAAAGATAGGCTTATGGAATGATAGACTTATGAAATATCTATATTTGTTCCTTAAATATTAATCTTAATTGTTTATGATATATATAGAATCATTTGAGTTCGGAGCTTTTGCTGAGAATACTTATGTCCTTTATGATGATACAAACAAAGGAATCATTATTGATCCCGGATGTATGGAGCCTTATGAAGAGCAACAGCTGAAAGCTTTTATTGATATGAAAGGCATACAAATTGAGAAGATCGTCAATACCCATTGCCATATTGACCATATCTTTGGAAACTATTTTGCAAAAACAACATTTGAAGTGCCTTTATATTCTCCTGATGGAGAACGTGAGTTATTGGAGCGAGGAGCTATGCAAGCTCAGATGTGGGGGATGCAAGGCTTTCAGGAGGTGGAAGCAGACCATTATTTACCTCAAGAGGGGACACTTACTTTTGGCGACTCTTCCCTTAAGATTTTATTTGTACCTGGGCACTCTCCGGGACATTTGGCATTCTATAGCGAAGCCCAAAGTTTTCTTATCGGAGGAGATGTACTGTTTCATGGAAGCATAGGGCGTACGGACTTACCGGGAGGTGATCATCAAACGTTGTTGAATAGTATTCAAACACAGTTTTATGTATTGCCTGATAATACACGAGTATACTGTGGACATGGCCCAACCACTACGATCGGAAAAGAGAAAGTGTCTAATCCATTTGTGAAGGGATAATTTATTTTTTGAGATAATTGATGTTTGAACATCACCGTGAATTATGATTAAGAAGCATATTCCTAATGCATTGACCACCGGCAATGTATTGTCAGGTACAGTAGGTATTATTTTTTGTTTTCAAGGAGATTTAGTCATGGCGGCAGCATTAATGTTGCTCGGAGCTATATTTGATTTTTTTGATGGTTTTGCCGCACGTCTCTTGAAGGTGGCTTCACCTATAGGTAAGGAGTTAGATTCTTTGGCCGATATGGTTTCTTTTGGTGTGTTGCCGGGGATGATCGCCTATCATTTGTTATTGAAAGAAGCTCCTCATCCATACTTTCCGTATGTCGCATTGCTTATTCCAGCGTTCTCCGCTTTGAGGTTGGCAAAGTTCAATGTGGATACAAGGCAGTCTGATCGTTTTATTGGAGTACCTACTCCAGCCAATGCGCTGTTGTTTGGTTCACTTCCTGTCATCGCAGAAGTAAACCCAGCTTATGCTCCTTTAGTGTATAACCCTTGGCTATTAGCAGGGGTAGCGATTGTTATGTCGTTCTTGCTGGTGTCAGAGTTGCCATTGATAGCCATGAAGTTTAAAACATTTGGGTGGAAGAAAAATGAATTCCGATTTGTCTTGTTGGGGTTGTCGTGTGTCTTTATTGTACTGTTCAAGGTATTAGCCATTCCAATGATCGTGATTACCTATATTCTGTTATCGATCATGGAAACAATTGTACATAAAGATTCTAAAGAGAAGCAGTAAATATCATTGCGAGTTGGAGTGGATCGTTTTTATCTTGAGGTATTACTATCATTGAATTAAAAGCAGCCACTATGAAACAACTATTTATTTTAGCAATAGCATTCCTTGTGTTTGCATGTGCAGGAAGCAAAAAAGCCACAGATAATTCCTCTCAGGAAATGAAACCATCAGCAATTGATGGAGATTGGACTTTTGCATACTATGAGGAGATTAAAAGTGGAGACAAGACAGAGCCAGGAGAAGGAGTAGAACCCGTGTTACACATTGAAACCTTGGAAGACGGTACATTGCGTTTTGCAGGACAGGTTTTTAATAATTATATGGGGGTGTTCACGAGAGAGGGGAAGAAAGGCTTGTCTTTGAACGGTGCCATGGCAGTGACCAGAAAAATGCCTATGAACCCGGGGGAAGAGGAGAAATATATCAAGTTTATTGAAAAAGTTTCTTCTTATCGAATGACTTCTGATGGAATGTTAGAGCTTATCCATCAAGATGGAGACCACAAAATGGTATTTGAGAAATAAGCTCCAAACATCTTTTCACGCTATATAGATGAGTCACCCCATATTAACATTTAGGGGGGTGACTCATGTTTTTTTATTTAGACTTTCGTTGCTTAAACGACCAAGTAAAGAAAAACTCCGACACGACCGTACCATCTTCCATTCTTCCTACGGTTTTCGTTTTTATAGTAGAAGCCTCTCCTGTATCAATCGCTTTTTGGATACACTCCATAATGGCATCCCCATCTTCACAAGTGAAGGTTACCTTTCCTGTGGCTTTTTTAGGAAATGTTGCTTCCATACCAATAATGATAAAAGCAACTGAAGGAGCATACCCTTGTATACCTAACATGCAAAGTGCCGCAGTAGAGAGTTCTGCTGCCATACTTTGAGCCGCAAAATACATGGACTTAAAAGGGTTTTTATTAATCCATTTGTACTTCATGCTAGTAGAGCAGGTGTGTAGGTCTAGGCTGTTTAGCTTCATGCCTGCCAAATACCCCAGAGGTACTTGCGTTAGGGTGAAAGTGCGAAAGACACTTTTGTTGAGCATTTTCTTGCGGAATTGTTCCTGTGCTTTTTGTTGCTCAATAGTTGTAGCCGTGTTGGTATTCATGTTTTTGTTGGTTTGAAATAGAATTTATTTTATATGTGTTGTTGCGTTATGAATATTATTGACTCTTGCCTGTAAAAATGCTGTGCTATTGTATTAATAGATGTTACGGAGAAGAAAGCCTATATGTGATTCAGTGGTAGAGTATGTATATTGATATATACTTAAAAACTAACCCGCTATGAATATGGAATCCATTGATTTGTTATTCAAAGTCTACTTGATCGTATCAACCCTAGCTATCCTGATTCGTTGCTATCGTTCTTTTTTGGCTCATATGAGTATTGTAAGAGGATTGGTATCTGCAGTAGTATTATTGGGAGTACTTATGCTCTTCAATTTGGCCTTTTACGACTTCGTTACAGAAAATACCAGCATTTTTATGGCTGCAAACCAATAATAGGTATTCACTTATAGCAATATATGAAATATTGTCCTGAGTAGAATAATAGGGGATGAAATTCCCAATTGATTGAAAGAATAATTAGTATAAACAGTAAAAAACCTAGAAATTACCTTCTAGGTTTTTATTTTTATTGAGTATATGTAAAAAGCGAAAACTTTTTTACGTGTAAGCTGCGATACAGATTCTTTATCCTTAGCCCATTAATCATACTATGCAAGCAAAACATCCTACATCTTCAGCTGTCGCTGTTTCATCAAAAATACAAGATCAGGGAATGAATGATTCCACTAAATTTATGAAGGCAAAGAAGAAGTTTAGAGTCTACAATGAGCAAGAGGTGATGGAGAATATTGATAATCTCCATACGATGTTTGATGCAGGGTATGCGTATAGCATCACGACATCTGTTCTGACCCACTTGAATAGTCATTATTTCCGCGTCAAATTTATTGGTTTTGAAGAACAACCTGAGCGTGTTGGTGAAGATGTTCCCTTGATTTATGCGAGTAACCATTCGGGGATGGCATTTCCTTGGGATGCTATAGCCCTTGCTTCTTCCTTTTTTGAACGGAGTGATTACAATTTAAAAAAAGCGGCTAGAGTGTTAGCTTCTCCTGCACTTTCATTAGCGCCTATTATGAGCCCTTTCCTGATTCCTGATTTTTGGAAAAAACTGGGAGGCGTAGACGCGACATTGATAAACTACGATTCTTTAATGCATACCAAGGATAGTCAGGTTTTGATCTATCCGGAAGGTGTACCGGGTATAGGGAAGGGGTTTGATAAGAAATACAAATTAAGGCGATTGGCTTCCTCAACGATTCGTATGAGTATTAAGCATAAAACACCTATCGTACCAATTGCTACTGTAAATGGAGAGTATATTAACCCTTATAGCTATAGTATGGATTGGGTCAATCGGTTGGCGCAAAAGCTAGGCATTCCTTTTTTGCCTATAGGGCTAGCGTTGTTGGTCGTGCCTTTTCAGCCTTGGTTCTTTTATTTTGGGTTTCCAGCGAAATTGACTTTTGTAAAAGGGGCACCGTTCAAACCATATGAGTTGGTAGATGGCCGTGCATTAGAACAAGTTACAGAAGAAGAAATTCAACAGTTG
Organism: Algivirga pacifica; assembly: GCF_039543525.1. Taxonomy (NCBI): domain Bacteria; kingdom Pseudomonadati; phylum Bacteroidota; class Cytophagia; order Cytophagales; family Flammeovirgaceae; genus Algivirga; species Algivirga pacifica. Next base: position 57,377 of record NZ_BAABJX010000035.1, read on the forward strand.
AGAGATCAGTTTCAGGATCATATGCAAGCCCATTTGAACGATTCTGTAGCAGCCCATGGAACACATCCTTTCCAGTGGAAGGATTTCTGGAAAGAATGCAAACAGCAGTGGAGTATCCTTTGGCGCTTTAATCCATTAAATTGGTGTATGATTATGAAAGAGCACCATGCTTGGTACTTGAAAGAGAAGCAGCAACTACAGCAAGAAGGAAGGTGGCCAGAGGGGTATGAACAGCAAATTGAACTATGGAAATCCCTAAAGGCAGAGGGGAGAACATTCCCTTTGAAACGTAAAGGGCTAGTGAAAAGGTTTTTTGGTGATTTGACTACCCTGTTATTGTATATTCCTGGACTGGGATTACTTTATATGCTTAGTAAGAGACCATCCAAAATAAATACGAAATAGTTGTATCTTTCTGTATAGGATTTCGTATGTATTATTGAAAGATTACAATTAAAAATAATGTAAAGTGATTGTTCATTCATTAAAGGTTTTTTACCTTTGTTACTGAGGGGAATAGAAACTCTCAGGAGTAATCAATCCATATTTTTCACCCCATAATAGACCCAATAATGGAAACTCTAATCAAAAAATTCATCTACACAGGCGTAGGCTTAGCAGCTTTTACGGCCGAAAAAGTTAAAGAAGTAATTGATGCAATGATTGCTGAAGAACGTATTTCAGAGGAAGAGGGTAAGAAGATCGTGAGAGAGTTAATGAGCACCACTGAGAACAAGAAAATGGAGGTGGAAGAGCAATTGAGATTAATCAGCGATCGATTGACAAAGGCATTTAGCCGAGCAGAGTCTCCTGCTGATAAAGAGGAGATGGAAATGCTAAAGGCAAGAATTGAAATATTAGAGCAACGTTTGGCAGAGTCAGAAGCAAAGGAAGCTGCCGAAAAAAGTGAATAAGATAAAAGTAAAGAGTTAATTCATACTTTTGTGATGTGTGTACCGGTATTCTTGAAAGAGGATGCCGGTTTTTTTTATGGAATTATAGCAACCGGTTGCGTAAATATGAAAATTCTTAGTTAATTTGTTTTGACCAATCAAATTTTCATATACTATCTAATTACATTTATGTTAGGAGATTTAACCGCCCCAGTAGGGACAACACTAGACCGTTTCATTGCACAAAAGCAAGAACAATTTCCGTATGCTACCGGAGAGTTATCACAGTTGCTGCGGGATATAGCACTTGCTTCCAAGATTATTAACAGGGAAATCAATCGGGCAGGGCTTGCAGGCATTGAAGGTGCTTCAGGTACAGAAAATGTACAGGGTGAAGCACAGCAAAAACTCGATGTGGTAGCAGATGTGCGTTTTACCCGGGCCTTATCCAAAGGAGGTGAAACCTGCGGAATTGTTTCGGAAGAATGCGATCACATTATTGAAACAGGTAACAAACACGCAAAATATATAGTAACGATAGACCCTTTGGATGGTTCCTCTAATATTGATGTAAACGTATTAGTCGGAACCATTTTTTCTATCTATCGTCGTCGTTCCCCTATTGGATCCTCACCTACAGAGGCTGATATGTTGCAGGAAGGTACTGAACAAGTAGCGGCGGGTTATGTATTGTATGGATCTTCTACCATGTTGGTATACTCTACCGGCTACGGAGTAAATGGTTTTACGTATGAGCCATCTTTAGGGGAGTATTTCCTTTCCCATCCTAAAATGAAAATGAAGGAAGATGGAAAAATATTTTCAATCAATGAAGGAGCTTATAATACCTTTCCTGAGGGAGTAAAGGCGTATCTTAAGCACTGTAAAGATCAAGAGTATTCAGGGCGTTATATCGGTTCTTTGGTGGGTGATTTTCATCGAAACCTGCTAAAAGGAGGGATTTATATTTATCCTGCGACGGAGAAGTATGAGCAAGGAAAGTTGAGATTGTTGTATGAGTGTAATGCATTGGCATTTTTGGCAGAGCAGGCAGGAGGAGTAGCGACAGATGGGTATCAACGAATCTTGAACGTCAAGCCTACGTCACTTCATCAGCGAACGCCTTTCTTTGTAGGTTCTAAGAAAATGGTAGAGAAAGCCATGGAGTTGCTCAAGGAGCCACAGGAAGAAGTAAAAGCCTAAGCAGGAGCGACCCTTGTGGTCGCCCTTAGTTTGCCCCGCATGCAAACATATCTGGCAGCTTGCAAGAAAGCTGTGCCGCCTAATCGGAG
>NZ_BAABJX010000036.1:0-295 GCF_039543525.1 Algivirga pacifica
CGTGACAGGCAGGTATTCTAACCAACTGAACTACTGCTCCTTTTCCGATTGTTTTTTAGACCTATCGGTGGTCTGTTGGCGGAACAGACGGGACTCGAACCCGCGACCCCCTGCGTGACAGGCAGGTATTCTAACCAACTGAACTACTGCTCCTTTTCCGATTGTTTTTTAGACCTCATCGGTGGTCTGTTGGCGGAACAGACGGGACTCGAACCCGCGACCCCCTGCGTGACAGGCAGGTATTCTAACCAACTGAACTACTGCTCCTTTTCCGATTGCTTTTTAGACCTTATCG
>NZ_BAABJX010000036.1:308-248003 GCF_039543525.1 Algivirga pacifica
GCTCCTTTTCCGATTACTTTTTAGACCTATCGGTGGTCTGTTGGCGGAACAGACGGGACTCGAACCCGCGACCCCCTGCGTGACAGGCAGGTATTCTAACCAACTGAACTACTGCTCCAGTGTTTTTTTATTGAACTTTCCCGTGAAAAGCGATGCAAATATGCATGGTCCATTTATATTTTGCAACTGTATCCTCAAAAAAAACAACCCTCGTGTTAACATATGATGCTAACCCTCTAGTAATCAAATATGAAAATTTAATCTTTTAATTTTCATATTTGATCAACCTTGTATCATGTTAGAGTGTCCCTTCCCAAGTCATTATCTCCTTTTCAAAAGACAGCCCTAGAGGTTTCTCATCAAAAATTCCAAAAACGGTAGACCCAGAACCTGTCATGCTTGCGTATACCGCTCCTTTTTGATACATATATTCTTTTAGATTTTGAATAGCTACATACTTTTTTGCTATAGGCTCTTCAAAATCATTCTTCACAAACGCTTTCCAGTGGGCTATATCCCCTTCTAATTCTTTTTTAGTGTTCCTAGTTGGTTCTTGAGGAGTAATCGCACCATACGCCTCCGCTGTGGATATGTGGATACCCGGATTAGCTAGGACGATATATTTCCCGGATAAATCCAATTCAACAGGCTCAAACACCTCTCCTCTTCCAGTTACCCATACCGGCTTATTCTCAATAAAAAATGGGCAATCACTTCCCAATTGCTCCGCATAAGTTTGTAGCTTTTTTATACTTAACCCCAAACCAAACAAATCATTTAAGCCCTTCAAGGTAAAAGCTCCATCTGCAGATCCTCCTCCAAGACCTGCACCAATAGGTACAATCTTATGAAGGTGTATATGTACTGCTGGTATATCGAAGTCTTTTTTCAGTAAATCATATGCCTTCGTACAAAGATTGTTGGAAGGATCTCCGGGAATCTCTATTCCTGTAGAAGTAAATTTATACGATTCAGCCTCTGTTATTTCTAGCACATCGGCCCATCCTACGGGATAAAAACAGGATTGAAGAGCATGAAAACCATCTGGACGCTTATACAGCACGTTTAGTCCCAGATTAATTTTTGCATTTGGAAAAAGAATCATCTTTTGTTGAAAGAATAAGGTAAGAAAAGTAGGAAAACATGAACCTTCCATATAGCTATTCGCTAAAGGATGACTCATGTTTTCCTTAAAAACTTGTAAGTAATATTAGAGCTTATTTATAGACTAGTCTACTACAACAGATTCATGCTTTTTAGGAGTATAAAGCTTATAAATCATATTGTTAAAGAGTACTGCTATTCCTAAGATAAATCCCCATTGTGTTACCACAGTCGCATTAGAATAGACATCAATCACATTCCACACACCATCTTCAGTAAACCAAGGGTTTTCACTATATCCCTGCGACATCCACCAATAGATCAAGATTCCTCCCAATGGAAGAATAGCCCACATAGTGGCTACATAGAACCAGTCTGGAAGAATGATGTCGGAATCCTTATCAATGTACTTATGCTTAAATGATTTTAAGCCCTCTTTATGAGCCACAATCACCATGAAAAGTCCTGAGATGATCAAACCTAGACCCCAAACCCAATCTTGATTAGTAAAGAAGTCCAATGACCAAGCTGACGGAAAACCAAAAATAAAACAACCTGCCGCTGCAATCAAAGAAGAAACCCTTCTACTGATCCCTAAGTCTATCGTCAGACGAATACACATCTCTATCATCGTCAACAGCGAACTAAACGCCGCCAGTGTAAAAGCTGAAAAGAAAATAATAGAAAGAATGTCTCCACCTGGGATCTCTGCAAACAGCTGAGGAATTACCGTAAACGTCAAGGCTTGGTTTCCTGACTGCAAAAGGGAAATTGCCTCCGCTTCTGTGTTAGCTAAAGCAAATACAGAAGGTAAGATCGCCATACCTGCGACAATAGAGGAAAAGTTGTTTCCAATACCACTAATCAAGATATTGAGTGTTACATCTTCTTTTTCTCGGCTATAAGAAGATAACGTCAGGATCAATCCCCATCCAGCACCGGTAGACCATGCTGATTGTGACAATGCTTCAATCCAAACTTTTGGTTCGGAAAATAAAGCCATATCCAAACGGAACATATATTTAAGTCCATCGATACCTCCTTCTTCTTGTAAGGCAATACCCGATACTAAGAAAAGAAGTATAAACAGGGATGGAATCAATACCTTATTCACCTTCTCCAAGCCTTTCTGAATACCGAAATACAGTACCAAAGCACCAACTGCTACGGCAACCAGGTGTAAAACTACTGTCGTGGTGTCTCCTGTTGAGATATTGGTCCAAAATGTATTCAAAAACTCGCTATCCTTGGCCAGGTGATCCGATAATGGCTCCTTGGACATTACAAAGAAATCCAATGCCATTCCTAAATAACGTAATCCCCATGCAGTGACAACAGAATAATAAAAAGTAATTCCTAGTGTACAGAGCGCTATAAAGGTTCCCATCCAAGCATACTTCCTCCCAGCTGCTTGTGAGATAGATGCAATCACTCCTTTTTTATAACGCTTACCAATAGAAAACTCTGTCAATAAAATAGGCACGGACCATATAAACAGGAACAATAGCCATAATACAAGGAATGTTCCTCCGTACTGCCCTGCCAATCGAGGGAATCGCCACAGGTTACCTGCGCCAATTGCCATACCCAAGGCAGCTAAAATTAATCCCCATCTACTACTAAATTCTTCATTCTTTTTAATTTTACTCATTACAGTTTAAGAAGTTCTGTTAGTTGAAAATTAGTGTTTACTACTTTTTTACGCGCTTGTCTAGACTATCTATAGTAATAGTTTGTCTTCGTAACTCCAAAAATGAACCTTGTCATTCGGGAGTTTTTTAGTTTATTTGCTTCTAGTCGCCTTAGATTATTCTGATTCTACTCCCCTCTAATTTCATAAAAGAAGGGGGATCTTTGATTTAAAAAGCTTATTAAAAGCCAGTTAATAAAATAAAAAAACTGAAGCGACAGTGCATATGGTATAAAATTAATATGGATTTTACAACTTCTATCCTTGATTTAATACTATAACATTGCCAATCGTGATTCAACTTTCAATAATATGTCATCAAAAAATAAAATTGTTATAGCCATGGATGGCCATGCCGGATGTGGTAAAAGCAGTACTGCCAAGGCACTCGCTAACAAGCTAGATTATATTTATATTGATACTGGCGCCATGTATCGAGCCGTTACCCTTTATTTACTTCAGCACAATATTCCTATAGATAATCAACAAGAGGTAGAAAAGGAGTTAAGTAACGTTCATCTCTCATTCGCTCATAACCCATCCAATGGACGTAAAGAAATTGAACTCAATGGAATGATTGTGGAAGAACAAATCCGTACTCTTAACGTATCATCCAAAGTAAGTAAAGTCAGCAGCATCCCTGCCGTTCGTCACTTCCTGGTAGAGCAGCAACAAGCAATGGGAAAGCAAAAGGGTATCGTTATGGATGGTAGAGATATTGGCACGGTAGTCTTCCCCGATGCGGAACTAAAGATCTTTATGACTGCTTCGGCAGAAGTGAGAGCTAAAAGAAGACAGTTAGAAATGGAGGAAAAAGGACAAAAAGTAGCCTTTGAGGATGTCTTGAATGATCTGGTAAGTAGAGATAAAGAAGATAGCAGCAGAGCTGAGAGTCCACTTAAAAAAGCTGATGATGCTATTGAGGTAGATACTTCTAATTGCACTTTTGAGGAACAATTGGATAAAGTATATCAATTAGCAATTGATGCGATACAATAGTCTTTTGTTGAGGCGGCTTACGCCGCTGGTTGAGCGCTTTGCTGTTGAGTAGCCCTTCGGGCTGTTGAGAAAGAACAGTACTGTAAAATCTCAACGGAGCGAAGCTCCACTCAACGGCACGCAGTGCCTCTCAACCAGCGGCGTAAGCCGCCTCAACTTAGCTTATAGCAATTCTCTGATAACATCCTGAATCGTAATCCCTTCTGCCTCTGCCTTAAAGTTACGAACTACCCTATGACGCATAATTGGCAAAGCCACTTCCTGCACATCTTCAATATCTGGAGAATACTTCCCATTCAATAAGGCATTACACTTAGCAGCCATCACCAAGAACTGTGAAGCCCTTGGCCCTGCTCCCCACTCCAAGTATCGATTCGTAAACTCGGTAGCATGAGCTGTACCTGGACGGGTTTTCCCTACCAGTTTCACAGCATACTCTACTACGTTATCAGCGATAGGCACCTTACGCACTAATTCCTGAAAAGCAATAATTTCTTCTGCCGTAACAACTTGTCCTGCTTTAGGCTTGGTACTACTCGTAGTATTTTTAACAATGTTGACCTCATCCTCATACGATGGATAATCTAAAGTGATATTAAAAATAAAACGATCCAGCTGGGCTTCTGGCAAGGGATATGTTCCTTCCTGCTCAATTGGGTTTTGTGTCGCGAGTACAAAGAAAGGTGCCGGCAGTGCAAAATGTTGATTGGCAATAGTCACCGAACGCTCTTGCATCGCTTCCAACAAAGCTGACTGGGTCTTTGGAGGGGTACGGTTAATCTCATCCGCAAGAACTATGTTGCTGAAAATAGGTCCCTTGACAAACTTAAACTGTCTATCTTTATCCATCGTCTCTGCTCCCAGAATGTCGGAAGGCATCAAGTCAGGTGTAAACTGCACCCTATTAAACTCTAAGTCCATCACGGAAGAGATCGTCTGTATCAAAAGGGTTTTGGCCAATCCCGGCACCCCTTCCAGTAAAGCATGTCCCTGGCAAAACATCGCTGTCAAAACTAACTTGACAGTTTCATCTTGTCCTACAATTACTTTCCCGATCTCTTCTTTTAGCTTTTGGTAAGAAGCATACATCGCATCTGCCGCTTCTTTGTCTGATTGAAATTCTACTGTTGTTCTCAATGTGTATAGGCTTTTAGTTGATTTAGCTATTGACCGATGATGTCACTGAAGCATATGTTTAGAACACCAAGTCTTCTAGTTGAGGATTTCTATTTAAATTAGAATTTTTCAAATAGGATACCAAATATATTACTCCTTCCTGTCATAAGAGTGCCTCCTCCATCCTATCAGCACAGTAAACCCATTGCTACAGGTCATATCATTTCATCACGCTACGATCAATATTTACTCTTTATATCAAGTTGTATGCTTCTTTTAGCTTTTCCCTTTAATGCTCTTGGCTACATACTCATCAATCCACCCAAACTGCTCCTTAATAATGGCATCCTTTTCTTTTTGAATTAACTGCAGAAAGGCTGTTGCTACAGATGTTAATCGCTTCTTCTTGAGCCAGATCAAGTGCCAAGTAGATTGTATCGGAAACCCTTCTACCGGAAGTATTTTCAATAAGCCATCATTCAGCTCATTTTTCAAGCCAATCACAGGCATAATTGAGCAGCCTAATCCTGCCAATACAGCTTGCTTAACTGCTTCATTAGTTGTCAGCTCCATTTTCTTCTCAACAGCTATATTATTAGCCTTAAAGAACTGCTCCATGACTTGTCGAGTACCAGATCCCTGTTCCCTGTAGATCAAAGGAATATTCGTCAAATCTTCCCATGTATTAATATCATACTGGGAAGCCAACTCGGTGTTAGCTACCACATAAAGTTGGTTATACATTAATGGCATATGCTCCAGAGAGATACCCCCTGGCATCACGGACACCAAAGCAAAATCTACTTCATTATTTTCAAGACTCTTGATCACAGAACTTTTATTTGTCACGTCCATGAGTAGATCTACACCTACATGCTCTTTCATAAAGTCCGATAGCAAATAAGGCATGATATATTTTCCTGTGGACACTACAGAAATCTTGAGGCGACCAGCCAACAGGTTTCCATAAGCCGAAGAGATATAGTTGATCGCATTGGCTTCTTCCAATATTTTTTCCGCAGCCGCTGCTATTTCTTTTCCAAAGTCTGTGATATACAATTTACGGCCCACCACCTCTGTTAAGGGCATCTCAAACTGATCTTGAAAGTTTTTCAACTGTATGGAGACTGCTGGCTGCGTTAAATGCAACTCTTCTGCCGACTTTGTAATACTCCCTGTTCGAGAGATAGTTAAAAAAACATGGAGTTGATGTAATGTATAATTCATAAAATCGTCGTATAAATTAGCCACTTAATATAACTAAAATACAGATACTTCGTTTGTGGCGGACAAGTAATTCAGTTTATTGATAGATAGTTTTGGTTATAAGCATAGTCAAAAGAGATAGGGTATTACGATTCCCATAAGTACTCATAGAATATAAATATAAGCCATCCCGTATTAACAAATGACTTAGGTTTCTGAGAATTCATCACTTTACAGCTATATCACAAGCCCTTTATAAGCTTCTTCATTTTTTCCTTGATGAAAAAACGAAGCAAAAAAATCAAGGCTTTGAAGAATTTGCCTAATTTTTAATCGCAAAAGCTAAAACCATTACATGGCGTATTCAACTCGCTACGCTCAAACAATGGAATTTTATTAACGCTTTTACGAGTAAAAATTTTGACGGCAATTCTTCAAGGCCGTTTTCAAATATATAAAGGCCCTTTTTTTACAAAAAAAACATGAGTTACCCCTTAAATATTAATATGGGATAACTCATGTTCTTTATCTAATAAAAGATATTTCACCTTATCAATTCTTGAACTCTTCGATAAAGGCACATCCTTTAAATTTATCATCTATTTCAACATAAACATCCTTACGAGCTTTTTTGACCCACTCTTGAAGGATATCATTCTTACGAGCATTCAATGTCAACTGGTAAAGCTTCTGGAAATCATCCTTTAGGTTTGCAGTATGTGGCTCCTTATAGTCTTTGTAGTAAAGGATTCTTACCGCTTCTTTCCCTTCGGCAGTACGGTACTGCATAGGCTTCGTGATATTCCCAACGGTCATGGTGTCAATTGTAAAAAAGACCGTAGGCTCCAACTCATCTGTAGAAACCATTGAGCTACCTGTCAGCTGGTTTGTAAAATATCCGGCATTTGCTCGTGTCTGTTGATCTACAGAAAACTCCTGAGCAGCCTCAGGAAAAGTCATACTATCTGCCAAAATAAGTCCTCTAACACTATCCGCTTTGGCATAGGCTTGCTCCAGATCTTTACTATTGGACTTCGGACGAATCAAAATATGTCTTGCATTAAAACGGTTTCCTCTTCTTTCCATCAACTGAATTAAATGGTATCCAAATTCTGACTCTACCGGATTAGCGATTTCTCCTTCTTCAATCGTCAATGCAACTTCCTCAAATTCTGGTACCAATTCCCCTCTTCCGTGCCAGCCAAGTTCTCCTCCTTTTCTACCTGAACCATAATCTTCTGAATACTGCTTAGCCAAAGTAGCAAAGTCCTCTCCATCCAAGACCCTTTGCTTGATTTGCATCAATTGCTCCTTTACTTTCTCTTTCTCACTCTTGCTTACCTCAGGCTCTAGTACAATTTGACCTACTTGCACTTCAGCAGAAAGGAAAGGCACCTCTGAATCCGGAATAGCCTCGTAGAACTTCTCTATTTCCTTAGGAGTAATCTTTACATCGTTGATGATCTGACGTTGCATATTCTGTACAGTCATCTGCTCCTTAACTTGCTCACGAAGATCATCTCTCAACTCACCCATGCTCATACCATAAGTCTTCTCAAGCTTTTCCTGTGATCCAATCTGCAGAATCATGTATTGCATTCTGCGGTCCATCTCTTGCTCAACACCGGCGTCATCTACAGCTATAGAGTCAATCTCTGCCTTGGCATACAAGACCTTGTTCATGATCAAACTCTTAAGGATTTCACACTTAGCTTCTTCCTTATTGGGAGGATACTCCCCATTGGACAGCATTTGCTGATACATTGCCTCTACTTCAGAAAGTAGAATAATATGATTATCTACCTTTGCAACAATCTTGTCAACGACCTGTTCTTGCGCTAGCAAACTGTGCCCAAATAAAAATACACTTAGAAAAAATGTGCTAATTAAATATTTCATAGTCTTCATTAATTGTCGCTTTTTGATAAAGATCTTTACTCAAATTAGTGGATAGTCGTACCTTTCGTCGATTGAGAATAACGGCTTCTACCTGATCTCTCACAAACTCCAACGGAGATACCTGATCTACAATCTTATACTCTCTGATATAGAAAAAATAAGCATAGCCTCCATCTTCAGTTTTCCAAAAGCGCTTACGTTTCAACATTTGTAACTGATCAGAAGTAGTTTTCATAAAAGGTGTCCCAAACAGCAACTCATCCAACTCCATCCAAGAATCATCATTGGTATAAGCAAAATCCGCATAACTCAACGCAAGACTTCTGATTTTAGCCATAGATGCGTCTCCATCATCCTTCATCCACTGTTCTAACTTATCCAGATTAGGGGTTTCTTCAGGGAACTTCAAAAAAACACCTCTTACAATATTAGACTTAAGAACAAACTCTTTCTCATTCTCCCCATAATATTTTTCCAATTCTTCTTCCGTCACCAAGGTATCCAGGTTTTCAGCTACATATTTTTGCTCATAAGCATAAGCCAATAACTGAAATTTATACTCCTCGATTTTACGCTCCAACTCTGCCTCATCCATTTCCATATTCTCTTCAGCCTCATGCAAAAGCAACTCTTTACGCACCCATGAATTGACATAACGCTTGACTAAGGTAGAATCTGCCTCTGATGCCACCGTCAAATCCATTATCCCAGCAAGATCTTTTTCGTAAAGAACCTTGTCATGTACTCTCGCCAAAGCCTTCCCTTTACTGGCAGTGATGTCTTTTGCAGAAGAAAATACCGTACGCACCTCCTCACAAGCGCTCAGCGATAGCGCGGCCAGAAAAAATATAATATACTTGTTCATCCTCGTTCAGTCTTGTAATCTATATGAAATGACACTTCATAATTGAAAAAAGTGGCACATCCATCCAATCTCTCTTTATACTAGACACTTTTCATGCCTAAAGTATTTCTTAATATTCACAAAGAAAGTAAGCCCAAAGAGCAATCAAAGGATTGCGTTCCTTTATTTAATCTTTTTTAACAACACAAAGATATAATTAAAAGATTTTCACGCATAAAGAATTGATGAATTTGGAGTGACGAATAAAAAATACGAATCATCCCATATTAACAAATGACTTAGCTTTCTGAGAGTTCATCACTTTGCAGCTATCTCACAAGCCCTTTATGAGCTTCTTCATTTTTTCCTTGATGAAAAAACGAAGCAAAAAAATCAAGGCTTTGAAGAATTTGCCTAATTTCTAATCGCAAAAGCTAAAAATTCCAAACTCGCTGCGCTCAAACAATGGAATTTTCTTAACGCTTTTACGATTAAAAATTTTAACGGCAATTCTTCAAGGCCGTTTTTAAATATATAAAGGTACTTTTTAAACAAAAAAATATGAGTCTCCCTTAAATGTTAATATGAGATGATTCATGTTTATCCATTTGAAAATGAGAGATCCTATTTCTCAAATGGCTTAACGTTCGATTATTAAAAAAGTGTAGAGGTGTTACGTTTAAACTTTTACACTTCTACACTCAGTCCACTAGTAAGGAGACTTATAAACCTTAGGATAATCCTGCCAAGGAATCGTATCCTTTCCCTCTTCCATATAGGAGAGGATCATATGCATACGCTCCTTAGGGTGAAACCCTGGAATAGGTTGGATTAACTCTAACTTCTCATTCAGAAAGACCACCGTAGGATAACTCAACTTATTATTCAATAAAGACGCTGCTAATTCATTATACCCTCTTCTGCCCGACGGGACAAACTTAAAAACATACCCCATAAAATCCAGGTCACGCTTATCCTCTGCATTAAACTTCACTGCATAGTAGTGGTCATTAATATAATTAGTCACCTCAGGATCTTGAAAGGTTACCTTATCCATCTTCTTACACCAACCACACCAATCAGTATATACATCAATGATTACTTTTCTAGGTTCTTTGGCCATAGCTTCCTCTAGTTGAGTAATATCCAACCATTGGATGTTTGCACTGTTCTGAGCATATAAAATTGGTCCTAGTCCCCATATCAGGAGTATTAAGAGTGCTATTTTTTTCATATCGATGGTTGATTTTTAATTTTCAATAGTTAATTAAAATATTGTTTCACAGGGCAATGCCCTGTGCTATTAGCGATGCCTTGTACTATTGGCAATATCTTGTGCTATTAAATAATAACCCTTCAGCACAAAAGTTTATAATTTTAAGATACAATAAACCTTAAATTTCCTACAAATTATCGTCTTTTGTATTTCTATCATGTAGCATTAATCACAGAACGATATGGAACTGACCCCTTTTAAGGACTTGAATGCAATAGCCCTCAAAACTTTTCGGGTTTGGAGCAAGCAAGCAAAATATCATTACCAATCGGTAGATTTCTATGCCGCGGAGGAGCAAATTGTACAAGACTTCACTTCTGCGTTGGAAAAGTCATTAGAAGAGATCAAGCGAAAGGGATACGAGCAGCACCGTCAGCGTCCGGGCTGGGGGAGCAGTGTTTATCTAACCTTATTGGCTAAAAATTTACATTTTTACTGGCATAATGTTTTTGTATTGGGCGCTTCTCCTGAATATAAAACGGCCGTTTGGCTTCGAGCGACACTATCCTATATTGATAAACACCCTGAAGCCATTAAAAACATCAATCGTCTCTATACAGCAGCCATAGAACAACGTTTCCCTTTTGAGCAACAAGAAAAAACAATGCTTAGCAAGGATGAAATCACTCAACATCATCTGGTGGCAGACCTCAACTATACCATGAACTGGGATATGCATCGCAAACAGCTTACGGAGCAATTAAAAGAAACCTTCCGTGAGTTATTGGATCAAAGGGGGCCTCGCTTCCTTTCGCCTGAGAACTTCTATGAGTTTATCGACTTGCAAGAATTGGATAACTTTCTGGAGCTGAATTTACATATTCTGTAACTGGAGGCTGGAGCCTCCATACAATCGCTTGTGAGTCGTAAGCTGGAGCTTACGACTAGTAAGAGGGCTTACGACTAGTAAGGGGGCTTACGATTAGTAAACGACTAGCAGAGGCAAGGGTAACAACTAAACAATATGAACGAGCGAAGCTCAATTAAACAACATGAACAAAAAAAATCCACAGTAGCCCGAAAGCTTCTGTGGATTTCTTATCGATTTAAAATAAGACGCGATGCTTATTTTACTTTTTCTACTACTGCTTTGAACGCCTCTGGGTGGTTCATTGCAAGGTCAGCCAATACTTTTCTGTTTAGCTCGATACCTGCAGCATTCAATTTACCGATCAATTGAGAGTAAGACATTCCGTGCAAACGAGCACCAGCGTTAATTCTGGTGATCCAAAGTGCTCTGAATTCTCTTTTCTTCTGCTTTCTATCTCTGTAAGCATAAGTAAGACCTTTCTCAACGGCGTTTTTCGCTACCGTCCAAACGTTCTTTCTTCTTCCCCAGTAACCTTTAGCTAACTTAAGGACGTTTTTTCTTCTAGCTCTTGAAGCTACGTGATTAACCGATCTAGGCATTGTATATCTTGTTTAAGAAAATTAAAAACTAAAATAAGATGATGTAACAATAAAGATTACATCCAAAGCATTTGCTTCACCAAACGCTCGTCTGCTTTGTGTACCTCACCAGTACCTGTAAGATTTCTCTTTTGTTTCTTAGTTTTCTTAGTCAAGATGTGACTTTTGAAAGCGTGCTTTCTTCTAAGTTTGCCTGTACCTGTTACGGTGAAACGCTTCTTAGCGCCAGATTTCACTTTTACCTTTGGCATTTTTCTAAGATTAAAATGTTACAAAATATATTAAACGCTACCTTCGGCAGCCAAACGGCCTCGGTAAGCTATATAGCTGCATTTTTTTGAACAAAAAAATGCACGCCTGTATCAAACAAGCGTGCAAATATAGTGAATTTTCATTCAAACAATACAATGTTTCGAATAAAAAATTATTTCGCTGCTAAAGGAGTTAAGAACATAATCATTCTTCTACCTTCCATACGAGGATGTTGCTCGACTTTTCCTACCTCTTCCAAGCCTGCAGCAAACTTCTCCAAAAGCTCTTTACCTCTGTCCTTATAAACGATAGAACGACCATAGAAGTGTACATAAGCTTTCACCTTGTTTCCTTCTTTCAAGAACTTAATCGCATGTTTTTGCTTAAAGTTCAAGTCGTGATCATCTGTATTCGGTCCAAAACGTATCTCCTTCACTACCGTCTTAGCGGCTTTGGCCTTCAACTCCTTCTGTCTTTTCTTCTGATCGTACTTAAATTTCGAATAATCAATGATCTTACAAACAGGAGGCTTTGCAGTGGGAGAAATTTCGACAAGATCCAGTCCTTGCTCGTCTGCCATCTTCAGGGCCTCATCTCTCGAGAAGATACCATTTTCAACATTTTCTCCTACTATCCTTACCTCTCTCGCTCTGATCTTATTATTAATTCTGTGTCGGATCTCAGCCATCTAGTTCTTTTTAATACTAAAATTTAATTTTTTTATAATTTGTCCTGTGAAAACATTTCCACAAATATAAGATTATTGCCTGATTTAATGAATATATTTTAAGAAACATATTGCTAATTCTCAAGGTTTCATCATTTTTTCGAAAAATTCCTGAGACGATACTGGTAAATCTTGCACAATAATTGTCCAATTTAGAGAAATGATTCCTTATACAGGAAGCAATGACTCGAAAATTTTCAGGATTACATGCCAGCCATAAAACTTTTTCATGCAACATCACATTTATTACTAAACTTCCACCAACCATTTACTAGATGAAAACATACATTTCAATAGGATTTAGCTTATTATTTATATTGAGTATAATAGGCTGTAACGATGAGGCTCCAACTCCTGAGGAACAGGAAGATTTAGCCAAAGAAACACTCTTTGAACTCATGAACACCTACTACTTATGGGAAGATGAGATTCCAAATGGCATTGACCCTGATGATTATGCCGACGTCCATGAGTTACTGGATGCAATGCGCTATCAGCCTAGGGATGCCTCTTTAAGTTACGTAGAAGACTTACAAGAATTTAGAGACCGCATTAACTCTGGAAGCACTGGCAATGTAGGCTTTGGAGTTAATCTGGTAGCTGAATACGATGAAACTAATCCGAACCTCCTGGAGACCATCTATATTCGTGAAAGCTTCTCCAATGCCCGAGATGCAGGCATTAACCGAGGAGATCAATTAATTGGTATTAACCAGCAGCTGATCAAGGGACTTACTACAGATCAATTCAACAATCTACTTGCAGAAGTATCTGAAGCGGGAAATGCAGTGTTTAACCTGACAACAGTAGATGGTATTGATCAAGACATACAAGTAAGTACAGGTGAAATCAATATAGAAGCCATTACGCTTGATCGTATTATTGAAAGTAATGGTAAGAAAGTCGGCTACCTTGCACTAAGAAGCTTTTTACGTGAAGGGCTGGCTAATGATGTTCGTGCTATATTCCAATCTTTTGCTAGTCAAAATATCGATGAGATTGTTCTGGACTTTCGATATAATGGCGGAGGGTATGTAAGTGTAGCGCAATTAATGGCTGAGATGATTGTCCCTGCTGAGTTTTATGGAAAGGAATTTATCACTTTTCAACATAACGATATCATCAGTGCCGAGTTTGACTCTACACTAATATTAACTGCACCAAACAGTAGCCGCAACTATCCAGAGCTCAATCTTCCAAGAGTCTTTATCCTTACGACTGGAAGAACCGCTTCTGCCAGTGAGCTCGTGGCTGTAGGTCTCGCTCCCTATATAGACGTGTACTTAGTAGGCGCACAAACCTTTGGTAAACCTGTCGGAAGCTATACCATTGAAGATGAAGAAACAAACTATATGTATAGCCTAATCAGTTTCCAGAATGTTCAAAATGAGCTTAATATCGATTACTTTGATGGGCTTCCAGTAGATTTTGAAGCGGCTGACGGGTATCAATACCCTTGGGGTGATCCAAGAGATCCTATGTTAGGGGCGGCTTTAAACTTTATTGATAACGGTAGCTTTGGCGTTGCTGCCCGTAAGGTCAGTGTTATACCTTCTATCAACTTTGATGAGATTAGTAGCAAGGAAGAGGCTGCATATGGAGCAGTAGTTCCTTTAAAGAAATAACCTATTTGTTCATAATGTTTAGTTGAGCTTCGCTCGTTCATAATGTTTAGTTGAGTTTTAAAAGTACATCGTTTGGTACGATACAAACAACTAAACAACATGAACGAGCGAAGCTCAACTAAACATTATGAACAAACTATTTATGAATTGCCTTCCTGAGGACGAGAAGCATTCGGGTTTGGTCCTTTACGTTTTTTATGCCAACGCTTCTTCCCTCTATTACGCTGTCCCCCTCCCTTTTGAGAAGAAGGTTGCTGCTCTTTTTGACCTTCCTGTGAAACGTCCCCACCGTTATTCTCCTGTATCGTTGGAGTATCATTTGACTGTGTCGACGGTTGATCTTCTACAACTTCCTGCTGGTTTTTACCTTCAGGAGCCTGAGCTGCAGCTCTGTCCTTACGAGGAGGTCTATTTTCTCTTTGTCTCCCTTGTCTTGGTTTACGAGGCTCTTGAGCTGAAGATGATCCTTCAGGCTGAGGTTGAGCCTGTTCCTTCTCTTCCACGGCCTCTTTTCCTTCTGTAGCTACAGATGGCTTCCCTTGCTGCTTTGGCTCTACCTGTGGTTGCTGCTCCGAGCGTCTACCTCTACCTCTGGAATCCCTCGAATCTCTTCTATCCCTAGGCTTACGCTCTCTACCTTGCGTAGGATCATTTTTTCTTTTCTGTCTCTCCTCCTGCTCTGCCAGTTCTTTTTCAAATAGGCGTTGCTCTTCCTTTTCTCTTTCCACCTGTTGCTTCTTACTTTCTTCCTTCATTTGTGAAAGCAACTGCTTAGCATTAGGGCGAATCTGAGACTCCACCTTGTTTTGACGGTTCTTTACAATATCGACTGCCTGAAAAATTGCTTCCCTTAAAGATCCCTCATCAGCAAGTCCCTTTCCTGCAATATTGTAAGCCGTTCCATGATCCGGAGAAGTACGTACAATCGACAACCCTGCCGTATAGTTTACCCCACTCTCAAAAGCCATTGTCTTGAATGGAATCAATCCTTGATCATGATACATCGCCAATACACCATCAAATTTACGGTGCATCATGGTTCCAAAGAAACCATCTGCTGGATACGGACCAAAGACCAGATTGCCTTTCTTCTTCATCTCAATCACCGCAGGTTCAATGATATCCAATTCTTCACGACCAAGTAGCCCTTCTTCTCCAGCATGAGGGTTCAAACCAAGAATCGCTACTCTCGGACGTTGTATACCAAAATCCTCTTTTAAAGAGTTCAGTAAAACATTAGTCTTCTGAAAAATCAACTCCTTCGTAATGCTCTCTGGCACTTTACTTAATGGAATATGCCCTGTGATTACTCCTACTCTAAGATCATCACTACAAAGCAACATTAATGTTCCTTTCTCAGCATCTCCAAATGCCTCTGAATAGTACTCCGTATGCCCTGGAAACTGAAACTCCTCACTTTGGATATTCGCTTTGTTAATTGGAGAAGTTACAATTGCGTCGATCACTTTAGCCTTTAAATCTTCAGTAGATTTTTGGAGGGCTAAGAATGCGCACTGCCCCGCTTCCGGGGTTACCTTTCCGGGCTGTACTTCCTGAGGCTCTGCCCAGCAGTTCACGACATTAGGTTTCTTATCATTTAGATAACTATTCTCATTGAACTGATGATAGTTAAAATTTTCAATCCCTAATTGTCTCTTGTATTTTGTCAAGATTTTCCCTGACCCGTAAATTACCGGAACACAAATATTGGTAATCCGCTTATCCTGCAGCACTTTAATAATTGTCTCCGGACCTACTCCATTATAATCTCCGATAGTAATACCAATTACAGGCTTATCGGATGTTCTTTTTGTTGTATTGTCCATTATTTTCTGTTTTTCCCTTTCATCGGCGACTCGCCCCAAAAGAAGATATGCTACTCACATTCTGATATTTACAAATATTCCCTTCATAATACAGAATCCTTGAATAAACGAATATAATGAAAAGAAGGTAAAAGATAATAGGGAATAGGTAAAAGGTAGGGGCAACCATATGGGGTCGCCCAATTCAACTCCATGTAGCCCTCTGGATCTGTGCTCTATCATCACTGAGTTATAATCACACGTCATCGATCTAACCCAATGCAAAAGGATAAAACGAAAAGATCCTAAAGTACTCCTTACCTGCAGCGCATTTTTTGTACCTTTGCACCCACAAAGGCCTCTTTTACCTTTTACTTATTACCTTTTACCTTAAATTATTATGGCTTACGTTAAACCGAAGAAGCATTTAGGACAGCACTTCCTTACCGACCAGCAGATCGCCCACGATATCGTTGATGCGATGAGTCTTCACGGTGGTTATGATACTATTCTAGAGATAGGACCGGGAACAGGAGTACTTACAGATAAGCTTATCCATAAAGAAGCTTTTAAGACCACTGTAGTCGAAATTGATACGGAGTCTGTACAATACTTAAAAAATATCGTTGGACTTGCACCAGAACAAATTATAGAAGGAGACTTCTTGCAATTACATCTTGCCAAAGTTGCTCCAACCCCTTTGGGTATTATTGGGAACTTCCCTTATAATATTTCATCTCAGATCTTCTTTAAAGTTTATGAGAACAGAGATCAAGTGACCGAAGTAGTCGGCATGATTCAAAAGGAAGTTGCAGAACGCATTGCCTCTCCTGCGGGAAAGAAAACCAATGGCATTCTAAGTATTCTACTGCAAGCCTATTATGATATTGAGTATCTGTTCACGGTACCTCCACATGTATTTGATCCTCCTCCAAAGGTTGATTCCGCAGTAATTTCCTTAAAGAGAAATGACCGAAAACAGGTCCCTTGTGATGAGAAACTATTCAAGCGTGTCATCAAAACTGGTTTTGGTAACCGAAGAAAAACGCTAAGAAATGCACTAAAACCAATGGGCCTACCCGCTGAGTTTACTGCACAAGAGATCTTTGGAAAAAGAGCAGAACAGTTAGATGTAGAAGCGTTTATTAAACTAACGCAAGATATTGAAGCTGTCATGAAGCAGCAATAATGGTTATAGTTTATCGCTTTTCAGGTTATCGCTTATGGTTTATTGTTTTCATTAACAGTATACGGACGAAGCGATAACCGATAAGGGATAAATTTGTTAACAATCCCCCCTCTGCCTTGCTCATTATCCTCTGAAAATAGATTATCAACGATACACTTAATAAACGATCTATTTTCATTACTATGGCACATTGTGATCTCACCTATCAAGTCGCTTTAAGTATGCTCTCCGGCATCGGTGGTAAACTTGGCCGACAATTAATCAGCACCTTTGGTTCTCCTAAAAAAGTGCTAGAGGCCTCTTCACAAGAACTTATAAAAACCTCCTGCATAGGCCCCAAGCTATCACAAAGTATTATACAAGAACGATATGACGTTTTAAGAAGAGCCGAAAAGGAAGTTCAAGCTTGCACCGAAAAAAATATCAGTATTTTATTCTATACAGACAAAGACTACCCTTCCCGGCTCAGACGATTGGCTGATGCGCCTATACTGCTTTACCAAAGAGGAGAGACAGATCTCAATGTTCACAAAGTCATTAGTATTGTCGGCACCCGAGCTGCAGATCAATACGGAGCAAGGATTATTCAAGAATTTCTGGAAGAGCTTCGGCAACTTGAAAAGCTTATAGTGGTCAGCGGAATGGCTTACGGCATTGATATTATGGCACATAGAGAAGCGATCAAGCAAAATATTCCTACTGTAGGCGTAATGGCCAATGGGCTAGATATCATCTACCCCTCCGTTCACAAGAATACAGCTATACAGATGGTCAATACCTCTGGTTGTCTACTTTCAGAAAATCCACTTGGTACGACTCCCGATGCCAGTAAGTTTCCAGCCCGAAACCGTATCATTGCCGGAATGAGTGATATCGTACTCGTCGTGCAAGCTAAGAATAAAGGAGGAGCATTGATTACGGCAAGCTTCGCCAATCAATATAACGTAGAGGTTGCTGCTGTACCTGGAAACATACATGCAGATAACAGTCAAGGGTGCCACCAACTGATCCAACAGCATCAAGCCCACTTGATTACTTCTGCTCAGGAACTTTGCACCTTAATGAACTGGCAAGAGGGGCCTCCACAAGCTATTCAAAAGAAATTATTCATAGAACTATCTCCAGAAGAAGCGTTAATCCATCAACACTTATCTCAAAAAAGTATGCATATGGATGAGTTGCTTTCATGTACTGAACTCACTCCCGGACAGTTATCTAATGCACTTCTTCAACTAGAGTTTAACGGTATTTTACAGACACTACCTGGGAAAAGATACATCCTTAAATAATGATAAAAATAGAGTAGAGGTGTGCTTATCCAGCATCATTGACTAGTGATTGCTAAGTAAACTTATAACTGAGAGCTACTTTCAAACAGTTGAAGGAGGAAGGATTATTATCCAGAGACTCCTATACCTTTATCCTTCTTCCTTCCTCCTTTATCCATTTGGAAGTAGTCCCTTTATTTCTATCAGAAAACTTAGCGTTTAGACCACTAGTCATGTAACTATAGTCCATGAAGACAAAGCATTGTCTCCACCTTAACAATTCCCTTATAACCAAATCCCTTTCTTTTTCGTTTATAATTTATACTTTGTTAAAGAAGAATTTGACAATATTTGTTATTGTATTTCCAGCAAATATCTATTAGATTCTACACAATGGTCAGTTTTTAAACCCTATTCACCTATGGATCATTACTACGGACAGCACATCTTTATCAGTAAAGGAGTATACACACACCACGGCATTGGACTAGGCAATGGTAAGATCATTCATTATGCAGGATTTTCTGAAGCATGGGAAATCGGGCCAGTAGAAATCATTACCCTAGATGAATTTACCCTAGGTGCTGAAGTCAACATTAAAGTATACGAAGACCGTAAGTTCTCTGAGCATGAAACGGTGGAAAGAGCCCTTAGCCGATTGGGGGAAGATGGGTATACCCTATGGGGAAACAACTGTGAACACTTTGCATCCTGGGCTATCACTGGTGCCCATAGTAGTGAACAAGTTACTATTGCGGGTGTATTACTCACGATCAGTACCTTCGTTATAGGTGCTGCAGGCTATGCGGCCACTGCATATTTAGGAAAAGTAGCCTCCAATCAAAAAATAGCTCCTGTTCCAACTAAAAACAATCACTTCTTACGCAGTTTGTTGGCTCCTGAAAAAGTTTAAGTACTTACCTGGAATCCCCTATTCTCGTGCATAACGCTATACCACATAGGTAAATTATGCTTTGCACATTCATTACATCTTGATCTGGACTGGAGGCTGGAGCCTCCAAAACGCTGTTGGGTCGTAGGTGAAACCTACGACCAGTTTTATGTTTAATGGAGAATGAAAAATTCTTCATTCTTCATGCTTCATTCTTAATTATTATTTATCACTGACTTCCTAAAGTCAATATCTCCCAACTTCAACAACTCCATTTCTACAAAGAAGGAAGTTCCTACTCCTTCCTCTGTTTCAAACCAGATACTACCTCCTGAGTGCTCTACCCCTCTTTTAGAGATCGCCAATCCAATACCTGACCCTGTAGATTTTGTGGTAAACTTAGGCGTAAAGACTTTTTGCTGAATATCTTCTGGAATACCTCCCCCATTATCACTTACTTCTATTTGTACTTTCCCTGCCATATTGACTCTTAGAGATAATGCTATTCGTGGTTGTCCTCCTTCATCCACAGCCTGAATACCATTGATCACCAAGTTAGAGAAAATACGTCCCATCAGCTGTTTATCTCCCCTTACATAATAAGCGCCATCCGGAATATTCTCTACGATTTCTGCCTCATTCTTGGATTTAAACAGAATAGCTGTTTGTCGCAATACTTTAGCCACATCAAACTCTTCTTCCTTCGGCAATGGCATCGATGCATATGTAGAGAAGGACGTCGCTATATCAGCTAATGTATCTACCTGATTAAGCATCATATTCAAGGAGCGTTCAACACGGTGATCTTCCTGACCGCTCAATACCCTTTGTAACTGTTGCAACGTCAATCGCATTGGGGTCAATGGGTTTTTGATCTCATGCGCTACCTGCTGTGCCATATCCCTCCAGGCCGATTCTTTTTCGGTCTGTGCTAACGCTTTTTTACTTTCTTCCAGATTGGCCAACATTTGGTTATAGGCGCCAATCAACAAACCAAACTCATCCCTTACATGATAATCCACAATCTCGTTGCTATGATTCAAGGATACATTACTGATCTTCGCACGAATCAATTTCAATGGCTTCAATAGTGACATGGACACCAAGAAAAGGAATGGCAATAAAAGCAATAACACCACTGTAAACACCTGAAGTACGGTGGATAGCACCTCTAGTACCTGTCGGTCTAATTTATAGGCAGATCGAAAGAATGGGATACTAAAGAACCCTAGTACTTTTCCTCCCTTATACTCTTTGATTCCAATATATACCGTATTATAACTTAATGCTCCTACGTGTTCCGAGAGCATAATCTTATCTCTCTTGGATTCCTTAATCCCCGCATATGCCTCTGGATGTATCGTCTTGGAGAGTAAGGAAATCTCAAAAAGATAATCATCGCTACTTCCCACCAAAAACCCTTCTTCATCGAAGAAATGAATATCTGACTGTACCACCCCTGAAATATCATAGATCTTATTCTCCAGGTCTCGTTTAGAGATCTCTCCTTGATGATATTTCAATACATCTTCCTGCAAAGACGTGGCTACGCTTTGCGCCTTATCATAGTAAATGTTTCGTTGCTCCTCACTGTTTTGAGAGCTCATTACGGTTACAACCACAATACCCACAACAATAATTGGCATAAAGAAAGCGACATTCAGGTATAGCTGTATCTTCGTAGAGAAGTTCACCTCATACTCTTTAGGCTTACTCATGTAGTTGTTTAGTGTGTAGGTCGTCAAGAACACGAACATCAACAACAAGAACAGGAAAGAAAAATCAGCATATAGCGTACTCAACGGCTGATCGGGTACCGATACAATGATATGCTTGTCGATGCCATCCGGTTTACGGATATGGTTATATCCGTCATGCTTTAACTGTAACCTCAACAAATGTGGGTTATCATCATAACGAAAAGTCTCCAAGAGCGCATTGGCATAGTTGTATTCTCCAAAACTATACACCAATTCCCTACGAAAGTAAATTGCATAGCTAAACTCCTTTTGCCATGCACTTATTTTTCCATTCTTCAGGAAGAAATGGTGGGCATTTCCATAACTAAAACGCTTAGCCTTCAACTTCACCAATACATATCCTACTTCCCTAGGCTCTCCTCGCTCATATACAGGAACCACACAGATATAACTCTTATTCCCTGACACCTGATCGTGCTTGGCAAAAATATAGTTCCTGATTCGCTCTGCCTGAGAGTTCATAAAAGGCTGTACCTCTTTCTGTAAAGGCTCTACTCCTCCACCTATCGGCAATTTCAGACTATTATAGAAAGAGACACTAATGTCATATTTTTCAAAATACTTATTGAAAAATAGCTTCTCCATCAAGCGATCCCTCTCCCAGTTGCCGACATTCTGTTCAATAAAATACTTAGGTAAGTTTCTATCGTTACGAATTTCTTCTACTGCCTCTTCTAGTCGAAACCCGATCATCTCTTCATTATCTTGCAGCTCAGAAGCAAAATCACGCATCGCATTGATATACTCTGTTTGCTTATACTCATAACAAGTATACGTCCCCATCATCGCAAAGGCCGCAGCACAACTCAAGATATAGAAGAAGATCGTATAATCTCCAAAAACAATCCGCTTAGGTAAACCCAAAAACGTGATCCCCGCAAAGTAAATCGCATTAATATTAAAGACCACCATACTCGTACTTTCCTGAAAAAGTAATAGGAAAATAAAGTAAATAAGGGTTCCTACTCCAAGGGTCACCATGATAGACGCCAACGGCAAAGTCTTTAGCATCAGCTTGGACGCCAAATGGCAAACCCAATAATAAATAGCCACATTGATCAATAACAGGCTTATTCCCAATATGTAAAGGGAGTTATCCAGAATACTGTCATATACTGAAAAAGTAAGTCCTGACTGCTTGAAAAAGTCTAGTTGTATATAGGCCAAATAATAGGCTACTGCAAAAGTCGAAAACACTAGAGTTCCTCCCAAGACCTGCTTCTGTACAGAGCTTAGAAGCATCACCTTTCGAACAGGAATCAGATAATTAAAACTACGGGAAACGTAGATGATAAGTACCAATAAGAATAACTGATTCAACACTGTACCTGCAGCTGTAGAACTCATGGAAAGCAAGCTCCATTTAGCAGGCTTAAACACCTCTAAGTGCATTTGTTCATAAGGCCAGTCCCACCAGGAAAAACTAAACTTCAAAAGGGCTAAAAGCATAAATAGCCCTAAAAACGTCCTCCAGTAATGCTTATTTCGGGTAAGGTGCAAGCCTAGCTTGATCAACTCCCAAATCAACAATGCAAACCCTGTCAGGCTCAGAAGCATTACCGTCCAATTGAGGAAGCGATTGAAATAAGTCCCCTTATCCATTGTCAGGGTAAAAAGGTATTTCCGTGTCTTTGTCAGAATAGGATATCCCTCAGCCTCTTCCGACAGTACTGTGATCCCTACATCTTTACTGGAAAGAAAAATTCTTGGATGGGGCCCTTTAGGTAGGTAAAGGTTATTCACCTGGAAATCATAAAACAACGGTAGCAATGCGACAATATCATACGCATCGTCATAATGTCGAAAGCTGGATTTCCTCACTAAATAAAGGGCACTCCCTATACGGATACATCTTTCCAGATAATATCCTTTGATATCCTCATAACGTACATTGACATTATGATCGGACCAGAATACAATTTGTTCGTTGTTATTAAATACGTAATAAGATATACCATACCCTTCCGAAGACGTATCTTCCAAAAGGGCCGTAAAATTCACCTGTCCTTCACGCTTAATACTTTGCTTAACATCCAAAATGCCGTCGCGCATCTTATCCGATACGTCGTGCAAGTTACGCTGCACCTGAGCGGCAAACTCCTCATGATTATTTTCTTGCTGAATCAATTTATCCGTCAGAAAAGCTGCCAACAGAAAAAAGATGGCTAAAGCGACTGATAGATATGACTTCTGCAGTATACGATATATCATCCTCTACTCGATTGATTTATAAGGATATTCAAGGGCAAAAACCATACAAAAATAGCCAAAGAAAGATTGATAGACATCTTTTTTGGCTATTAAATGAATTTTATATAAAAAAATTAAGAAAACCTTTATTTAGACACGTCCCAGGGCTTGGTTAATTTTCTCTCTGTATAACATATTCTTACGACTGCTCCTATACCACATAAATGCTACCACTGCAATAAGGATATAAGGAATAGACATCAGGTAAAGGATACCCGAATTCAGTCCCGCCCCTACAGAACTACCTCCTGAACTAATATTATTTTCCACTGTCGCTCTACACATCGCACATTGTGCTGCTGCTTGCTGTACACTTCCCAATGTCAAACAAAGGAAAAGTAGAAATTGTAAGGCCTTGTATTTCATTGCTTATCGTTTTTTTGGTTAGAACTGATAAAATGGACTAATCATCAAGTAAACCACTACTCCTGAGATTGCTACATACGTCCAAATTGGCCATGTCCACTTCACAATTTTCTTATGTTTTGGCCAATTGCTTGTCCATGCATAATACATCGCCAACAACACTAATGGTACCACTGAAGCCGATAATAGAATATGAGATAATAAGATCACCAAGTACACTCCTCTAGGAATTGCCAAAGCAGCCAACTCCTCTGCGCTTACCAATAAATCGCCATTAAGGTCTCCATATTTGGTTTGTGGTCCAAAGAAGTGAAATAACACATAAGATACCAAGAAGAGAGATCCCAGAATAAAAGCAGATACCATAAAGGTCTGATGCCAATCCTTCTGCCCTTTCTTAATCGCAATGAATCCTGCAATCAAGCAAACCGCACTACCCGTATTAATCAATGCATTCAAATGAGGCAATATCGCAAAACCACCAATCTCCGCATTTTCTTTAGGCATAAATAATAAAATTGCCACCACCACAGGGATCGCTACGGAAAGTACTCCGATCACCCACATCGACAAACGCTCTTTTTTCTCTAATGTTGACTCCATTGCCAATTTTTAATTATCAATTTTCAATTATTAATGATCAATTTTTAATGAGTAGTTCCCATTATAATCACTGTTCACTGTTCACTGTTCACTGTTCACTGTTCACTGTTCACTGTTCACTGTTCACTGTTCACTGTTCAAAATTAATCATCGACTAGATCCTATCCAAAGAAATCTTGGAAATAGCCTATTTCTTTTATCTATAAGTCTTTATAGCTCTTGTATTTATTTCAGAACAATTATCTATCGTCTGCTCAATTAACTGTAGTGGGAGTATTTTTGTTGTCAATTACTTATTCATTGAGCGAGGACGCTCAATTTATGTTGAGGTCGTAACGTGGACGTTACAACTAGCGGCGGGCGACCACATGGAGTCGCCCCTACTTTTTCTTACTTCATATTCTTAAAAAATATTAAAAAACAATCATCGTCAATAAAAAAAGTCTCCCTTTTCAAAGTATGGCATTTGATTTGATATGTAAAAGACAAAAGCAGCAAACGTAAATCATAGCAATGAGAAATAGTTAGTTTTTGGGTTACTAAAACAGGTGTTCGATGGATGCCTGTTTTGTTGTTTTATAGCCTTTTTTAATTTTCAATGATCAATTTTTAATTTTTAATAATGGATTATGATTGGCTGTTAAGAAGCTAACATTGATAATCCTTCATTAAAAATTCTCCCTCAAGCTTTCCGGCAACTCTGCCAGTAAAACCGCAAACTGAGGATTATCTGGATGATAAAACACCAACTGTCGCTCCCCCTCTTTGGGCGCATGCAAGCTCTTCATCTCATATTTCCTACAGTAGAACTCTCCATTTATCTGATACTCAAAATGGACCTCAAAATGCCTTAACATGGATTTAAACAAAGGTTCTGACTCAAAAGCATCAAATAAATTGGCATACGTATAGTGTTCTAATGAAAGCAAAACCCTTAATCGCTGTACCTTCCAATACCCTAACCCTATAATACTCCAACCCAGTATAGCGCATAGCAGGGCCCACTGTCCCCAAGACAAGTTCACTCTATTGTCTTGCGCATTAATGACCATATTAATGGAAGGATCTCCGGAAAGGTACTTCACTGCCAACAGGCTCCCTTCTTCCCATATTGGCATCGCGGTAGCTTCATAAACTCCTTGTATGGGTTGATTTTCAGCATCAAAAAAATAGTAGCTATATCCATACCCCCATCCATCCTTATAGGCTATCGGATAAACAACATCAACTGTTGCTGTCATAATACTAGAAGGGAAGCAACGAAGTCTTAATGCATCACGATTGTGAGAGGAACATAACAGAATGATAAAAAATATGATACTCAACAATAGGGATATCCCTCCCCACCTCACATAAGGAGAACCTTTCAGTAACTGCCATTGCTCTTTACGACTTACCTCCATACTTCTAAAAAAACAGTGCTTAATGAGAAAATTGTCTTATCCTTATAAATTATTTAATTTTCACTTGTTAACAAAACAAAGAGAAGGTAGTAATAATTCTGTGAATGGGTTGCTAAACATTTTGCAGTATAGCAATTGACAGAGGGTGATAATTTTCAATGATCAATTTTTAATTTTTAATAATGGGGTATGATTGGTTGTTAAGAAGCTAACATTGATAATTGATAATTGAAAATCCTTCATTAAAAATTCTTATTACCTTTGCGGATACCCTTTACGTGAAAAGGACGAAAGAGGAAATCATAAATCACCATGAGACTAGACGAAGTATTAAATAGTGGAGAAAGCATCATTGCCTTGGCTACGGCTCCGGGCAAAGCTGCCATTCACGTACTCAGAGTATCTGGCACGGATGCCATTGCGATCACTAATCAGGTTTTCAAGGGAAAAGATCTGGAAAAGCAAAAGGGACATACGGCCCATTTTGGTACGCTGAGAGATGACGACAACAACATTGTAGACGAAGTATTGGTCACCGTATTCAAGGGACCCCATTCTTATACTGGAGAAAACACCGTAGAGATCTCTTGTCACGGTTCTGAATATATTGTACAAAAGATCCTGAAACTCTTCTCTGAGAAAGGTGTTCGCTACGCCAAAGCGGGAGAGTTTACCAAGCGTGCCTTTATGAATGGCAAACTTGACCTGGCACAAGCAGAAGCCGTAGCCGACCTCATCGCTTCCGATTCTGACGCTAGCCACGATGCGGCCATGAACCAGATGAGAGGGGGATTCTCCAGCGAGATTAAGATGCTGAGAGAAAAGCTAATTCATTTTGCTTCCCTTATCGAACTGGAGTTAGACTTTGGAGAAGAGGATGTAGAATTTGCAGATCGTGATGACCTGAAAGCGTTAATCTACGACCTACAAAAAGTCATCAAGGCATTGGTGGATTCTTTTGCGCTAGGTAACGTCATCAAAAATGGTGTTCCTACCGTTATTGCCGGAAAACCAAACGCTGGTAAGTCAACACTATTGAACGCCTTATTAAACGAGGAGAAAGCCATCGTATCCGAGATTGCCGGAACTACCCGTGACTTTATCGAAGATGAGATCAATATCGGAGGAATTACTTTCCGATTTATTGACACCGCCGGACTTCGCCATACTGAAGACAAGGTTGAAGCTATAGGCGTAGAACGCTCTTACCAAAAAATGAAAGAGGCTAGTCTTATCCTCTATCTGTTTGATGCCGCCAATACCGACTTTGAGGAAGTTCGTGCAGAAGTAGATGAGTTGAGAAAAATTGGCACTCCCTATATTCTTGTGGCCAACAAACTCGATCTGGTAGAAGGACAGAAACTGGACGCTGCCTTTTCGGTTTACCAAAAAGACCTAATCGAAATCTCAGCTGGACAGAAAGATGGTATTGAGGAGCTAAAAGAAAAAGCCCTTCACCTGGTCAAGGCAGATGAGTTCCGCACCGGAAATACGGTCGTAACCAATGCCCGCCACTACCAAAGCCTGTACGAAACCCAGCAATCCCTGGATGAAGTACTGCAAGGGCTAAATAATAATATTACGGGAGACTTCCTGGCACTGGATATCCGTACTTGTCTGCATCATTTAGGTGAGATTACGGGAGAAGTGACAACAGACGATCTACTTGCGAATATCTTTAGTAAGTTTTGCATTGGCAAATAAATGCACAAAACACTATTAATCATAAACCCTTGAAAATAAGTATTTTCAAGGGTTTTCACATTCTCCCTCCACTGCCATAAAACTGCACTCTCCCCTCCTACCTTCTCCACTGTTTAATCCTCTCCCCACTAAAAAACAGTGAACCTATGAAATGGATATACCACATCCAGAACAATCAGATATGGAAAAAGAATGACACGACAGGTATACAGTCACTTTTGTTACGTCCCGTATGGGAAGATGATGACAGAATCTTTACCGCAGGAATTATTGATTTCAATATAGTATCTGTAAAGCAATTACAGCGCATCCAAAAGATGCAAAGGGCACGACAAGCTGAGCAGGTACGTATCGAAGCTATACTCCATAAAATCAGCAACAAAGAATACCTTATCGAGAAAACTATCCTTAATAAGGATAATGAGACCATCTTACTGGACAAACCTTTTATGTATGTACAAGAAGATTTTAATCTAAAACAGCTATTTGAATGGTTAAAAATCTATATGCATATTCATCGATACCAGTGTAGTGAACTGGAAGCAACGGACTACAAAAGCTTTGAGGTGGATATGTATCCATTGCTTCGGCTATTTCGTGAGGGGAAGGTCGAACGGTATGAAGCGCTGTATGGGAAGGAGTGGTGGAAAAAAGAAGACTGGTATAAGCCGGGAATGGAATGGGTACATCAATTGGTAAAAGGGGGTAATAAAATATCGTAGTGCTATGAGTTGGTACGCTATAGTCTATGTGAAATAATAAAAGCGTAGCATCAAACTGCTATAGGTCTCAGACTGTAGTCTGAGACCAGTACCCGTCAGTCTTAACTACACGAAGAGTACGCCATATAATAAACTCAACAAAATTACTTACCCCAACCTCCCTAACAACCACTGTTGCCTTACCTTTTCCTGCTCCAAACGATTCTCTCTTTCTTTGGCACTTAGGTATTCATAAAACAATGTCTCTTCTTCCGTTAAATACTGTAGTTGCTTGTAAGGCTGTCGTGGAGCAGTGACTTGCGCCTCTTCGTGCGCCTCAAAGGTCGCCCGATCCATACAAATGGAAGTAAGCGTGGGAAAATAGGCACGTACCCTATTCAATATCTCAAACCCTGCCTGATCAATATCGCCCCAGTAATAGAGCTTTTTATCCTGTAGCCAGTGGGCATTTTTGAGTGCGCCTACTCCGAATCCTTTTCCAAAAATGGCTATCGCTCCCTGTTGACTTGGGAGTGTTAAAAAGTTCTCGATATTCTTGAGGCTGGCTTTATTTTCTATAATATAAACGGTAGTACAAGGAAAGTCTAAACGATTGAATTCTCCTAAGGGAATACTAAAATCGCTGACTCCAAAGGCACTAAATTGTGCTATCAACTGCTTGTCCAGGATACGGACTCTGATCAGGGGCTCACTATACAAGCAACGGTATCGGGGGGCAAAATCTGTAGCGTTAGCATCTATGGCTTCTTCTGGCAACAGAAAATCCAATAAGCTTTTCAGCACGCCCTTATGGTTTTCAATAAACTTGGTATCTACCGCAATAGGAAGCTCACGAAGGTAATAACGATAAGGAACACTCTCGTTCATAAAGTAATCAAGTACCTTCAGGATTCCCTCCCATGCGGTTTCTTCTATCAAGGTATGGGGAGAATGACTGATCCAGTCTTTCAATTGAGGATAGGACTGCAATAACAGAGAAGTTATTGAGGTAAAAGTCTTCCACTCTTTTTCTTTTTTGATCAGGAAAAGTAGGTCCTCCAGCGTATCGATCGTGATTTGCTGGGGAAGAAACTGCTCCCCTACCTGTACATTATTGACCGGAGCAATATGGAGGGTATACCCCTTTCCCTTTTGTATCTTGCTCTTGTCCATCAGTTCCTGCATCTCTTTTTGAATCGTTGGCAAGTTCTGGCTTAAAGCTTTGCTACTGATCTTTTTATAGCGCATCACCAAAGGAAAAATCGCTTGCAGTTCATCTGAAAGATAAGCCTGGAAGATTCGTTTTTTGTTCCATTCTTTATGGAGCCATGATGTAATTGTGGGGATTGTGGGTAAAAAATTATTCATATTGTATTCATAGATAGCGTACTAGAAAATGGCTTTGTTGAATCGTTGAACCGTTGATTCGAGTTGAACTGTTGATTGATGTATATATATGTACTCATACAACAAATCAACTCGAATCAACGATTCAACGATTCAACAAAGCAGATTGGTATTATGAGTCACTTATTCAAACCTAATGACACTATGACCTGTGTCCATATACCTTATCGTCCATTGATAATTTTTCCACCTATTTTCTCCAAATAGCTTTTCTCTGCCGCCTGTTTTTCTTCTATGTATTCCTTTTTTGTCATATCCCTAACGACTGACTCATCACCCATTTTGGAGACAAAATGCACGCCGTCAATATAGTTTTCAATTACGCTGATCTTCTGTAGGGGGGTAACGATCAACAATTGTAGCCCCAATTGCTGGAAAAGCTCCAGGGCATACTTGGTACTTTCATTGGAGCCTTTTCCGAAGGCCTCGTCAATCACAATGAAGCGGAAGCTCTGCGCCTGCTCCTCTTGTGTGTTCAATCCATACTGATAGGCTAGTGCTGAAGCCAAGATGGTATAGGCCAACTTTTCCTTTTGTCCTCCTGACTTACCGGCAGAATCCTCATACCGTTCTTTTTCAACATGGTCTGCAATATACTTTTCAGATGCTGAAAAATGGTACCAGTTCCGAACGTCCGTTACTTTTGCAGTCCATCGTTTGTCTTTGCTTTCCTCGCTTTTGAAACGATCAATAATAGCCTTTACCTTTTTGAAGCGTTCCTCGTTGAAGTTTTCCTCCTGTGTCCCCACAATACCACTTAGACAATCCTTCAGCTGTCGCATAAAGTCCCTAATCTCTGCGTCAGGGTTTCTCTCTGTGTTCAGGGAGATATAGGTATTGGCTCCCTTATCATAGACAATACCACTTAGAGATTGATTAATATCCCCAATACGTTCCTTTATTTTTCCCTCTCGGTCTCCCAGATGGGTATTGAAAAGCGTTAATCCCTGTATGGTTTTTTCTTTGAGTTCCTTGCGGAAACGGGTCTCATGCCTTGGCAAATCATCCTTCTCGATTTGTTTTTTGATACCAATAAAATCGGGAATGGACTCAATGCTCACGTCCATCTCTGCCACCAGCTCCGGATAAGCGCCACTGATCTGATTCATGGCTCCAACGACCTGACTCATCAAGGTACGTTGACGATTTCGATTGGTTTTGCCCATTTCTCCCAATAACAACCGTACATCATAAGGACGCACCTCTCCCTCTTGTTTCTTCTGTAGTTTGGATACTTGGTTTTGCAGCAAAGGAAAGTATTTCTCTCGATCTTGCTCACGAACTCGCTCCAGAATACCTTGTTGCTCCTGTTCCTTTGCGATATGCTGCTGTCGAGCCGTTTGTAGTCCTCCAAGGGTTTGAGAAGTAGCTGTTTGCTGCACTCTAAGTTCTTTTAAGGCTTGGTTGACTTGCTGTAGTTGCTCTTCTAATGCCTTAAGCTTATCGGTATGGGCAGAAAGGTGTTCCTGTTCTTTTTTGAGTTGCTGCTGTTGATGGTTGATAGGCTGTAGATCAATCGCTGTATAATCCCCAAAGAACTGTAGCAAGTTCTCTAGCCCACGAATATTATTCGCAAGGTCCCTCTTTTTCTGCTGTAATTTATCCGCTCGGTTTTGCAGCTGTTGCAGGTTCTTCTTCAGTTGCTCTACATGCTGTTGAATCAGTGCAATCTTTTCTTTATTGGACCATCCCAGGATATAGTTACGGACATCATCAATCTGCGTACGATCATCCTTTTCGTGCATACTATTTCCCCTCTTAATACTTCCTTGAGTGGTAATCGCATGAGTCGCCCGATAAAACTCCTCCATATTTGCCGCACATTGATAATCATAGGAGCGGATCAATTGATGTTCAATCCAATCAGCATAAGGGTTATCCTCCCGCTTGATTTCCAACTTATCGATCACCGCATATGGATGCACCGACTGTACCCCTATCGGAAGCTTGTAAAACTCCTCTACTTTATAATAAACCAACTTCCCTTGCAGGTGGGTCGCATTGATGGTTTTGCTTACCTGCTTGTACAAACGTTCCGGCACAATCATACTTTGTCCAAAACTTCTCAGCAAGCGCTCCAGACTACCTCTCCAATCCACCTCTTCCTCCTTTACCTTGATCAGTTCCCCAATAAAAGGAAGCTCCTCTTCCCGAAGGGCTAGCTTTTCAGCAATCCGTTTACGCAAACGAAGCATTTTATCCGGGATCAGGGTCGGTCGCTTTAACAAAGAATCCAGCTCCCGGCTTTCCGTATTCAACTGTTGCTGCTCTTCTCGCTGCTGTGCCTGCAGTTCCATTAATTGCTGCTCCAGCTGTTGCAGTTCCTCTTGT
Organism: Algivirga pacifica; assembly: GCF_039543525.1. Taxonomy (NCBI): domain Bacteria; kingdom Pseudomonadati; phylum Bacteroidota; class Cytophagia; order Cytophagales; family Flammeovirgaceae; genus Algivirga; species Algivirga pacifica. Next base: position 32,136 of record NZ_BAABJX010000036.1, read on the forward strand.
TGCAACTCCTTACGTTGCCCTGCCCGTATCTTGTTTTGCACAAAAGTAGACTCATTGATCTGTGCGAAGTCCTGTTCCAATACTCCATTGGATAAGATCAGGTATTTCTCCAGTTCTTTGGCGGTTCGGATCCGCTCTTTTTCCAACTTGTCCAGCTCCTGTCTGATTTCTGCCAAGCGCTGCCCTCCATTTTGCATAATGGCCGCCTTGATTTGATCCCTTTGCTGGTCAGTACTCTCAATTTGCCCTTCTAAAGTCCTCAAACGTGTTTGCTGTTCCTCCAGTTGCTCTTCCACTTCTGCCAACGCTTTCTGTGCTTTCTCAATAATCTGTCGGGCAAAAAAAGCATCAATATAGTCCATGAGCTGATCGAGCTGTAACTGCTCCTCCACCAGCTGTAAATATTGCGTTCCCTGTTCCTCTACCGGCAATAGTAATTGGAGTTGTTTTCGGGCGTTTTCCACTTGCTGATGTGCCCGTTGCAGGTTTTCATAGTTCTTGATCAGCTCCTCTATTTGAGATGCTATCCCCGCTCCCTCCAGCATTTGCTCACGCACAAATGCGGTCAGGTTGCCTACAGACTTCATAGAGACCGTCTGATAGAAAAGATCCAGTACATGAGATGTACGAATCGACAAAAGCTTACGAAAAGCCAATTGATATTCTGAGAAAGACTGAAATGTCTGTACCTCTTCCAGCTTTCCCAAGCGCCTCCACAAGTTGCCCAATTGCTCTCCAAAATCCTGAAAATGCTCACGGATCGTCAGCGCCTTCTCCGCCACAACATAACGCCTTTTCACCTCCTGTCCGACTTTCCAGAATACCTGCGCTACCGTATATGCTCGTTGCTCATCAGCAAACACCGCCAACAAAACCGTAAAAGGTGCCTCACTTCGGAAAGCCTGTGCCTTGGCTTTTTCTACCTCATCACCTTGCACCCGACCATAATGTCCTTCTACATAGGTTTTGAGCGTTCGTTCCTGTCGCTCAGCTCCTGCAGCCTTATTAAATACAATCTTTTGGTAAGGCACCAACAGCATGGTAATGGCATCCACCAAGGTAGATTTACCCGCTCCAATGTTCCCGGTCAAAAGGGTATTATTTCTATTTTGGGCGATACGGTAAATTCGCTGGTTGAATGTTCCCCAGTTCAGCACCTCAATATACTGCAGCCTTGTCCCCTTGACACGCTCTATTGATTTGTCATTATTCGTCATGTCCGCCATGTGCTTTGAGTTTTTCCAGTAGTTCTACGATTTCTGCTGCCGTGATTTTCGCCTTTAATATACGCTGTATACCATACGTCTTTTGGTAGCCTTTGACCTCCTTCAGGAATCCCAACTTATCGACCGCATTGATGGCTGTAATCACTTGCTTCCGAAGCTTGGTTTCATCCTGTCTGCTCGGCATATACCCACTCATCTCCGTTACAATCTCCTCCTCCGAGATCACCGGCATACTGAGAATATCCCTTTGTTCCTCATCCAATAATCTTTTTCTAAGCAAGACCAATAGTAAGGTCGTGTTATAGGTCAATGCTCTACGCTCCAGTAAAGGGGGTAAAGCCGATGATTGCTCCTCTTCCTCCTCCAGTTGTTCTTCTTTTAGAAAAGCATATCCGTGTTGCTCATCCACAAACAACTGCAGCCCAATTTGTCTGAAGTACTTACTCATCGTATTCCGATGGTCCAGAACCGTCAGCCATAGCTTCTCATTTTCCTGATATATTGTCCCTTTCAGCAAATGGATTAAAGCTGCCGAATAGGCGGTATTCATCTTGTCTTTCATATGCGTTATCGGTTAAATATCAATGCAGGCAACTCAATCAGGTAGCGCTCCCCGCTTTCCTTATTTTCTACCAGAATCTCTTCTTTTTCTGCTTCCAGTACCGTTGCAGTGGTCATGGTCGTCCCGATTTGAAAATAGGTCAGCACTTCCGTCAATCCTTTTTCTACGGGGTATTTTGAAAGAATTTCTTTTAAGGAAGCCTGAGGTACCTGTTGTAGCGCCTGCCTTATCCTATGTCTCAATACCTCCTCATCTACTGCCGAAGGATCAAACAAATTGGATACATCCACAGGCTTGGGTGGTTTCAGAAGGGCGTCGGCATTGATTTTTGCCACTTCCTTCGGTTGCCAGAGTTTCCGCTCCATCGCACTATTAACCATCGCCTTATCCATCGTTAAGTGAAAAAATGCTTTTTCTTCAGGAGGGTTTTCCTTGGAGAGTAATACTTGTTGCTCTACCTCACGGATCAATTGGCCTATACGCTTATTCTCCAGCAAAGACTGATCTTCAATGTAGCGTTTCACTTGCTCAAACAAGAGGGAGTTATTCTTATGTACCCGCTCCCCTGCCCGAAACAATAGTCGATGGAAACGCATAAGAGGTTTCAGCTTATCTTCCAGTTCCTGTAAAGCAGGCAGGTCTACAATTTCGTGAATATGGTGCTGCAGTTGTTCCATCTTCTGATGGGACATCAACAATCCCCAGAACGCCTGAAAGCTCTTGCCCTGATCAGAGTGATAAATAAAGTCGTGCTCCTCGAAGATATCGTCCAGTACGGCCCCCTTGGCCTGCTGGCTATTGACAATTTTCTCCCGGGTCGTTTCATACAACCCCTTGAAATTAGCTTCTACCTCCTTAAAGTCATACAATAGACGCTTGATGGCATCGTCCACCTCAAAGAAGCGTTCCCTTACCTTGGTCTCATCCATCTTGAGCGTAGCCCCTTCCCGTATAGCTTCCATCTCCTGTTGCAGTGCCGCTTGCTGCTGCTCCAACAAGGCCAACCGCTTCTGAGGATTTTCCGTATTTCGAGTCGACAGTTCTTCCAACATATCCAGGATCATGGTCAAGCGCGACTCCGTTCCTACAAATGCCTTTTGCTCCAATCCTTCTAACCATTGCAAGGCTCGTTCTGCCGCTGGCGTCAGCTCGTATACCGGCTCCTGCTCATAACTAATATAGTAATGGGACAAATAACTCGCTTCGGTCCAATCTTTCAGGTAATCAATTTCTTTCTTAGGAAAAAGAGGTTTCTCTTGCCCCTGATTGAGGTCCATCAGGTGGTTGGCCAACAACTCCACCGCCTGACTTTCTGGCAACTGTAATTCTCCCGCTTCTTTGAAAGCCTTAAAAAGAAAACTGGCTACCATCGGCATATTGTTACTTCTCAACAAGCGTAAGGTGACATTGTGCTCTGCGTAAAAAGATAAAGTGGAGTAGTTCATCATTTATTGCTTAGAAATGTTGGTAGGGTAAAAATAGGAGTTTAGAACGTAAGGGAGGTACGTTTTCTTCTCTCGTTTTGTTGAGGCGGCTTGCGCCGCTGGTTGAGTGGCACTGCGTGCCGTTGAGAGGAGCTTCGCTCCGTTGAGGTTTTGCAGTACTGCACTTTCTCAACAGCCCGAAGGGCTACTCAACGGCACGCAGAACACGCCATGTAATGGACTCAACCAGCGGCACAAGCCGCCTCAACAACTTATGTCTTATTCATGCAACACTTTTTGTACTTCTTCCCACTTCCACAGGGGCAAGGATCATTTCTTCCTACCTTATGAACCGATTCTATAGATTTCTCTTTTTTGATAGCTGTCTCTCCATAGTAATGCTGCTGTAATATTTTTTGTACCTCTTCAAAGGACTTACTACTACCATAAAAATCTTGGTAAGCATCTTCCACCCCTTTGATCGCATATTTTTGGAAAGATATACCATTTTTTATATCCCTTTGGCAAGACTTATAAGAGCCGCAAACTTGGATATCTACGTATCCCTTATCGAAAAGAGGCTTCATCTGTTCAAATAAGGAAAGACTTCCTATAGACATTACATCCACCGCTAAGCTTCCTAAAAAGCTACTATCTATCACATTATCATCCAACGTAGCCTTATTGAAAAATTGAACAATCTCCTCAAAGTGCTGAGCAATTGCCTTTTTTTGCTCTTTTTCATGATACGAGCGCTGTATCATCGACTCGCAAACCATTGACTTGGCATATCGATAAACACCTGGCTCACAAACAAACGCTTTCAGTTTCTGTAAATGTTGATTTCCTATCCAATATACCGTATGCCATGAGACTTCTGTCAGCAAATCGCCTAAGTAAAACTCCAACACATCTTCATGTTGTCGATAAAACTGAAAGATAATCGGAATATTTTCCTCATCAGCCAATTCAGTCATTAGCATAAGGGCATGTACCGGAAAAGAAATACTTTTATCATCCCATCCCTCCTTATCAACTTTTCTTTTAAAATATAGGTAACGGTCAATACTATCCTGCAGGATTGTACACAAGTCTTCAGACAACGTCTCTCTTGGCAGCTCCAAAAGCATTGGAATATTCAACTGCTTCCAGTCTCTTAACCCTGCCTCATATAATATATATAACTCTTCATGGTTCAACTTAGGCAGCTTCTGTTTTCTACTTTTCGGCAAAGGATTCATGCGTACATTAATCTCTTGTTCTTTCCAACGTTGAATCATTTCCATACTACTCTTGACCACTGCTTGATCATACCAGTCTTTTGCTTGCTCATATTGCATACTTTCTGCATCTGTATCCTCTAAGATTTGCAAGCACTCTTCTGCTTGTTCCAAATCACCTATAATGGAAAGATAACGTACTACTGTGCTATAATAAACCAATACCTCATTAATGTTAAAGACATCCCGCTGAGGGTATAGCTCTTGTAGATCCAAGGCCTCTCCTAGTAGCATAGGAACCTTATCCAGCTTTTCTTCTTGCATATATATCGAGGCTAAATTAACTTTTCCATGCAAATAGTCAGGGTGTTCTCTCACTATCCACTCTGTTACCTCATAAGCCTTGGTCACATCACCCCTATTAAAATAAGTCTTTGACAGAAAGTTTTTAAGCATAGGAACTTCGGGGTAGTCCTCAATAAGCCTATTCAACTTATTGATTACTGTTTGCTTTCCTTTTGAAACTTCTTCATAGAGGTCGTCCAATTGCACCCTTAACTCCTCAGGGATAGGGACCACTGTATTTACAATATTAGGGTCATTCATGACCTTCAGATGAGCAATCTTTTTTAACATTTTTATATACCTTGACATTATAATAGACTATCAGGGTCTATTCATAAGAAATAGACTTTTCTATTTTGGCTGGTGAACCCTCGCCACAAGGCGAGGATCTACACTACTCCATTTCAATAGAATATGATTTTTAAAAAAAGACCCTGTACTACTTACCACAATTCACAAACGGCAATATGACACTGAAAGAGTTTATCAAAAATATTTCCCCCACCATCCTCAACAGAGGGAAAGTTTATTTTAATGACGAGCATATTCTCTCTCTTTACAAGGGGCAAGATAACATTTGGTATGCTGAAATAGAAGGAAGTTACGACAACTATCAGGTAGAGCTTGTTTTAGACGCTAATGGGAATTACAGCAGTAGCTTTTGTGACTGTTGTCCTTATGATGGCATTACCTTTGACAACTCCCCCTGCTAAAGCAAGGGGGATTCTTAGCCTACGCACGAGCCAACGCTCCACGTTTACGACTACTAGCGATTGCCCTCGCTAGAATATTTTTAGCCGCGTTTATATCCGCATTATCAGTATGTCCACACTTTTTACACTCAAAGTTAGACTGAGAGATTCTATTTTCTTTGGACTGATATCCGCAAGAATGACACCTTTGAGAAGTATATTTCGCGTCTACCTTGATGAACGCTTTCCCTTGCCATTGAGCTTTATAGAAAAGTTTATCAAAGAACATGGAAGGCGCTGTATCAACGATTGCCCTATTCAACCCACTTTTAGCTTTGACATTTTTGCCGTGATGTTCGGTATCACCTTTAGCCGATTTACTCATATTCTTGACTTTTAAACTTTCAATCGCAATTAGATCAAAGCTACGCACAAGGTCAGTACTCACCTTATGCTGAAAATCATTGCGAACACGAGCAATCTTTGCTTGTAGCTTGGCTAGTTTTCTAGCTTGCTTATAGAAATTTTGAGAACGTTTCTTTTTACGAGCCAAACTTCTTTGTGCTACACGCAACTGACATTGATACTGCTGATATAAACGAGGATTGGCTATTTTACTTCCATTCGAAAGCGTTAAAAAATGGGCTACCCCCCAATCTATTCCAATCGCTTGGTTCTCGCTGATCGAAACAGTGATGGTGGATAACTCTTGCTCAAACATAATGGAAATAAAAAATCACGAGGGCTTTCTTTTCCTTTTATCGTAATATACATCTGATGTTGTATACTCCTCATCTTACGCCAACCCACGACGCTACTTTAATTCCTTACTATAAGGCCGCCATTGAAAACATCGCTACTCACCCCGGCGGAAGAAGTACGTATACCTCTTTGGTGAGATACCTACTAACGATGTCAAAACTACAAGGAGGAGAAACGGTCGCTAAAGAACTAAGCAAACAATTATTAGAAACCTACCGCAATCGTCCTGCTATGCGGGATGAGTTTAAAGGTTTACCTTGGATTTCATCATGATCCTGAGTTTTTTCGCGTAAACCGTAGGCTCTCCCACTATCGTTGAGACGGCTTGCGCCGTTAGTTGAGTCCATTACATGGCGTGTTCTGCGTGCCGTTGAGAAAGTGCAGTACTGCAGCACTTTCTCAACAGAGCGAAGCTCCTCTCAACAGCTCACAAAATACACCATATAATAGACTCAACATTACGTCTGATAAGTGATATAAGGGGCTGCAAAATAATCGTTCCCTTTCCAGAAACGCATCAGAAAGTCAAAATGATTTACGTATAAGTCGCCTTCTTCCCCATTAAGAAATGGAATCAAATGACGGTAATTCTCCACACAATAATAAGCCAACTCCACGGAAAAATCAGGCGTGAACAATAGCTCGATCGTATCGTCTGTACACTCCTCCAAATCGAAGAAAGGATTATCCTTATCCGGGAAAGCACTTAAGCATCCACTCACCATCTCCAATCCTTTCTTTGGATTGAAAAAAACAATTACCGGACTCTCAGGGTCTTTGGTTGGCACCTGTATTCGTCTAGGCTCTACACCTTCTGCCTCAGCGGACGCCTTCATAAATGCCTGTACAAACTCACTTAACTGCCCCTCCTTTAGAAAAGCAATCAAACTATTGCCATTGATCTTCAAAAATTGCTTTTCCTGTTTCTTCAATATCCCCTCATCTACCGAATGGTCTTCCATAAAGTTAAAGAGCGCCTTGGACTTGAGTGATTGTTTTTCGTCCTGTATCAAGGATGGAGAGCCCACATCATTCACCCAGACACCAGAAAACCACCATTCCCCTCTCCACGCAGCCATACCAATCATAATCACGGTATCCTTTTTGGATAAATCGCCATAATGGTCAAAAGATTTTTTGGTTAAATTCACCTTTCTTTCGGTAGCAATATGCTCCAGAAAAACCGAGGTCTCATCCTGCCCTTTATAATAGAAAAAACCAAAAACTCTTGGAGACATCTCCTGAAATGCTTTACTCAATGGTGACTCATCTCCCATCAAAGCTGCTGCCCACTCTTGCCCATTTAATCCCATTAACCTGGTCCTTGTCTTATGTACAAACCCGGTTCTCAGCTCATTCATCTTTCCGATGACATTCGTATCATCTTGATTTTCTTGTACTAAATCAAGCAACTCCAATTGAAATTTTGCGGCCGTATCTGGGTAAAAAAGATAGGTTTTGAGCAACAAAATATCCATTAGATGCCTTGCCTTATAAAAATCTTTCTCATCCGGCTCAATCGCATAGGTATTTTTCAGCAACTCGTTTTCAGGTGCATATTCCCAAGCCTCCTCCAAAACGCCCATGATCTTATGTGCAACAGCTGTCATATAAAGGTTGGTCGGGACAAAAACCACCTCTTCATTGATCGCCTGCATAAAATACCAAATCAGAAACTGTATATCCTGTAGATTAATCTCTCCAACATCGTATTTAGCCGTATCGTAAAAGGGTAAATATTTTCCGTAGGCCTTGTAGTGCAACTGCACAAACGTATTCCAAATATTGGTCTCGGAAACAAGGTCCTCTAAATAGGATGCTATAAAACAACATAACTCCCCTAGTGTTTCTTCCTCCATAAACCGCAATATTTCCCGGTCCATTTCTGTCTCTCGTATTGCCGCTCGGATCTGATTGCTTAACGCCAGGTAATAGTTATCCGTAGGTGCATGATTTTGGTAGGGCTTCAGTATCACCCATTGCTTGATATAGATTTTGGCAGCTTTAATTTTTGGTCTCATACTTAATATTTTTTTCCCCAAGTAAATAGATCTTACTTAATATCTTCTCTCCTCTTCTAATTTTTATATACTTTTGGATTAAATACCTATTTCAATCGTTCAGCAATCAATCTTGTATTCAACTAGAAATTAAACCATGTCAGCCATTACCTATACCAACCGAAAGGGAAAGACGTCCTATATCCGACAGTCTACCACCAAAACCGGTAAGATCACTTACTACGCAACCACTAAGGTCAAGAAAGAGGAAGTTAAGAATATGCTTACTGAGATGCCGGAGGGATATGAGTTTTTTGAGAATCCTGAGACGGCAGTAGTCAAAGTACGTAAGCAACCAACTTATACTTTTACTGTAGAAGAGCTTAAAACTATCGAATCTATTTTAAAAAAAGGTAAGAAAAGCTTACTTCAGATCAGTAGGGATACGGATTTTATAGGTTTTTATCACCCTATGATGTCTACTTTTGAATGGATTCAATTCTCTACGAACAGACAAATGAGCGAACTATCCGATAGCATCGTACAATATGCTCAATATGAAATTGTAGGTAGACTTCTTAAGAAGGGTAAGACCTATATCCTACAACGACAAGAAAAGACCTCTTGGGCTACAATAGAAGAGAATGATGACCTTTTGTCCTTGACCGATAAGTATAAAAAGGAGCTATTGAACAATCAGTTGAGCGAAATTCCGGTAGAACTTCCTGAAGTGCTCCCTGCAGTATTGGATCTTAAAATCACATTGGTGGGAAGTAGTCCCTCCATTTACCGTACTGTCAAAGTCAATAATGATATTTCTCTAGAACGATTGCATGATATTATTCAAATTGTGATGGGGTGGGACCGTAGTCACCTCTATAGTTTTGAATATAAGAAAGGAAAGCGTAGTGTCGAAATTACCCAAGGGGGAAACCCTTTCTGGGAAGACGAACCAGAGAGCGAAGCAGATGAGATCGATATTAAAGACTACCTGACAAACAAAGGCGATAAACTCTACTATACCTACGACTTTGGCGATAATTGGGATCATGAAATTTTGTTGGTAGGCAGCACCGAGGGAGCAATCAAAAAAATTGCTGAATGTACAGAGGGAAAAAGGGCCTGCCCACCAGAAGACTGTGGAGGGATTTATTACTATAATGACTACGTAAAAAGACAAAAGAAAGGACTCAAGCATTTAAGTGAGGATGAGATCGAATGGTTTGGGAAGCGTTTTGATCCTGAAGAGTTTTCCCTTAAGGAGGTAAATAAGAGGCTATCACGCTCTCGTTGAGATAGCTTACGCCATGTAATGGACTCAACCCTACGCCCCTCACTGAACTAACTGGTTCAAGAGTTAAATTCCAAACGAGGTACGAGTAAGGAATTGCTCTTGGACTAAGTGGTTTACTACATCAATCAAGCATAATGCGTACTGTGCTAATCCAAGAGCACTCTATAATCAAAAATGAGGATAATTCCTCTAAAAAATCAAGTAAGATAATATGCTTTAAGAGTACAGACCTACCACGCAACAGTCATTAGTGTACGTCACCAATCATCAATCGGATGACTACATTTATTTTTTAACATTCGGGGGATATATCCCTTAGATCCTCTGAGTAAATAGATACTTTTTATTCCATTATCCCTTATGCATAAAATCTCATTAAGTCTGCTACTACTTCTATGTACCTTCACGGCTAAAGCACAAAACTCCATCTCTTTTTCCATCGGAAACCTATACCACGGTGCTGACTACCCTGAAAGTCTGCTGAGCTATATGGAGGTAAATACTGTTCGTATGAATACACCCTATCTGGGTATTACCTATAACCATACTTACAAACCTCATCTTCTACTGACAACTGGAATACAATATTTTGAAACCGCTCACCAACTCAATGGAAAGGTTATCATTCAAATAACAAATAACGATCAGCATTACCAGGAGATAATTAATATTTTGCGACAAGAGTTTTATCGCACGCAATCTATAAGTTTTCCATTAGATGTCGCATTACGTTCCCAAGGTCCTTGGAACAAATATATTGCAATGGGACTTGCTCCTTCTTTGGTACTTAAACAGGAACATTTTATCAATAGAAACTATTACCCAGACCCTCCCTCTCCTTTAGGTTCATTTCGGAGAATGGGTTGCTATGGTAGAATTACAGGAGGAATCAATTTTCAGCAAGGTGATTGGGACTATGGCTTAGCCTTAACTTATCAACATAACTTTATTGACCTGTACAAATCACAAGATTTGGATGTTTATATGTCTAATATTCAACTGAGCATAATCTTTAGCCATAATTTATCTATTCTATAATCAAAAAAATAATTAAGTTCTTCTCGCTCTACTGTTAGTATGAAATCACAATTTCCGACTCTCTCGCTATAGATGTCTACTCACACCTACTTCACCCCCACTCCCTTAATCTGTGGACTCACCGGAAAAAATGTGCTCCCCCATATTTTCATGCGGTAGGCATCCAACTGCACATTAGAAAATCCTGCCTTATGGATAAAGGAGGCTGTATCTCTATTGGTATGGCAACCTTCAAAAAGCCAGCACCAAGGACCATGAAGCAGGTTCTGTAAGTGAAGTAAGCGACTATTTGATTGAGCTCTTACGTGCTCAAGAAATACAAACTTCCCTTCCGGCCTAAGGATACGCTTAATTTCCTTTAGGCATTGATCCGGATCTTGTACGGTACAGAGCACTAAGGTGCTAATGACCATACTTACCGAGTGATCAGGCAAAGGGATCTGCTCTGCCATGGCGGGAATAATTTCCAGTTCTATCCCATACTTTGCTGCTTCTTTTTTCAGAAACGGATGCATGGGGATATTAGGTTCTATCGCAATGACTTTAGTGCCTTTGGGGTAGTAACGCATGTTGGCACCAGCTCCTGCTCCAATCTCTACGAGAGATTCAGGTACTTCTTGTAGGAGTTCTTTTTTGTAGCGTCCAAAAAGGTGATGCATGCTTTCGTTGATGAGGGAGAGTCCCCAGGCATTGAATTTGCCTCTGAGTTTGTTGGTGTGGTAGGTGTAGTTCATGGTTTTTGTTGAGGCGGCTAACGCCGCTGGTTGAGTAGCACTTCGTGCCGTTGAGATTCACCTTCGGTGAGTTGAGTACTTGTTACAAGTTAGTGAAAAAACTGAAGGCTGATTAAGGTTGAATAATTAAGCGTCATACTGCTAGTTCGCTTTGTTGAGTGGCACTGCGTGCCGTTGAGTGGAGCTTTGCTCCACTCAACTAGCGGCGTAAGCCGCCTCAACAACTCAACCCTTCTTCATGCAGCATTTCTTATACTTCTTCCCACTACCACAAGGACAAGGATCATTTCTGCCGATTTTTTCCTCACGAATAATCGGTTGCGTGATTTCCAATGATTCCTGAGGGGTAAGGTAGCTATTCATAAACGCTTCCTCTTCTTCAGGCAATTCCTCAGGAATATCGAAAGAACTATCCTGGTGATCACCGTTCAACCAATTTCGTTCCTCTGCATAATAAACATAGATATCGTATAGGTCATCTTCATCTACAGGGCTTTCTTGCGTTTCATACATTTGTGAGAATAGCTCATAATCACCACAAATCATCTCATCTACATAACCTTTGTCATACAGCTCTTTCACATAAGGAAGTGTCTCCTCAAATTGACCATCGATCAGGTAAGCCACCATTACCCCTAAGGCTTCACTATCCAGGATATTATCCTCTGGCGTTACCTCAGTATAGTATTGGAATACCTCTTTAAAAGCATTGGCTACCTCTTCTCTTCGTTCAGGGTTATGTAAAGCTACTTGCAGTATTGTTCTGGCAACAGCATCTCTTGCATATGCATTGATTCCCGGTTCTTTCAGGAAATCCTTTAAAACAGATAGTTGTCCATTCCCTACCTTATAAAGCACATCCCATACCACTTCATTCAAGAACTCCCCCAAATAGAAATCAAGTACCTTATTATTCTGGCGTAGTACTTCCAGAATATTGGGTAGACTCTCCTCTGCTTTTAGTGCTCCTAATAACAACAGCGCATGTTGCAAGAAGGCATTTGTTTCCGGCCCCTCAGACTCTGGGATATGTTTTTTCAGATAGTTAAAACGATTAATACTATCCTCCAATACCGCATTAAGGTCCTCAATTAAGGCTTCTCTTGGAAGTCCCAACACCTCTTGTAATTGCTCATCAGTGGTTGCACCTGGTTCGGTGGTATAGATAAAGCTCAACGCCTCATTCTTTAATGCAGGCTGTTTCTTTTTTCTACTCTTAGGATTATTATTTTCCTTGACCGCTATAAAATTTTCAGCCGTTCCTCCATTTGAAAAGTTCCTTGCTTCCAACAGGTCCAATATTTCCTCTCCCGCTTCAATCAAATGATTTTCAGGATCAATACTACGCATCAACTGCAAACAATCTTTTGCATATTGCATCTCCCCGGCAGAGGCCGCATACTGTAAGGCGATAAAGTAATAAATGACCACCTCGCCTTGGTGAAATACCTTACGTTTAGGATATAACCCCTCAAGGGTTAGTGTTTTACCCAACAGTTCTCCCACCTTTTCAAGGTTACCCATTGACAGGAATGCATAGGCTAAGTTCATTCTGGAAAAGATATACCCAGGGTGATCTTTCACTGTCTGTAGATTTAATGCCATCGCACTTTCTTCATTTCCTGACCTTTGATAATAGTCAGCCAGCATATGTTTTAGTGCCGGATACTTGGGATATTGCTCAATTAAATCTTCTAGCTTTTTCTTTACGGAAACCTTTCCATGTTCTATTCCATCGATTAAAGAGGAATGTAAATGGGCAATAGGAGAAGGTAAAGCGATGACGCTATCGGCCTTTTCCGTATTATCTGTAACCTGATAAGGGAGACTATTCAATGCTTTCATTTTGTGGATGTTTCTAAACTTTTATTGTCCTTGCGATTTCCGTTTCAGAAGATCGTCACGATTTTTCAGTCCACAAACTTAAGAAAAGATCTGTTTTAACGTAAATGACAGAAACTTGATTATCGGTTATCAGTTATCAGTTATCAGTTATCAGTTATCAGTTATCAGTTATCAGTTATCAGTTATCAGTTATCAGTTATCAGTTATCAGTTATCAGTTATCAGTTATCAGTTATCAGTTATCAGTTATCAGTTAAGAAAATTATTTTCCCCCTAAGTAACATACAATACCCTAAGTGTATTTTTTTTTAAACGATAAGCGATAACCGATAAACAATAACCATTGCATGGCGCCCATAAACAAAAGGGCCATCATCTTATAGAAAGATGACAGCCCTTTTGACCTTTATGAGTGCAGTCTTACTTAATCAATGTACATAAAGTACTGTACTTTATCGTAATCACCATCTACCGTCATATTTCTGATATGTCTCTTTCCTTGGTTATCTACGATCCACGCATAATCTGTTTGGCCAGGGGTTACCCATTCCATAAAGAAGTAAACGTGTGTAGGGTAATATCCACCTCCATCACTATCTGGGAACCACTTATCAATCGTAAAACAGATATCTCCTTTTCTTACCTTTGAGATATCAAAAGACTGCTGGTAACCGTATCGCTGCAGTTCATACTTCAAGCAATAGCCCAATGAGTTTTCGTAAGGTGTACCATCCGTTACTGTTGCCCAGATATCATAGTCAAATCTTCTTAGCGTTGCCGATACAAAGGCTGCACATGGCGTTCCTGCTGTAATTTGCCCCCAAGCTTCGTCCAAAAGCATAGCATGATTATCGTTGGCAAAGTCTGCATACTCTGGATGTCCTCCTACAGAAGTTTCTATCTTTACCTGATAATCATTGGCAATAGGTGAGGCAACACCTTCTCTAACCAGCATCTGGAAAAGAGCGGTAACAGCTTCACAACGATAGGCCGCCTCATTTGGCCACAATCTTGATATCGTAGGATAGTTATAAACTAACCCTGCCTCTGTAGCTTTTGCGATCGAAGGTCTTGCCCATGAAGCAATAGAAGATGCATCAGTATATTGATCTAAAATAGACTCATCTGCCGTTCCAATTCCTAGGCCTGCATTCAATGCTGCAAACACCTCTGTTCTGGAGATCGTGGCATTTGGTGCAAAGGTACCATCTGGATAGCCACTCATATATCCTGCTCTAGCTACTTGTAAGATCTTGGCCTCGGCCCAATGCCCTCCAATATCAGAAAAATCTCTGTTGGCATAGGTAGGGTTTTCCTCGGGATTAAGCACTGCTACAATCATAGAAGCATATTCTGCTCTGGTAATGGTATTATCTGGCCTAAACGACCCATCCGGGTAACCTGAAATATACCCATTATCCATCATATAGTTAATTTCTTGTTCTGCCCAATGAGAGGCAACATCTGCTGTTCTAGCATTAGCGCTGTACTCCGCTCCTTTATAGCGTGTTTCTTCCACCTGCTGCACTGGCGCTGGCTGCTCTAATGATTCACTTTCTAATGTAGATTCACACCCAATAAAAAGGGCACCCAGTAAAAAAATAAGTACTAATTGAATAGATGATCTTAACATTGTAAGAATAGTTTATGAGTAAAAAAGTGCTTTTAGAATATGTTGAGTATACTCCAAAAACTAAAATTAATTTTCACATATATCAATATACACAAGTTAATTCTACATATTTTTTACTTTAAAACATAATATTGTATTTATTTTTTAATAAAAAAGACATAACACTGCATAAAAAGCAAAATTTAATTTTATATCGATACCTATTTTCTGAAATTGAAGGAAAGAGGAAGGAAATTATTTTTTGTCATCGTATCCAACGATCACAAAAAAGCCTTCAAATACCATTACGATTTGAAGGCTTTATCAAAAAATCACTGAAGTTCAATAGGTTTCTATTTATCCATTCCCCCTCTTGAGGAGGGATCTTGCCATTAGTATACATAGTCTTAAAGTTTAGCGACTCGTAACTTCCATTACAGGGATCGTGAACAACTCTTTAAAATACTGATCCAAATAGCTCAACACTCTTTCTGTTCCTCCATTATCCTTTAGCGTACCCTCTGAGTCTCTAATCGCATACTCATTCAAGTCAAAAACAGTAGGACGTGTTCCTTTTTTCTCAAACTTAATTCCTCTCACTATCACAACATATCCATCCTTTTTGAACTGAATAGCCAAAGCGGCCGACAGTGGGTAATTTAGCGCCGTCCATGTTCCAAAGTATTTTCCACCATATTTATTGTAGTTTACTTTAGCGTGATCCATTCCACCTATCAATACCACTCCGTTATCACTCAAGCCATACACCTCTGGTTGGTTGACCAAGTGTTTTTTAAGTTGTTCTACCATATTGCCAGATTCATATGGAAAAAATTTAGAGTACACTACTGTTCCATATTCAACTTTAAATGTTTCCTGTCCAAACGTATAGGTTATGCTAAACAACATAAAAGTCAGTAACGTTAATTTTAGTTTTCTCATCTTTTCAAATTTTTAGCCAATAAACACACAGGGTTGAAGAAGAAGGAGGCATTATAATCCTTTTAGTTTCGTTGGGACGACCACAAGGATCTCCCTTACCTTTTGCCTCAACCTGAAGGGAAGTAAAGTAGTTTTTATCAAAAAAAATAGCCCTATCATAGAGCTTGGTGAAAATAACAACGTATACAAATATCAAATTCTTAAAAAACAGGATTAAACCTGTGGAATCGCAGGTTTAAGATATCTCCATAAACAAGTAAAAATGACGTTTAACCCTTTTATTCATTTTAAAAAAAAAGTGACCTATATCATATTTAAAGCTTGTTTGAAATACTGATTCAGAAAAGCTCTGAATGAATAATTGAATATAGCACTGTTCGTAGCAAGGATACTACGAACAGTGCCTGTGCCCACCTTGTGCCTGAGGTAGCTCTCTCCCTTAGAGCTTATTTACTATACAGCTCAGCACCAATATCAAATGTGTCCTGAAAATACTGATGAATCACATTCAAGGTATAGTTACGGTTCTTACTATCTATCAACTCCGTACGTTCTTTATTCGCTACATATTCTGTGAGGTCATAGACCTTGCGGGAAGTACTGCTTGCCTGAAACTTAATCCCCCGGATGGTCACCGTATACTTATCCTCTGCAAACTCAACCGTTAATCCTGCTTCATAAGGGTAGTTCAGGCCTATCCACGCCCGATACGATCGTTCAAAATCCATTTTTACATTTTGGAGATTCGCAGTGAATGTCGCTCCATTGTACTTAAGGTCAAACACTTCTGGTATTCTTCTAAAACGGTACTCCAGTTCTTTTACAGAGCCTTGGGGAAAGTCAAAAGTGTGTTGATAAATGACGGTTCCATACTCTAGCTGAAATGGAGATTGTGCCATGGATACAGTCATGCAGCCGTAAAAGGACAGCAAAAAAAAGATGATTCGCTTCATGTTTACTTGTTTGTTCTGATGTTATTAAAAAAAATCACTGATCACATAGATGTGTAAATTAAAATTAAAATAAAAAAGTATTAGCCCTTATACACTTTCTTAAATCCTTTTTCTAGAATTTTTTAGTGTAGGAGTTTATCCTTAATTTGAAAAAATAGTATTTCTATCTAAAAAATTGCATCTACGACACACCCAGAATAAGTGACCAATACATCCCTTATCTTAATTATCCACTATTATATTGAGCCCAATGAACACTTTTGTACTCTCTGATATTCACGGTTGTAACCTTACACTTCAAAAGGCACTACAGAATATAGGCCTTAAAGAAGGAGATGAATTAATCTTTTTAGGAGACTACATCGATCGTGGCCCTGATAGCAAAGGGGTAATCGACACTATACTTCACCTCAAAGCATCCGGCTATCAAGTACATTGTTTAAAAGGAAACCATGAAGAGATGATGTTACAGGCCTTCTACGATACCAATGTATTAAAAGGATGGTTACGCAATGGAGGAGATACTACTCTTGACAGTTTCGGGATACAAGACCTCAGTGACTTAGACCGTCAATACATTGTTTTCTTGATGGGTCTTTCTGTGTGTTATACGAAAGACAACTTCCTATTTGTACATGCTGGGCTCAACTTTGAGGTGGCAGACCCTATGAGTGATTTGTTTTCTATGTTATGGATCAGGAACTGGTACGAAGACATCAATTACCATTGGCTAGAAGACCGATACATTATCCATGGACACACCCCTCGCCCTATTGACGAGCTAAAAACCATGTTAGATAATCTACCACAGCAAAGATATCTCAATTTAGATAGTGGCTGTATTTATACAGAAAGACCCGGGCATGGGCACCTCTCTGTACTTCATCTCAATAGTATGCAGCTACATCTTGAGCCTTGTGTGGAAGCTTTTACACAATAATTCTATTTTTTCACAATTAATATAATTTTCATGTATACCCTTACATTTAGAAACAACGATGTCATGCCTGCCCTAGGTTTGGGCACTTGGAAGTCTGAGAAAGGAGAAGTATATGATGCTGTTCTTGCAGCTTTAGAAGCGGGATATCGTCACTTGGATTGTGCTTTTATCTATGGGAATGAAAAAGAAATTGGAGAAGCACTCACAGAGGCTTACAAAAGAGGAATCGTTCAGCGTTCTGATTTATGGATAACCTCCAAACTTTGGAATGACTCCCACGCCAAGGGAAGTGTTGTCCCTGCCCTACAGCAAACACTGAATGATTTGCAAACTGACTATCTGGACCTTTACCTTATTCACTGGCCTGTAGCCCATAAAAAAGGAGTCCTATCCACCAGTAAGGCCGAGGAGCAAATCCCTTTGAGTGAGTTGCCTATTTCTGAAACCTGGACTGGTATGGAAGAAGCCGTTCGAAAAGGGTTAACCAAACATATCGGGGTATGTAACTTCGGATTGCAACGCCTAAAAGACCTGGTGGCTGTCAGCAATATTAAACCTGAAATGAATCAGGTGGAATCACATCCTTACTTACAGCAAAATGAATTACTGGAATATTGTAAGGCTAACGATATTCATTATACGGGCTACTCCCCATTAGGCTCACCGGACCGCCCTGGTGACTTAAGAAAAGAAGACGACCCTATATTATTGGAAGACAATACCATCAATGCCATTGCAAAAAGGCATAAGGTATCCCCAGCACAAGTTACCTTGGCATGGGCCTTACAAAGAGGGACTTCTGTTATACCAAAATCTGTTAACCCAGAACGTATCAAGGCTAATTTAAAAGCAAATGACCTTAAGCTGTCTGAAGAGGATATGGCGGCGATTAAAGCCCTGGATAAAAATAGAAGGTATCTGGATGGGTCTTTCTGGTTTTTGAAAGGAGGTACTTATAAGAAAGAAGACCTCTGGAAATAATCTTGTTCATAGTGTTTAGTTGAGCTTCGCTCGTTCATAGTGTTTAGTTGAATCGTTGAGGCAGCTTACGCTGCTTGTTGAATCGTTGATTTGAGCTGAACTGTTGATTGATATTATATCACTCATACAACAGTTTAACTCGAATCACAGGCCATACAATGGTCACCAAAGGTGAAGTTACAGCATCACTTAATGGGGCAAAGCTCCATTCAATCATTCAACTAAACATTATGAACGAGCGAAGCTCTATTAAACATTATGAACTATGGTTTGGAGCAGCGGCCAAACTTCTTCTTATTTTATTTTGTAACTGCATAGGCAAAGTATTCAATAAAACCGCTTTTTCTGGTTTACTGCGAGAGAAAAAGATCACCTGATCTTTCTGATACTTCTTCAACTTATTCGTATACTTTTTATGCGTATACGACTTCCCATTATAAGCATAACGATAATATACATCATAAAACAGACGATTATTACGTTGCTTAACTGTTGGCTTACTGTCTTTGAGTAACGCTATTGATACTACTGCATCTTTTAGGATATATCGAATCTTATACAGCTTGTGAAAACTAGGAAACATCAATAGTACTCCTATAATCAATGGCAACAGCCCCATCATGGATAAAAAATACCCTTCCTGCACTTTGTGAGTCCCTACAACTCTGCTGATGGCAGGGGCAGAAAGCAGGAACTCTGCTTTTACTTTCCCGGCAGGATCATCTAAATTATAGTGCTCAGAAAACGAGTATCCACGATAGGCTGTTCCATCCACATCAAATATGAAATTATATTGAAAGATCTCCTCCTGTTGACTATTAAAGCCCAAGGAAGTCTTGTGCTCAAGCGTCGCATCAACCAGACCTGTCTTTCCATATTCCAACCTTAGGCTTTCATACCACTGGATACCTGGTCCTGAGGTAAAGGAAAAGGTGATTCCAAATATAAGAAGCACTAAAGAGGTAGAGGCTCCTTTTCGAATAAGCTGCAACTTCTCTTTTATGGAAAGATGTAAGCTCAGCGATTGGTATTCCGTTGCATGTGTCATATTGGTGTCTAGTTTTAGGAGTTAGCAGAATATGTGATGGTTTATCTCTTTGTTCATGATGTTTAATTGCAGTTGTTTCACAACTGCGTTCATATTGTTTAGTTGTTGAGGTTTTTAAGTGAGTTTCGCTCATTGAATTGTTTTCTGAAACTCCTTAAATAATTCACATATCATAATCCATTCCACTCACCGAAGGTGAAATTGGAGATACCATGTAATGGTTTGTTTAACAACTAAACATCATGAACGAGCGAAGCTCAATTCAACAACATGAACAAATCCAGTAGTGCACTTGCGGAAAAGAAAGAAGGCAAACCATGCCCCCTCTCTTCCACTTGTAATCAATACTCAGACACTATTGCACCTGTGTCATTTGATCTACACTAATACTGTAAGCATGAAAAGGATGTTTCTCATGTGCTTCATTATAGTCATCTATCAAAGTCACCAAATCACTAGCTTGTTCCTCCGTCACTGCCAGCATATACATTTTAGATTCCGTTTGCATTCCTACTTGTCCAAACCACCGATAATCATCGCCTGCATTTGTATACACACCACTCACAGGGGATTCACTAAAGACTGTCGCTCCTGCAATTTGGATAATTCGGTGTAGTTCATTGTCTCGACCATCGTCCAGGGAATATATAAAGACTAGTTTCATTGGAGTAAGTGTTTTAAGGTTCGTTGATTCGTTTCATGGGGCTGTATAGCAAAGGCCATCATTTTTATAATATGACCTATTCAGGTACGGCTCTTTTGTTTTCACTACAATAATACTAAAGCCCTATTCCACAAACTGTAATCAGGGTCACTAAAATCATAAGTGTATAATCAACATTTACAAGATGGTTTTTTATTATATTTGTAGGTTTTCAACTTTGGATAACATTTCCTTTTGGTAAAAGAAAACATCCTCGTATAATTATATATTTTACTGATTTATGACAATCAGATATTTTATCAACTAGCAAGCAACATAAACAGAATAAACTACGGCTATGAATAGCAACACACTTCTTGGACTCATTCTTATTTTTTTTCAAATCAATACTTCTTTTGCCTTAGAAAATCAAAGTATCCATCATGAACCTGACCTTCTCAACCAAAGGGCACAGAAATTACAGGAAAGTTATCCGGATAGCTGTATCTATCTGGCACAGCTTGCCCTTACGGAATGGGCTGAAAAAAATGTTAATGGAAAAGCTACATCCTACTGGAACATGGCACAGGGATACCTTTATAAACATGAGTATCATTCAGCACTGATCTATAGTCTAAAAGGATTAGAATTATTTGAAGAAAATGACAGCAGTGCGATCTATCAGGAACTACTGACTACCTTGGGATGGACCTACTATGATATGGGCAATGCTTCCCGTGCTTACCCTTATCATCAAAAGGCCCTAAAAATTGCTCGCTTAAGAAAAGACCACTACAGTGAAGTTCGGTATATCAATGCGCTTGGACTAGATGCCATGAGTGAGAACCACTTGGAGAAAGCGTTGGACTATTTTATGGAAGCCAAACAGGTACATCAGCAATACAATAATGCCTATCCCGGCCTCGAAGCCACACTTGCCGTCAATACAGGTGTAGTCTATACCAAAATGAAACAATGGCAAAAGGCAAAAGAAGAGTTACTGAATGCGCTTGCCTATGATAAGCCCAGCGTTTCTCTCTCCATTGAATCCCTGACCAACCTCTGCAAAGTTGAGATGGGACAAAAAAATTATAAGGCAGCCAGCACGTATCTCAATAAAGCAGCACAATATGTTCCTGAAACATCCTACAGCTTTGTACTCCTGGAATATTACCATACGCTACAAGAGCTAAAGCAAATCACCGGAGATACTGTACAGGCTTATGAAGCACTCATTGCCTATCAGCAACTCTATAAGAAGGTACATAACCGTACGACCCAATCCGTTATGAACTACCTGCTTAGCCTACAGGAAACACAACTTCACGACAAGCAACTGATTATTGAAAAAAATCAGACACTTCAATATCAAGGTTGGATTATCGGTGGTATATCTATCCTCATCTCTATACTACTGATACTCCTTGTTATCTATAGATACAAAACCAACAATGAGAAAAAGAAGCTTAAGCAACAACTGCTGGAGGCACAGCTTCAACAAACGCTTACTGAAAAGGAAAACCTCTCTTATGAATTGTCTTTCAAAAGCAAAAAACTAGAAGAACTGGCCTTGAGTATCTCTGAACGAAATGAGATTGTGCAAGCCATGAGAGCCCAAGTCAAAGCCTCCCCCTCCAAAGAAATTCAGGAAGGCTGGCGATTACTGATTTCTCTTATTGAACGTGCTGAAGAAACAGGGGTATACTCCCAAGAGGTTATCAATGATTTTATGAGCAGACTGCACCGACAATTCCCTCACCTAACCGAAAAAGATACTTCCTTAATCGTGGATATCCGAAATAATCTTACCTCTAAAGAAATTGCGCTGAAGCACCATATTGAAGTACGCTCCGTAGAAATGGGTCGTTATCGTTTACGAAAAAAACTGAACCTAGAAAAAGGTGAATCCTTGAAAGAATTTATTATGGGAGTGTGAGTTTTTAAATTTTCAATTATTAATGGTCAATTTTCAATGATTAATCATTAATTACTCCTCATTAAAAATTACAAAAACTGTTGAGGTATACCCCTACAGCATAAAACTTCTCCAAGAATATCACAACTTAAAATATTAATCACAATTAATTGAAAATCAATAATATAACATTCACATAAAGAATACCACACTCCTTGTATAGATCGTGTATAGGTGTAAAAGTTTTGATTGAATAATCTTCCTCATTTATTTGTCTTTCGAGAGCCAATCAGACAACACAATACTACGTTCATACTTTATGAGAACTGTTCAATTTTCAGGTATTTTACTCGCTTTATCAGCATGCTTGTTTTCTTGTCAGAAACATAGCCTTTCTGACTATAATTATCACCGCAAGCACTTTAAGAATATACTGGACCTAAAAGGTATACCAGTCACTCCTCAGGATGAGCATCTGTCCTCTTTTTCTGACTTGGGAAGCTGGCATTCTTTTGGGCTACCTAAAGACAGTGACAAGGCTGCTTTTGGAGGATTTACAGGACCGTTTGTCATGAGACAACAGGAAAGTGAATGGATTAGTCCCGAGCTTTTAAAACTTACACTTCACGATCCTGTATCAGGAAAAGCCATTGCCCTTTCAGAAGGAAAACTGATAAAAAATGATTTCTACCCCGGAATACTGCAGCAGGAAATCAAGGTAGAAGACTTGAAGATCTCTTTATCACTCTTCTTTATTGATGAGCGCACTGCTTTCCTAAAAGCAAAAATTCATAATCAAGGAGAAAAAAGAGAGCTACAAACAAGCTGGAAAGGGAAAATCTTTTCACAAGACGATCGAGCGATAAGGTATAAATCCAAAGGGTTATATATCCCTATTGCCAAGGAGGAAGCCGTTGAAGTCTTCTTTCAGGAAAAGGGAAAGCTAATTACTTCCGACTCCCTTGCTTACCACTATCAGCATACTCCTTTTACCTTATTCAGAAACGGTTTTTGGGAAGAGTCTCTCCTTGTACGCTTTACCTTATCCAAAGAAGAAAGAAAACGTTCTCCACTCCAAACTGCAACCATCTTAAAGCAAGGGGATACGTTTGAGATACAAAATGAAGAACGCTGGGATAAGTATTTCAAAACACTCTTTAAAACGCATAGAAAAAAGGCATTACTTTCTGCCCAACTACACAGAACAGTTGCTGCTAAATCATTGGTTACGCTTATCCATAACTGGAGAAGTGCTGCAGGAGGCTTTCAGCATCAAGGGATTGTGCCTTCCTATGCTGCCAAGTACTTTCAGGGACTTTGGGCATGGGACTCCTGGAAACATGCCGTAGCCATTGCACCATTTGAACCAGAACTGGCAAAGGACCAGATCCGTGCTATGTATGACTACCAAAACGAAGAGGGAATGATTGCCGATTGCTTCTTCCGTGATCCCGAACTGGAGAGTGTCAACTGGAGAAATACCAAAGCCCCCCTTTCTGGATGGGCCATCTACGAAGTCTTTACTGAAACAGGAGACAGCAGTTTTGTGAGAGAACTTTACCCTCAACTCAAAAAGTACCATTACTGGTGGTATACCTATCGGGACCATGACCAAAATGGTATCTGCGAATATGGTTCTACCGATGGTACCCGAATTGCAGCTGCTTGGGAAAGTGGCATGGACAATGCCGTTCGATTTGACAGCGCTGTTATTCTGAATAATCAAACCAAAGGTGCTTACTCTATCAACCAGGAATCTATTGACCTCAATGCTTACCTCTATCAAGAGAAAGTATACCTTACAAAGTTGGCCGATATCCTGGGTATAACAGAAGATGGCAGACGCTATCAAAAAGAAGCGAAAGAGCTAAAAGAAGTACTGAAAACTTCTTTTTACCACGCAAAAGATGGATACTTCTATGATCGAAGGTTAAAAACGAAAAAACCAATCCGAATTCAGGGACCAGAAGGATGGGCTCCCCTATATAACCAGATTGCCGATAAAGGACAGGCAGAAGGAGTGGTAAAGGTAATGATGGATAGCAGTAAGTTCAATACACCAATACCTTTCCCAACCCTAAGTGCTGCTCACCCTCTCTTTAATCCTCAAAAAGGATACTGGAGAGGTCCGGTGTGGCTAGATCAGGCATACTTTGCACTCAAAGGAATGCAGTATTATGGATATAAAGATGAAGCCATTGATATGGCTGAGAAACTGATTGAGGCTGCAGATGGCCTCACTTCCAACAAACCAATACGGGAAAACTACCACCCAATCAGTAAGCAAGGATTAAATGCTAAACATTTTAGCTGGAGCGCAGCGCATCTGCTGATGCTTTTCAAGTAACCTCTGCTGTTGAGGCCGCTTACGCGGCTGGTTGAGTAGAGCTTCGCTCTGTTGAGATTCACCTTCGGTGAGTTGAGCTTTGTTGATTTGTTGATTGAATAAACGATACGTCATGCCATGGTCTATTCAATGAGCGAAGCTCTAGTATCTCAACACTAAAAAACTCAACTCACCGAAGGTGAATCTCAACAGCATGAAGTGCTACTCAACCAGCGGCGTAACCGACGCCATGTAATGGACTCAACAATTCAACAACCATATAGCTTGGTCAGGTTGCCTTCCAAAGGCAACCCTGGCTAACTATTGCCTAAACTTAAACACATGAAGCAAACCATTCCCTACACACTAACCTTGGGTTTACTCTTGCTGGGGTACACGCTCTGGGGGCAAATCCCTACATCTGATTGGGAGAATCCCCAAGTCTTTAACATCAATATGGAAAGTCCCAGAGCGACTTTCTATACCTTTCAGCAAAAGGAAAAAGCATTTCTAAAAGATTGGCAAGATTCTGAAAACTACCTTTCCCTTAATGGAAAATGGAAATTTCATTGGGCGGTAACCCCTGCCAAACGACCAATCACTTTTTATCAGGAGGACTTTGACGTTAGCCGCTGGAAAGAAATTGAGGTTCCTTCCAACATTGAGTTACAGGGATATAGCGCTCCCATTTATACGGATGTTCCTTATCCTTTTGACCCCAATCCTCCTTATGTACCAGACGACCACAACCCTGTAGGGTCTTACAAACGTACATTTACCCTACCAGCAGGATGGAATAACGATCAGGTGTTTATCCATTTTGGAGCAGTAAATTCTGCGATGTACCTATGGATTAATGGCAAAAAAGTAGGCTACGGACAAGGCAGCAAAACGCCAATGGTCTTCAATATAACAAAGTACATTAAGGAAGGTGAAAATACTCTTTCGGCAGAAGTATACCGTTTTAGTGACGGCTCTTACTTAGAAGATCAGGACATGTGGAAAATGAGTGGTATTGAAAGGGATGTCTATCTCTATCGTCGTCCGCATACGCATATTCAGGATTTCTTTGTAAAGGCAGGCCTGGATGAAAGTTATGAAAATGGAGACTTCTCGTTGGATATTGAGCTGAAGCAATTCCTTCAAGACAGATCCAACTATCAGGTAGAAGTAGAAATCATGGACAAAGACACACATGCCGTCTTATTCCAGAAAAGAAAAACTACTCGTCTAAAAAATGGAACAGCAACGCTATCCTTTTATAAAACACTGAAAAATATACGTCCGTGGAGCGCAGAAACACCTCAACTGTATGACATGCGCCTCTCGTTATATAATACCAATGGTGAACTACTGGAATCCACCGTAAGAGCGATTGGTTTTCGTAAAGTTGAGATCAAAAACCGACAGTTATTAGTGAATGGCAAAGCTGTCACTATCAG
Source organism: Algivirga pacifica (assembly GCF_039543525.1). Classification (NCBI taxonomy): domain Bacteria; kingdom Pseudomonadati; phylum Bacteroidota; class Cytophagia; order Cytophagales; family Flammeovirgaceae; genus Algivirga; species Algivirga pacifica. Next base: position 58,079 of record NZ_BAABJX010000036.1, read on the forward strand.
GGGTGTCAACCGCCATGAGCACTCAGCCTATAACGGTAATATTATTACAGAAGAAGAAATGCGTAAAGATATTAAGCTAATGCAACAGCTTAATATCAATGCGGTAAGAAGTAGCCATTATCCCAACCATGCCAAATGGTATGAGCTCTGTGACCAGTACGGAATGTATATCGTAGATGAAGCTAATATTGAGTCGCACGGGATGGGTTACGGGGAAAAATCATTAGCCAAAGATACCACCTGGATGGCTGCTCACCTGAACCGTACCCAACGTATGTTGGAAAGAAGTAAAAACCATCCGTCTATCATTGTCTGGTCTCTGGGGAATGAAGCTGGGGATGGCGTCAACTTTGAAGCAACCTCTGCCTGGATCAAGGAAAGAGACCCTTCCCGTCCGGTACAGTATGAGCAAGCCCGCTCCAAAGCACATACGGATATCACAGCACCCATGTATGCGACCATCGACTGGATGAAAGAATATATACAGGGAGACTATCAAAAGCCTTATATTCTTTGTGAGTATGCCCACGCCATGGGCAATAGCATTGGCAACCTGCAAGACTACTGGGACCTGATTGACAGTGAACCAAGTCTACAGGGTGGATTTATTTGGGACTGGGCAGACCAAACCTTTGTACAAACCAACTACAAAGGGGAGCAATACTATGCCTATGGAGGAGATATGGGCTATATCGGTATCTCCAATGACTCTTCTTTCTGTGCTAATGGACTAGTGACCAGCGATCGACAATATAATCCTCATGCCTGGGAAGTAAAAAAAGTCTACCAACCGATCCGAATCTTATCAGATAATCCTGCTCAAGGGGAATTCAAGCTCTGGAACCGCTTTAACTTCAATACAACCGATGCCTATACGCTCACTTACCGCATCGATCGTAATGGAGTACCTTTCAACAATGAAGTGATCCCTATGCCCTCTGTTGCAGCACAGGATACAGTATCCTTCCAAGTGCAACTCCCAGAATTACCAAAAGAAAATGGCATAGAGTATACCATCACTTTTTTTATAAAAACCAAAAAAAATACAGGAATGCTACCCAAGGGATTTGAAATTGGCTGGGACCAATTTATACTTCAGCAATCCCCTAAACGTATAGCGACTATTCCTTCCGGCACTTTGAACGTGCAGGAACAATCTACTACCATCACTATAAAAGGTTCTAATTTCCTAGTTCAATTCAACAGAGAGACGGGGGCTTTATCTTCATGGAATACCAAAGGAGAAGAGCTGTTACACGCTCCCCTTCGCCCCGACTTTTGGAGAGCGCCTACAGAAAATGACTTAGCCTGGGGCATGAAAGAAAAGCTCCACGTATGGAAAGACGCAGGAAAGTATACCAAAGTACAATCTATTAAAACCTTAGAACAGGAGGGCTATGTCACTGTCCATGTAAAACAGGCTTTAGCAGTAGTAGACAGCAGTTATGTCAATAGTGCCTATCACATTTATGCCAATGGAGAGATCGAAGTCGAAACGCACTTCCATTTGAATGACTCCCTTCCAACGGTTCCTCGCATAGGCATGTATATGGAGCTAAGAAGTGATTTACAGCAAATGGAGTGGTACGGAAGAGGGCCACTGGAAAGTTATGCCGATCGAAAGAGTGGTATGGCACTGGGGCGCTATCAGTCTACGGTTTGGGAACAGTACTATCCTTATGTACGCCCACAGGAAAATGGTCAAAAAATGGATGTTCGATGGATCAGCTTCTTGAATAAACAACAAACCGGCATCCTGATTTCAGGTGCACAACCACTACAAATCACTGCCCAGCAATTTTCACCTGAACAACTAGAACACCAAGGCGTACATACGATGTCGCATGGAGCAGAAGTCTATCCGGAGAACCTGATCAGTTTACATATCGACCTGAAACAAATGGGAGTCGGTGGTGATACCACTTGGGGATGGAGAGCGCAAGCACATCCAGAATACCGTATCACTCCGGGACACTATTACTACCGTTTCCGTATGACTCCTGTCTCTGGAAATTATCAACCTAACCAACAAAGTACCTATCAATACAACCTACAATCTGAAAAATAACAAACAATCACACGGGGAGAGCGAACCGATTCGCCCCCCTTTTTTAACATGCTTAAATAAACAATACATGAATTCACAACACCACCACTTCCTTTTCGGTAATTACCGGAAATTGATTGCGCTCATCGCAATCCTGTTTTCTGCCCTGCCACTATGGGCACAAACGACGCATTCCATTCAGGGAACGATCTCCGACGAATCAGGCATTAGTGTACCCGGTGCCAGTATTCAGGTAAAAGGAACGACCCAAGGTACCGTAACCGATATGAATGGTCATTTCCAACTTAACCTGAATAGTGAAACAGCAACACTGTTGGTATCTTTTATCGGCTACTTATCACAAGAAGTAACCGTTACTCCTCAACAAACACGCTTTGATATCACACTTAAAACAGATATCCAGCAACTGGAGGAGGTCGTAGTCATTGGTTATGGTACACAAAAGAAAAGTGACCTGAGTAGTGCGGTCTCTACGGTAAAAGCGGAGGAAGCGAATAAACTAGCCGCAGCCTCTCCGGCTCAAATGCTACAGGGACGTACTTCTGGCGTTTCCGTTATTAGTGGTAGTGCTCCGGGCGCTGCTCCTTACATCAAGATTAGAGGATTAAGCTCTTTTGGTGATGTACAGCCACTATATGTAATTGATGGTATTCCAGGTGGAGATATTTCGATGCTTTCACCAGATGACATTGCTTCTTTTGAAATCCTGAAAGACGGTGCAGCGGCTGCCATCTATGGTTCATTGGCTGCCAATGGTGTAGTCTTGATTACCACCAAGTCCGGTAAGAACAACCAACCTACCCGCGTTGATGTCAACCTTTATGCTGGTATACAGGAAGCTGCTGCTCATTTCCCTATGGCCAATGCACAGGAATGGTATAATATTCTGGAGCAATCTTATAATAATTCTATTGCTGACGGTGCGCTAACAGAAGCAAACAAACCACTTTACCTTCAAGCAGGTTCTGGCTTTGATCTAAGCAACTATGCCGATACTGACTGGCAACAAGAAACCTTGAGACAAGGTCGTATCCAAAACTACTCCGTAGGTATTTCAGGAGGTAGCGAAAATTCCAACTATAACCTGTCCATGAACTACTTTGATCAGGAAGGAGTAGTGATTAACACTGGAAGCAAGCGCTATAATTTCCGTTATAAATCTTCTTTCGAAAAAGGGAACCTGAAAGTCTCTCCAAATATCTTCTACAGTCACCAAACGACTGCACACAACACGATTCGTATGGCTTATATGCTACGTTCGTTACCAGTAGTGTCGGTCTATGACGATAGTAAAGAATCAGGGTATGGCTACCTGAATGAATTTGGAATCCGAAGTGGCGCCAACCCGGTAGGACAATCAGACATCATCCGCAACAACAGTACGCGTGATCAGCTACAAGCTAACTTAGGCTTGCAGTACAAGCTTTCTGACAGTTTCCGTCTGATTGGTAATGCCGGTTATGGAAAGTCTTTCTATAAAAACCGTTACTTCTTCCCTAAGTATACCTTAGCCTCTGATACACGCCGTGAGGACCCTTACCTAAGCGAAACACGTTCAGAATGGAGTGAACTAAACTATGACTTTACCGCCAACTACAATACTGAACTTGGCAAGCACTCTATTGGCGCTATGGCGGGTATTGTCGGTTACCGTTACGATTACCGTAACCTGGACATGAATGTAGTGGGTGGCGCGATCTTCCCTGACTTTGGTGGTTTGGAACCTTCCTTCAACAGCATGCAGGCAGGGGATTTCCTAGGTGCAGGAGGAATGCAAACGGTTACCCGTTTCAGTGTAATGAGCCGTATCAACTACAACTATGACGATAAGTACTTGCTACAAGCAACCGTTCGTACTGATGGTTCTTCCAAGTTTGGTGCAAACAACCGTTGGGGTACATTCCCATCTGTATCCGGTGCATGGAAAATCAGTAACGAAGACTTCTTTGAAGGTGCCAAAGAAGTGGTTAATGAATTAAAGTTCAGAGGCTCTTATGGTATTCTTGGAAGGGAAACGACTTTAGGTGCTTACTCAAGACAGGCATTGGTACAAAGTGGTTACTGGTACGTATGGAACAACACTCCGATCGGTGGTATAGGGTCTTTTGAGATGGCTAATGCTGACCTGGCATGGGAAGAAGCAGAAACGATTAACATCGGTGTAGATGCTGGTTTCTTTGAAGATAAACTATTCGGTACGTTCAACTATTACCAAAACAACTCTCAGGCATTGTTGATGCAAGAGCCTAACACGCCTATGTCGGCAGGGGTTAGCCCTCCAATTGTCAACCTGGGAACCATCTCAAACCAGGGTATCGAGATTGAGCTGGGTTACAGAGGAGAAGCCGGAGACTTCCAGTACAGCTTTACAGGGAATATGACAACCATTGACAATAAAGTGGTGGAACTAGGTTCGGAAGAAGGGGTATTACCAGGAGGTGATATTGCCTATACCGGAGCACAGACCTTCTCTAAAGTAGGTGCACCTGTTTCCCAGTTCTATATGTTTAAGACCAATGGTGTCTTCCAGTCTCAGTCAGCAATAGATAACTATGTAGGTCCGGAAGGAGACCTGATTCAACCGAATGCCAAACCGGGAGATGTGATTTATGTAGACGTGAATGGAGATGGTATTATTGATTCCAATGATATCACGGATGTAGGTTCTCCACTTCCTACACTGGAATATGGATTGAATGCCAGCCTAAGCTACAAAGGACTTGACTTATCGCTTTTCTTCCAAGGGGTATATGGCAACAAGATTCTAAATGTAAATGCTTATGAATCGGAAGCACCTAACTCTGGTTACAACATCGCTTCTAAACTATTGGATGCATGGACACCGGAAAATCCAACAAGTACAATTCCTAGAAACGTACAGGTAGACAACAATAACAACTATATGATGTCTGATCGCTTCCTGGAAGATGGCGCTTACCTACGCCTGAAAAACATACAGCTAGGCTATACATTACCATCTACCGTATTGGAGAAAGTTCACTTCTCAAAAATGCGTTTCTATGTGAATGCCGATAACCTATGGACATTGACCAACTACCAAGGATTCAATCCTGAACTAGTTCCTGCCAATGCCCTAACACAGGGAATTGATTATGGCAGCTATCCTATGTATCAAACGATCACGGCAGGTATTCAGGCAACTTTCTAAACTTCGAACAATATGAAACTATACAATAAATTATTCGCGTCATTCTTTCTGGTATTCAGTCTAGTCTCCTGTGACAGCTATCTGGAGCAAGTATCTCCGGATCAGCCTACAACAGATCAAACATGGGTAAGCTACGAAGCCGCCGAAAAATATATGGCCAGTACTTATTCTTATATGCAAGCCAATGGATGGCGTTATCATGAGTATTTTTATTTACCACAAAACTTCAGAGCAGATGATATACACCCTGAGTATGGGACAACAGCATGGAGTTATCTGGGGCGTATTGTAGGCTTTAACAATACGGCTTCTGATGGTGTCCCTTCTGTAATGTGGTACTACTGGTACAAGGGCATTAAGTTGTCTAATGACTTAATAAAAAATGTGCCGGAAATGGACGTCTTGACAGAAGAGGAAAAAGAAAGTATGGTAGCAGAAGCACGTTTTCTTCGTGCATGGTACCACTTCAACCTATTGAAAAACTTCCATGAGATTGTACTGGTCACAAAAGTAGCTGAAACTCCTAGTGAGTTACAGTTGCCAGGTAGTAGTAAGGAAGCCGTTTATCAGCAACTTGAAGAAGACCTTTCTTATGCTGCCCAGCATCTTCCAGCACAGTGGGAAGATGCTTACTGGGGCAGGGCTACTGCCAATGCCGCAAATGCTTACCTAGGAAAAATTCTTTTGTTCCAGGGAAAATGGCAAGAGGCGTTGACAGCCCTAGACAAAGTAAGTGGTCATGAGCTAGTAGCAGGCACTGAATATAGAGGCTTATTTGATGGTAGTATGGAAATGAACTCAGAAGTGATCTTCTCGGGTGCTTTTACAGCACAGCAGATGGATGCCCTTGGCTTATACCACCAACTAGGAGTAGCTATGGCTCCGGGAGAAATTAATGGTGGGTGGCATATGGCCTCGATCTCGGATTACTATATGAATGCCCTGGAAAGTGGTGATATCCGTAAAGCTGCAACCGTGGTAGAGCACGGAGAAACTTTTGATGGAGAAACGATCCTGTTTGATGACCCTGAGTTCAATATGAGTATTAAGTATATGGAATCGTTGGAGTCTATCACGACTAACCGCAGTACGGTAGACCTTATCTTTATGCGCTATGCGGATGTTGTTCTGATGCAAGCAGAGGCACTTTATGAACTAGGCAGAGAAACAGACGCCTTAAGTAAAGTAAACCTGATTCGAGAAAGAGCTAACCTTGCTCCTTCTTCAGCTTCCGGTACGATTCTAAGAGATGAAATTCGTACACAGCGTATGATTGAGCTAGTAGGAGAAGGTCATCGCTTCTATGATTTAGTACGATGGAAAATTGCTGCCGAACAACTAAATGCTTCCGGACAACAGTATGCGGAAAACTTTGAGGAGAAACACCAATACTTCCCGATTCCATTGGAAGAGGTACAGAGAAACCCTAACCTTACCCCAACACCTGGGTTTTAAGTTTTAAGTGATGAGTTATGAGTTATGAGTTATGAGTGAAAAAAATAATTTATAACTCATCACTCATCACTCATAACTTCTATTTTTGTAGAAAAGGGATTTTTTCCATTCTTCAACTCTTTAACAGCACCACGTAGTGGTTTAAAATTGCATTACACTATGGTTGACTTTTTACGACAACAGTACGGGCTATCTTCTGCACGAATCAAGAGGCTAGTAGGATATGATAACGTGAATTATCTAGTTACGGCGGGCAACAAAAAATACATTTTCAAGACTTATGATGATGCTGAGATGCTTCCTTGGCTGGAGATGGAAACTCGCATGTTATGCTATCTTCAGGAGCAAACTGAAAGCCCACAGCAATACCCTGCCCCTATCGCCAACCATAAAGGAGATTATGTATTTCTGGCAATTATAGAAGAAGGTAAAACAGCTCAACCTGTACGATTGCTCAGCTTTGTGGATGGCGAGTTCTTAGGAGATATCAGATGGACAGATGATACCTATGCCTCTTTAGGAGAATTTCTGGCAAGAATGGATTTGTCATTATTATCGTATAAGGATATCACGCTGAAGGCTAAACAGTCACCATGGGACTTGCAATACCTACATTTGAACAAGTCTTTCATTCACCACATACCACAACCGGAAAAGCGAAAACTGGTTACCTACTTCTTTCAGCAGTTCGAAGAGCAGGTACGGCCACATTTCGACACCTTACGACAAAGTATTATTCACAATGATGCTAATGAATGGAATGTCCTATCAAAAAACGGTAGTGTCAATGCTATTATAGATTTCGGAGATCTAGCCTATACATTTCTAATTAACGAGTTGGCCGTATCTCTCACCTATATGTTGATGGGACAGGATCAACCCTTGGAAAAAGCGGCCATTACCTTAAATCATTACCATCAGATCTTACCACTAAAGGCGTTAGAAGTTGATTTACTTTATTACCTGATTGCAGGCAGACTATGCACCAGCCTTTGTCAATCGGCTTACTCCAGAGCGAAAGACCCTACTAATACTTACGCCAGCAGTAGTGAAGAAGGCGCTTGGGCTTTATTGGACAAATGGTTTACCATTAACCCGACACAAGCTAGCAATACCTTCCGTGAAGCTATCGGTGTGGCTACAAAAGAAGTCCCTGCCTCTGATGAAGCCTTGGCGTATAGAAACGAGCATTTGAGCAGTATTCTTTCTGTAAGCTACAAGAAGCCTATCTATATGGAAAGGGCAGCATTCCAGTATATGTATGATCGCTACGGCAACACCTATCTGGATGCTTACAACAATATCCCTCACGTAGGGCATATGCACCCTAAAGTAGTGGAGGCAGGGCAACGACAGATGGCCCAACTCAATACCAATACCCGCTATCTATACGATGAACTACCAAAATATGCAGAGAAATTATTAAGCTACTTCCCTAAGAAGTTGAATAAGGTATTCTTTGTGAACTCAGGAAGTGCTGCCAGTGACCTTGCGATGCGATTGGCGACAACCCATACGCAGAAAGAGCAATTGCTGGTGATGGAGCATGGCTATCACGGCAACACACAAAAAGGTATCGACATTAGTCATTATAAGTTTGGCAATAGCAAAGGGCAGGGACAAAGGCCACATATCCTTAAAGCCACGATTCCAGATACTTACAATGGACCTTACCAAAACAATGACGGTACTGCTGGCAAGCAATATGCAGAAGATGTTATTCGCATGTTGCAAGATCAAAATGCAGACATCGCCGCATTTATTACAGAACCTGTGGTAGGTTGTGGAGGACAAGTACCTTTGGCGAAAGACTATCTTAAAACACTATATCCTTATATCCGTTCACAAGGAGGTGTGTGCATCAGTGATGAGGTGCAAACTGGCTTTGGTCGATTGGGAGAGGTATTCTGGGGATATGAAGCACAAGAAGTTACCCCTGATATTGTGATCTTGGGGAAACCTATTGCCAATGGGCACCCTATGGGAGCGGTCGTTACGACTACTGAGATTGCGGCCTCTTTTGAACAAGGCGTGGAGTTTTTCAGCTCTTTTGGTGGGAACCCTGTCTCTTGTGCCATTGCTGAATCTGTATTGGAAGTCATGGAAGAAGAGCAACTGCAAGAGAATGCACGCCTTACTGGATTACATTATACACAGCAATTGAAAGAATTGCAGCAGACCTATGCCTGTATAGGAGATGTAAGGGGAAGTGGCTTGTTCCTGGGGGCCGAGATTATTGATCCTTCTACCGGAAAAGCGGATACCGAAATGGCTTCTTATATCAAGAATTATTTAAGGGAAAAGTATATTCTGATCAGTACGGATGGCCCTTATGACAATGTGATCAAGAGTAAGCCGCCATTGTGTTTTAGTAAAAGGGATGCGGAGCAGACAGTGGAAACTATTGCTGAAGCTTTACAAAAATACTATGAATAATGACATTGAGCGAGGACGCTCAAATGATGTTTTGGTCTTCGCGAGGACACAAAGACCAGTTTCTACTAGTGGACTAGACGCCAAGTAAACTTATAGTTAAATGCTGATTTTAAGGGGTTTAAGGAAGAAGGATAAAGGATTACTATCCATAGGTTTCTATTCCTTTATCCTTCTTCCTTCCTCCTTTATCCATTTGGAAGTAGTCCCTTTATTTCTATCAGAAAGACCACTAGTGACTAGAAACTGGTCTTAGGCTCTACCACGTCATGTAATGATAAGACCTAAAGCAGATTCGCACTACGTAAACGACGACTCCTATTTTGTTAAGTTGATAGTATTTCCATTTAAAACAGTCATCTGTTTTACTTCTTAACATACTTCGTTAGGATAACTATCTGCTGCCCATTTACCTTTCCTTCTATATGTTCAGGATTATCATGCACTAAAGAGATGTTACGTACCGCAGTTCCTCTCTTGGCTGTAAAGTTGGCCCCTTTCACATTCAAGTCTTTAATTAAGGTTACGGTATCCCCTGCTTCCAATACATTGCCGTTACTATCTTTATGGATTAATGCAAACGCCCCATCTACCGGATCTTCCTCTAGCGTTTCTTGTGCCCTTGCCATCAGATCTTCCTCCATATATACCTGATCCAACAAATCTTGTGGCCAACCTTCTTTTCTTAACCTGTGTAACATACGGTAAGAAACAATCTGTATTCCTGGAACAGCGCTCCATATGCTATCATTAAGGCAACGCCAATGATTGGCATCCATTTCTTCTTTTTCTTCGATCTGGTCATGGCAGGTTGGACAAATCATTAAGGCCTGCTCTGCATCATTTTCTATCACTGGAGGTACGTGATAGATCTGTAAATCGGTATCTGCTCCACATAGTTCGCAGACATAATTACCTCTATCCAACAATTCGTGCTCTAGCTTACTGGGATTACTCATATCATTTATCTTTTATCTGTGGTGATGGATGTTTAGTAGTTAGTAATAAGTGACTAATGATTCGCTATATATTCATCATTACCCCTCTAAAATACTCACATCATAAACAGTGCTTTTCATAGTTATTTATTTATAACAACAAGTTCTAAGAGCTTGAAAGCACAAAAGTATAAAAATAAAAAATAGATCTATGATGACCCCTGAAGTGATCGTTTAAATCAGAATCACTTTAAATATAGATGGTATTGTTTCTTTTGAAGAAACTCTTCATCGACAAGTATTAAATCATCAATTCCTCCCATTATCTTTTTAGATCTTCTGAAGAACTTATATATTACCAAAGAATCTTCAAATAATTATCTTTTATAAATAAACTAATCAATGAAGAAATTAACTTATCTAGTGTTAGCGGGGGCGACCCTATTCTCTTGTGCAAAGCAAGACAACAATACCGAAACTGGTAAATATAACCTGAAAATGAACTTTGCGGATGCTGCTTCAGGAAAAGCCGTTCTACATAACGGAGAGAGCAAGGATACTGTGGCCATTGTCAATCATCTTGCTAATTTCACAGGACATATAGCCTCTCCTGCCATGGTTTCTGTAGAAGTTATTGCCGATTCTTTGGATAGACCTTTTGGGACTTCTCTATTTCTGGAAAACAGTGATATAAAAGCTACTATTACAGAAAAAGGAAGTGAGAAAGAAATCACAGGCTCCACCGCCCAGGATGAGTTGAAAAGCATTGAGGATAACTTCCCTGGCAAAGCACAAATGGATGCTTGGATGGAAGAGTATAGGGCTGCTGCCAAGGCAGGTGATGAAGCAAAGATCAAAACACTACTTCCTACCTATGATAGTTTAGATGATGCAAAGAAAGCTTATTATGCATCACAAGTAGCGCAATACAATAAGAGTCATGCTATGGCCTATCTGATTACACGTATGACTTATTCTACTCCAGTAGACGAGATCGAAGCTATGACCAAAAAATTTGCTCCTGAAATGGCCGATACAAAATATGTGAAGCGCCTAATGGAGCATGTAGAAAAAGAGAAAGCATTGGCAATTGGAAAAGAAGCTCCTGATTTCACTTTGGCAGGACTTAACCAAACCGATTCTGTATCTCTTTCTGACTTTAGAGGAAAATACGTATTGGTAGACTTCTGGGCTACTTGGTGTGGTCCATGTATGAGAGAGCTTCCTGAGATCAAAGAAATCTACGCACAATATGCAGGCGCTAACTTTGAGATTTTTGGAGTTTCTCTGGATAATGATGGAGATAAATGGAGATCGATTGTAGAGAGTAAAGAAATGACGTGGGCACATGCCTCTGACCTGAAAGGATGGGGAAGTGCAGCTGGTAAGATTTATAATGTTCGTGCAATTCCTAATAATGTCTTGGTAGGACCTGACGGTACTATTGTGGCTAAGAACCTTCACGGAGAAGAGTTGGGAAATAAATTGGAAGAAGTACTAGGTGCTGTCTCTAAAAAATAAAAATATCCTAACTATGGGCGACCACAAGGGTCGCCCTTACTTATTACTTGCTCCAACGGTCAAGGCTAATTTCTTTAGTGATCGTAGAGTCACCTACTACCAAAGAAACTACTGCCAGTTTATCACAAGTACCTTCACCAAAATCAACAGTTAATGTTTTACCATCTGCCTCAATAGACTTCTGTCCTGAAGTTGGCAACCAGAACATTTTCTCTGCGATATCACAAGCCAATGTAGAAGCTACCGGCGTCTCTGAGTCAACAGTTGTCTTATAAGACACCCCTGCCTTGTTTACACCTTCTGCAGTTCCTACCAAAGTTCTTGGCGTTTCAGAATCTAGCAAAGTACCTGCAGTCAAGGTCCACGCTGCTGAACGGCTAGCAGTTGATCCATCAGCAAATGTGATACTTCCGTCTTCCAACGTCACATCATATACAGAGCCTTCACCTTCTACTGCAGTAAATGTTCTTGTACGTGTACCATTCAATACTACACCATCAACCGTATAATCCTGGAAATCGGTCACCAGTGATAGTTTTCCGGCTACCGCTTCCTGAAGCGACTCAAAAGAAGCTACGACAGCTATCTTACCAGCAAACTCTGACTCCTCGATCATTACCCCCTCAAAATTCAATACAAATGAAATAGAGCCTGCCTGGATTACCCAATCCTCTACTTTAGGACCTCCTTCTGTTACTCTGAAATTATTATTTGAAGAAGACATGTTTTGCAATGCAAATGCCTCTGCATTTTCGAACTCAGCATCTACTACTACATCATTATTGACCATTTGTACGTCGGCACTTGTAATTTCTGTTGCCGTTGGGTCATTCTCTTTATTACATGCAGTAAATGCCACAGAACCTACTGCTACTACTGTTAAAAGTCTTGTCGTAAATTTTCTCATTCGAGTATAATTTAAAGTTGATATTAAAAAAACACCTTGTTAGGTGATTGTTTATTCACCGACAATATTATCAAAAACCCGACCAATAAACCACTGATATTTATATTTACTCATAGAATCCTATCAATATCAACACTTTCTATTAACTTGATAGTGTATCAAATAGGCATGTTTTAGATTATTTAACCACTTTCATTGCTTGATATCATTTCTTCACCTTAATTCGTTAATAAATCTTTTTATACTATAAAACCGGAGAAACTCCAACAATAAACCACTAACACATTCCACTAACAACCATGAAACAATACAGAAGAACCGCTAGACGACACCCCATACAATATTACATTGATGGCATTCTGAACGGAAACAGAATTACGTTAAGCCAAGCCATTACACTAGCCGAAAGCCAGCTTCCATCTGATCAGCAACTTTCTGAGTCTATCTTAACGGAACTACTTCCACATACCGGAAAAAGTATACGTATTGGCATTACCGGAGTACCTGGTGTGGGAAAGAGTACATTTATTGAAGCCTTTGGAGCACTACTGACTCAGGAAGGGTATAAAGTTGCCGTTCTTACTATAGATCCTAGCAGTCCCAAAACCAAGGGAAGTATTCTAGGCGACAAAACCAGAATGGAAAAGTTAGCGGCAAACCCCATGGCTTATATACGTCCTTCTGCTTCTGGCAACACCTTGGGAGGAGTAGCCGCTGGTACCAAAGAGAGTATCCTGTTATGTGAAGCGGCAGGGTATGATGTGATTCTAGTAGAAACCGTTGGCGTAGGACAATCAGAAATAAGCATACGTGAACTCACGGACTTCTTCTTACTACTAATGCTGGCCGGTGCAGGAGATGAGTTACAGGGCATCAAAAAAGGTATTATGGAAATGGCGGATACGATTGCCATCACCAAAGCGGATGGGGATAATATCACGGCCAGTAAACTGGCTAAAAAATCTTATCAGAATGCCCTTCACCTTTTTGCTCAGTCCGAACAGGATTGGTACCCCAAAGTATTTACCTGCTCTGCATTGGAAGGAAATGGTATGCATACTATATGGAAGGAAATTTTACGCTTTGAGTCCCATATGAAAGAGCGCGGATACTTTCAGCAAAGACGAAAAGAACAAGACCTCTATTGGATGCATCAGTATATTAACGAGCAACTTCACAAGCATTTTTATCAAGACACTAGCATTCAAAAAATGCTATCTATTAAAAAGGATAATATATTGAATGGAGAAGAACTACCTATCCAAGGTGCCAAGGTCTTATTGGAGCAATACTTCAGTTCTATCACCAAGGCATAGAAAAACCTCCAGTTTTCCGGAGGTTTATTTTTTTCAGATAATAAATTAAGCGGCCTTTTTCACAGCCTTAATCATTTCGATACGGGTTTTGTTCTTGGCTTTGCGGCGACGTCTTACGCCGTATGAGCCTTTCGTAATTTTTCCTCTTCGGGTTTTCTTGTCTCCTTTTCCCATAATTCATTCAGTTTAGTAATTAATAAATAAGGTTATTTAAAATACAAAACTTAATAATGAATTAATATACTTTTTCGATATTTTATTTCAATAAAAAATCAATATCATTAATAATGATGGTGATGAAGTCTCGCCCTCCAAATTGCACGCAAACCACAAAACAAAGCCATCCCCCCTACTCCTGTAAAGATTAGTGCAGGTAACCCACCTTCTCCCATCAGCATTAAACTGCCTAACAGTGTTTGCAACACTCCTAATATTACATAGCCAATACTTCTGTCCATAGCGTAAATCAATTTACAATTGGAATAATATAATAATGTTCTGCACTGCTATTATACATAATAAAACCCATATATCCTACCTACCATATAGACTTATTATAACTCAATGATAAACTTATAACTAGACGCCACTTTCACACAGTTTAAGGATAAAGGAGGAAGGAGGAAGGAGGAAGGACTATTAATTACTCTCCAGCGATTGTATTCTTCATCCTTTACCCTTTGTCCTTTATCCTTATGTCGGGGCGACCACAAGGGTCGTCCTTCCTTTATCCTTGCACCTCTATTTGTATCAGAAAGCTTAGTCTTTAGTTTACTAATGAACAATACTGACCGTAAACGGACGGTTCACAAACACCAATAACGATACAATATATTGGTTATCAATTATTTAAATAATACAGGAATAAATTTGGCATCATTACTACCTAAAAAAGAGGAATAAAATATTCCCATTTAACTAACCCAGCATCACCTATTATTCTAGTGTCAAATTTTAAATATCATGAAAATTAAGAAATCTATCCTTCTCGCTTTTGTAGTAAGTATTCTTACACTCTCTTCTTCTACTTTGTATGCCCATGACGAAGGAGATAAGAAGACTCAAAAAACTGTTGAAATGCTAAGAAATACCCTAAGTAAACCCAACAAGCAAACGTGGCAAATGTACTCCAAGGCTGCTCAGTTGTGTATCAATCGAGGTATTAACCTAGAAGAAGCAAAAGAATGGATTGATAAAGCGGTTACGCTTAACCCAAATGAATACACCCTGGAAATCATGGGAGACTTTTATTATCGTTCTGAGATGGTAGAGGAAGCATGGAAATACTATAGAGAAGCCTTATTAGCAGGAATGAACAATAAAGATCGGGAGCTTATTCATCGTCTTCAGTATAAGATACTCCGTGTAAACGACTACCTTAAGCAATAAGGGCTACCTCAACAGCAGTGTGCTCTTATTCACAGATAATATCAATTAAATATTGATATTATCTTATTCCTCCTTGTATCTTTAGGTGAACCAATCCCATAAGATATGCTAGATTTCATCATTGTTGGCGGAGGACAAGCCGGATTATCCATGGCTTATCACCTGCAGCAACTCAAACAAAACTTTTTGATTGTCGATAAAGAAAAAGAGGTAGGCGCTTCCTGGCTCAACCGATGGGATTCCCTAAAACTATTCACCCCTACAGAATTCAATCATCTCGTAGGATATCCTTTTCCGGCACCTAAAGGGTTCTATCCTAACAAATGGGATGTTGCTAATTATTTTAAGGAATATGTCAGCCATTTTAATATCCCTATCCAATTAGATACACTTGTTACCTCTATTGAGAAAAAAGATGACTTCTTTGAATTGACCTCTCAACATGGCATCCTAAAAGCCCGAAATGTCATTATCTCTACAGGTCCTTTCCATACCCCTTATACTCCTCCTTTTGCGAATAAAATCACCAAAGGAATCTTACAAATTCACAGTAACTATTATAAAAACCCAGAAAGTTTACAAGAAGGTGCTACTGTAGTTGTTGGTGCGGGAGACTCAGGATTTCAGATTCTGGAAGAAATTGCCAACACTGGACGTACTGTCTACTATGCAGGAGAAACGAATGTCAGCACCCTTCCACAAACCTTCCTGGGAAAAACATTATGGTGGTGGTTTACCAAAACAGGGTTCCTGAAGTTCAATAAGTATAGTTGGATAGGAAAACGTATACAATCCGGCAGACAACCTGTTATTGGAACGGATGTCAAAAAGATCCTTCGCAAGGAAAATATCATTCCTGTAGGCCGAGCAATCAATGCAGATGAGCAAAGCATCACCTTTGAAAAAGATCGTATCAATAACATTAAAAATATTGTTTGGGCGACAGGGTATCGTCCCAACTTCTCCTGGATACAAGGACTAGAACTAGACAAACATGGTTATCCCAAAAACCATAGGGGGGTGAGTGCTATCGAGGGACTTTACTTTATTGGGTTGCCCTGGATGCATACGCGTTCCTCTGCTACCTTGGGAGGAGTATCGGAAGATGCGGCTTATCTGGCTGATATTATTCAAAAAAAGCGTAGCTAAGACAGCTACGCTTTTCGTATGAATCGTATTAACCTTGGCGACTAATAGGTCACCCTTTTCTTTTCACTATTAGATGTGCAGTGCTCTATCCTCCGTAGCTGCCAAACAAGCTTCCTTGATTGACTCTGTATACGTCGGGTGTGCATGTGACATACGTGAGATATCTTCTGCAGAAGCTCTGTATTCCATCGCTACTACTCCTTCTGCAATCATATCAGCCGCTCTTGGACCAATAATGTGCATACCAAGAATCTCGTCAGTCTCAGCATCTGCCAATACCTTTACCAAACCATCTGTATCCATAGAAGCACGAGCACGTCCAGAAGCTTTGAATGGGAATGCTCCCGATTTGAACTTACGTCCTTCTTCTTTCAGTTCCTGCTCTGTATATCCAACACTAGCAACCTCAGGCCACGTATATACTACCCCTGGGATCAACTTGTAATTGATGTGCGGTTTTTGTCCGGCAATACTCTCTGCTACGAAAACACCTTCTTCCTCTGCCTTGTGTGCCAACATCGCACCTTTTACCACATCACCAATAGCATAGATACCTTCTACATTGGTTTGTAGGTGTCCATCAACCTCTACTCTACCTCTGTCATCCAATTTTACACCAGCATTTTCCAACCCTAGTTTATCTGTGTATGGACGACGACCAATAGATACCAAACAGTGAGATGCTTTGATCTCAATTTCTTTTCCTTTCTTGTCTTCCGCCTTGATGACTACTTCTTCGCCTTCTGTTTTTACAGAAGTTACTTTTGTCTTCAAGTGGAATTTAAAGCCTTCTTTCTTAAGCACACGCTGTAGCTCTTTACCCATAGCAACATCCATAGTAGGGATGATTCCGTCCATAAATTCCACTACAGTGACCTGTGCCCCTAGTCTTCCGTATACGGACCCTAGTTCAAGACCGATTACACCACCACCGATAATTACCAAATGCTCTGGTACCTCATCCAAACTTAACGCCTCCGTAGAAGTAATCACACGCTTCTTATCAAACTCGATAAATGGCAACATGATTGGCTTAGAACCTGTTGCGATGATTGTCTTGTCTGTTTTAATTTCCTCAGTACCGTCTTCCTTCTCGATCTTGATCGTGTTCTTATCTACAAAAGAACCAAATCCTTTATAAACATCGATCTTGTTCTTCTTCATCAGGTACTCAATACCATCACATGTTTGCTGAACCACTTCCCCTTTTCTTTTCATCATCTGAGGGAAATTGATTTTTGGCTCTCCAATCTCAATACCGTGTGTCGCAAACTCATGTTTTGCTTTATGGAAATGCTCTGAAGAGTCCAATAGTGCCTTAGAAGGAATACAGCCTACGTTCAGGCATGTTCCTCCAAGGGTATTATATTTTTCGATCAATGCAGTCTTCATTCCTAGCTGTGCACAACGGATTGCTGCAACATACCCACCAGGACCTGAGCCGATTACGGTTACATCATACATATTTTAGAGTGGTTTGTGGTTAGTGTTTATTAAAGTTGTTAGGGGTTGAAGATTGAAGAATAGAGACAGTCTCAAAAGTCAGTAGACTGTAGTGATAAACCGCCATTGGTCGTAGGCAGGAGCCTACGACCAGTATCTACTACTTTTTTAGGACAGTCTCTTCAGTAAGTTCTTCCTCAAATCATTAAACATCCAACAATAGTCTGATTGGATCCTCCAATAGCTCCTTCACTCTCTTCAAGAAGCTTACAGACTCACGGCCATCAATGATTCTGTGGTCATAAGACAGTGCCACGTACATGATTGGACGGATATGCACTTCTCCGTTGATCGCTACTGGACGCTCTACGATATTGTGCATTCCCAAGATAGCTGACTGAGGTGCATTGATGATTGGCGTAGAAAGCATAGAACCAAATACACCACCATTCGTGATCGTAAAGGTACCTCCTTCCATTTCTGGAATAGTCAACTTATTGTCTCTCGCTCTCAATGCCAGACGTCTTACTTCTTTCTCAATATCTGCTAGAGAAAGCGACTCTGCATTACGGATTACTGGCACTACCAATCCTTTTGGTGCTGATACCGCAATAGAAACATCTGCATAGTCATTGTATACCAACTCATTGCCATCAATGTAAGCATTCACTGCTGGCCACTCTTGCAATGCTACTGTAACGGCTTTCGTAAAGAAAGACATGAATCCTAGTCCGATCTCATGCTTTTCCTTAAACATCTCCTTGTATTTTGCACGAAGGTCCATTACTGGCTTCATGTCCACCTCATTGAACGTCGTCAACATCGCCGTTTCGTTCTTCACAGAAACCAAACGCTTAGAGATTGTCTTTCTCAATGAAGTCATTTTCTCACGACGCTGTACACGGGCACCGCTTGCTGCAGGTGCTGTAGCTTCCTCTTTCTTAGGCGCTGCTGCTGCCGCTTCTTTCTTAGGAGCTGCTGCTTGCTTCTGTGCTTTTTCAGCATCTTCTTTTGTGATGCGACCGTCTTTACCCGTTCCTTTTACGGTAGAAGGGTCAATTCCTTTTTCCGACAAAATCTTTGCCGCTGCAGGAGAAGCATGTCCTGTCGCATAAGTATCGTTTTCTGAAGGAGCCGCAGCATTATTGCTTGAAGCCTCTGCTTGTGGCGCTTTAGAGCCATTAGCTGCAGGAGCTCCACCTTCCATTACCTCAATCTTACAGATCAAGTCTCCGATTGCCAACGTATCTCCTTCTGCAGCAAATACCTTAAGAATACCGCTTGCTTCTGCTGTCAGTTCAAATGTTGCTTTATCTGATTCGATTTCACAGATGATCTCGTCTAGCTCCACATAATCCCCTTCCTCTTTTGTCCATGACGCAATTGTTACTTCACTGATCGACTCTCCTACTGCAGGAACAGTCATTTCCAGTACTTCACCTGTAGCTGCTGGAGCTTCAGATGATGCTTCTGAAGTCTCTTCTGAAGCTGCTTCTGCAGAACCTTCTCCCTCTTCGATCGAGCAAATCAATGCGCCGATTTCTAGTGTATCGCCTTCTTCCGCAGCGATTCTCAACGTACCGCTTGCTTCTGCTGTCAGTTCAAATGTTGCTTTGTCAGACTCTAGTTCGCAGATCACCTCATCCATTTCTACGTGATCTCCGTCAGCTTTTAGCCAGTTTGCTATTGTTACTTCTGAGATGGATTCGCCCACCGCAGGAACATTCATTTCCAATGCCATAGTGTTATTCTATATTAAGGTAGTCAGTAGAAGATAACCGATAGAAGCCAGAGATATAAGGTATGAAAGTAAGCAGATATAGGCTTTTGACTTCCCCGGGCTCCCCATAATACCTTCTACGGGATTACAGATTCTTTATTACTTTATAATGTGGAATTCCAATTTCCTCGAATTGCTCCCCTTCTTGCTTATAGTCAAGCTTTAGGTAAAAGTCCAAAGCGGTTTCTCTTACGTGCGCTTGTATAAGTTCAAAACCATGATCGGCAGCAAAGAACTCTGCAAAATTAACGAGCAACTGTCCCAGTCCTTTACCTTGCTGTGTTTCCTCTACAGCCACCTGTCTCATTTTCACTTCTGTACCTGAAACAGGCTTGAGCACCAAGCAAGCCACTACTTCGTCATCTTCGTTTAAGGCTGCCAAGTGGTAGCTATCAAACTCATTCTCCAACTCTTCTTCAGAAAACTGTAGCTGAAGTGGTTGACGCAGGACCTTATCACGAAGGGCGATCGTTTTCTTTTGCTCTTCCGTACCGAAGGTTACTTCTTTAATAATCATGATCTTGATGGTTTAATGACTGTTGATATTTTCCTGAGAAACACAAATATACCCACAATCATTGCAATTCTTATCGGATAAAGGCTGCAAGCTGTTGTTAAGACAACAGCTTACTGCCTCTTAAATTCATTACTTGGAGAAAGATACACTTACGATGCGATCTTGCTCTGCTTTATGGATCTTAGGGAATCCGGTAGCCGGTGAAGCACTTGGCTTTCTAGATACCAGTTTCATTTGGATCAAGCGCTCCTCATTACGATAAGATCTAAGGATAAATGTCCAATACCCCATATTGGCTGGTTCTTCCTGTGTCCATACCAATGATTCATAATTCTTGTAAGAATCCAAGATTTCATCTACCTGCTTCTCTGGGAATGGTGCTATCTGCTCCACTCTCACCACCGCAGTATCCTCAATACCTTCTGCCTCTTTGTACTCCATCAAATCATAGTATACCTTACCCGTACAAAGGATCACACGTTTTACCTTTTTCTTGTCCTTTACCGTAGCATCATCGTAGACCTCTCTGAACTTACCATCCATAAAATCCTCCATCGGAGAAACACATTTCGGATGACGAAGCATTGATTTAGGAGACATGATGATCAATGGCTTACGGAACTCCCATGCCAACTGTCTTCTCATCGCATGGTAAAGGTTTGCAGGAGTCGTTAGGTTAGCCACTACCATATTATCTTCTGCCGCTAACTGCAGGTAACGCTCTGGTCTCGCATTGGAGTGCTCTGGTCCTTGTCCCTCATAACCATGAGGCAACAACATCACCATACCACTCATTCTGTTCCACTTTGACTCTGCACTAGAGATAAACTGGTCAATCATGGTTTGTGCACCATTGGCAAAGTCACCAAACTGCGCTTCCCAGATGACCAATGCATGAGGGTTGGCTAAAGAGTACCCATACTCAAAACCTAATACCGCATACTCTGAAAGCAATGAGTTATAAATCTTATGCTCTCCTTGCTTCTCTGTAATATGGTTTAAGCTATAATATCTTTCGTTGGTGTCTGCATCACTCAATACTGCATGACGGTGAGAGAAGGTGCCTCTTTGAACATCCTGTCCGGACATACGAACCGTTTTTCCTTCTGCCAAGATCGTTCCATAAGAAAGTAGCTCTGCTGCTGCCCAGTTCAGTTCCTTCTTCTCAAAGAACATTTCCTTGCGCTCCTTGATTAGCTTCTCGATCTGCTTCAATGGCTTAAAGCCTTTTGGTACAGTTGTCAACGCTTTCGCTACCGAATCAATTACTTCTTCCGAAACCCCTGTCTCAGGAGAAGCATCGAAGTCCTCCGCATTGGAATATCTCAATTGTTTCCACTGTAGCTCAAGCTCCTGTGGCTTATAAGGCAATGGATTCTGACGAACGTCATTCAAGCGATCCTGTAACAATTTACGGAACTCCTTGTCCATCTGCTTTGCCAACTGCGCATTGATATCTCCCTTAGACTGCAACTGCTTGTTGTAAATCTCTCTAGGGTTGGCATGCTTAGAGATCAAGTTATAAAGTGTTGGTTGTGTAAACTTAGGCTCGTCACTTTCGTTGTGTCCATGACGACGGTAACACACCATATCAATAAATACATCTCTCTTGTAACGCTGACGGAACTCTACCGCCAAACGAACCGCATAAGCTACCGCTTCTGGATCATCTCCATTGACGTGCATTACCGGAGATTCGATTAGCTGTGATACATCTGTAGAGTAAATACTCGAACGAGCATCATCAAAGTCTGTTGTAAATCCAACCTGGTTATTAATCACGAAGTGGATTGTACCTCCTACTCTATACCCCTTTAGGGCATGCATCTGAGTAGTTTCATAAATAATTCCTTGTCCTGCCAATGCTGCATCACCATGAATAAGGATAGGCATAATACGGCTATAATCACCATCGTATAAGCTTTCTCCTTTGGCACGCACATTACCGATCACCACTGGATCTACTGCTTCCAGGTGAGATGGGTTAGGCATCAAGTTTAATAAAATATCTTTTTTGGCTGGAGTTGTTAGTCTTGAGGAGAAACCAAGGTGGTATTTCACGTCACCATCTCCCATCGTCTCATCTGGAACAGAGTTTCCTTCAAACTCATTGAAGATCTCCTCATAGGTTTTGCCCAAGGTGTTCGCCAATACATTTAGACGACCACGGTGTGCCATACCCACAACAACCTCTTCTACCCCTAGTTCAGAAGCTTTAGTTAGAATATTGTCTAGTGCTGGAATTGTGGATTCACCACCTTCCAAAGAGAAACGCTTTTGGCCAATAAATTTCGTATGCAAGAAGTTCTCGAACACTACCGCTTCATTCAACTTTTCCAGAATACGTTTCTTTTCATCCTGAGAAAACTCAAAGGAAGGATACTCCTGCTCTACTCGACTCTTGATCCACTCCAAAGGCTCAGGCTCACGAATTGATGTAAATTCGAAACCAATATTTCCTTCGTAAATCGTTTTAAGACGAGCTAGAATATCTTTCAACTTAGCAGCACCCATTCCCAGTTCCTCTCCCGCAGAAAAGGTGGTATCCAGGTCTTTCTCTGACAAGCCAAAATCCTTCAGCTCCAAAAGTGCCTTACGGTCTTTTCTTTTTCTTACCGGATTGGTGGTTGATTGCAGGTGTCCTCTTTGACGGTACCCATCAATCAATTTACGTACTGCGATTTCTTTCTGCAGTGTATCCTTGCTAAGGGTCGCTGCACTGCCATTCAAGCCCTCCTCTCCATATTTCTGTATAGAGAACTCAAATCCTTCAAAAAATCGTTGCCATGACTCATCTACGGAGTTCGGATCTTCTTGGTATGAAGCATACATTTGATCCAGATACGCACCATGTGCATTGGCAATATATGAGTATTTGTCCATTTGATATTGTATTGGTTAATTCTCGATTCACAACCAAATGTAGGGGGAATAAAATAAAGGCAAAAACCGTTAAAGCGAATAAACAATTTTGCAAACTAAATATATACGTAAATCCGCTTTCAATAATCAATTCCCTCTCCATTAAAAAAGGATTCTCTATCCCTTCCAAGAAGCTTAGTAAATAACACATCTTCAGAAGAAGGTATAAATCAAGTCCCTAAGCGTACTTTTTACATTTATGACCTTTATTTCGCTGAAATGTACCTTTCTCAAGAAATGAATATCACATTTTTGATAAAATTTGTTAACAATTGTAAATGAAGATAAACATTTTGCTTTCTACACGATCTACCTTATTGGCTTTCTTCTTTTAAAAGGATACTCCGTAAAGTAACTCTCCATAAATAAAAATGTTGAAATATTGTTTTTTGAATATCTTTGTGGAAGAATACGTGTTATGGAGCTCCTATGGAGTGAGAGAAACCATCCATTTGAATCGGTATTCCAACAATCTTCTGACCATTCAATTATAAAATTAGTGTCAACCAATCACAATCAAACAAACATGAGACTTATACTGTCTATCATTGTGCCTTTACTTTTTCTATTCACTACAGTCAAGGCCAATCCGAGTAACAATCCTGTGGGTGCTGAAATATCCGGGATCATCGTAGAACAAGGAAGTAACCAACCTATTGAGTACGCTACCGTAGCTCTTTATCAAAAAGCACCAGAAAAACTGATCAGTGGTACTGTTACGAATGAGAAAGGCTTTTTCTCTATTAAAAAAGTAACTCCTGGTACCTATTTCCTAAAAGTCTCTTTTATTGGTTTCGAGGAAAAAATCATTAATGATGTTGTGGTATCCAAAGGAAACAACAACGTCAAACTATCTCCTATTTCTTTGAGCAGTGATGCTGAAGTACTGGAAAGTGTGGAGGTTATTGGAAGCAAGCCTGCTATGCAGTATGAAATTGACAAGAAAGTCCTGAATGTCAGCGAGCAGATTACTGCTGCTTCAGGTACCGCTGCCGACGTCCTGCAAAGTGTTCCTTCTGTGAACGTAGACGTTGAGGGTAATGTAAGCCTGAGAGGTTCTTCAAGCTTTACCGTACTGATAGACGGCCGACCGAGTGTTCTTACCGGTAGTGATGCCCTACAGCAAATCCCTGCCAGTATGATTGAAAATGTAGAGATCATTACCAACCCCTCAGTAAAATACGATCCTGACGGAACATCCGGTATCATCAACATCATCACTAAAAAGAATGCCCTGCAAGGTCTTACAGGTATGACCAGTATCAGTGCAGGTTCTTTTGGACGTCACGGTGGTGACTTTACCTTAAGTTATAAGCATAAGAAGTTCAACTTTATTGCTGGAGGAGATTATAACAAGCGAATCTTCCCGGGAACAATCTATAGTCGACGTATCACAGAATTTGAAGGAGCTGATCGTATTCTGGAGTCAGAAGGAGAGAACGAGTTCAATATGAATAGCTACTCTGGTAAGCTAGGGGTCGAATGGACGCCAACAGAGAAAGACTTCTTCGGAATCAATGGTCGTATTGGTGGTAGAAATATGCGTAGAGGGTCGGAATTAAACTATATCGACATGATACAGTCCTCGGGCATCACTGAAGAATACCAAACAGAGGATGAGTGGCAACTAGATATGTTCTTCTATGACATCACAGGTAATTACCAACACAAGTTCAGAGGAAAAGGGCATGAACTAAATGCTCAGGTATCCTTTGCTGATCGAGTAATGACAGAAGAATCCACCAACAGGGTATTGGACAATGGCGTTGCCTATAATGGACAGCTGAATACAGAGGAAGGGCCTATGCAACGTCTACGTGCCCGTTTGGATTATACGCGTCCCCTGAGTAAAGATCACAAAGTAGAGGCTGGTCTACAAGCCCGTATCTTCGGCAGTAATGACGACAATGGCTTTTTCGAGTTTGACGAAGCAAGTGGAACGTTTCTACCAAGAGAAGAGAATCCATATTATACCGTTTCTTATAAGCGTAACATCTATGGTGCTTACTCCCTATATGCCGGTAAGTTTGGTAAACTTGGGATACAAGGTGGCTTGAGAGCAGAGTATACAGACCGTAGTATTGATATTGCAGAGGACACAGAACAACCATTTGTCGTAGATCGTGTAGATTTCTTCCCAACCGTGCATTTATCGTATAATATCACGAAAGAAGATCAATTCATGACCAGTTACTCCAGAAGAATTGACCGCCCTAGAGGATGGTTTCTGGAGCCTTATGAAACATGGTCTGATATCAATAACATCCGTAGTGGTAACCCTGCGTTACTTCCAGAATATATTGATGCCATGGAAATGGGCTATCTAAAGCGTATGGGCAAGCATACCTTCTCTTTTGAAGGCTACTACCGTATCACCAACAACAAAATCGAAAACGTACAAATTGAGCACCCTGAATACCCTAACGTAACACTCAACACCAGAGAGAATGTCGGTACCGATTACTCTTTGGGAACGGAGCTTATGCTAGGATTAGATGTAACCAACTGGTGGCATACCGACTTGATGGGTAACCTATACAGCTATCGTGTAACAGGACAGCTTTTTGAGCAAACGTTTGACCGAAGCAGCTTCAACTGGAATGCACGTTTTAACAATACCTTGAAGTTTGGCAAAAACACTATGATTCAACTGAATGCCAACTACAATGGCCCTTCAGCTTCAGCACAAGGAACACAAGAAGGCTACTTCATGGCGATTGCCGCCTTCAAGCAAAACTTCCTGGACAGAAAACTTACGCTAACAGTACAAGCGATGGATATTTTCGCTACGGCAAGACGAAAAAGTACTGTAGAAGGTGTAGGGTTCAATATGTATACAGAACGCTTCAGAAGCGCACCAAATGCCTCTATCACTCTTAGCTACAAGTTGAATAACTATAAGCGCAGAAGAGGTGGAGATAGAGAGGATGGCATGGATGCTGAGTTCTAGGAACAACTTTATATAGAAATAAAAAAATCCCTCAAGTTTTAGCTTGAGGGATTTTTTTATCTACTTTTTTAAAAGGTATATCCACATATGAATCCAAAAAAATAAAAGCTTATCCGGAAATCATCTGCCAATTCATAGAAGTTTCCTTGTCAAAACCTGGATTCCAAACAAACTCTAAGAAATTCTTCCTCCAATCACCAAAATGTCATCAATCTGAGATTCATCTCCCATCCATTCTCTTAACCTAAGCATCAACTCTTGCTTTTGATAGTTCATTGGAATATCGTGACTATCGCTTAATGTTTGACGAAATCTCTTCGACATAAACTTCTTACCCTGAGGGTTAAACTGATCCTGATAGCCATCAGAATAAATATAGAATGTAATAGGCTTCTCCTTATAACTGATTACTGTCGCTTCATAATTGACATCAACCTGTTTCAATAACTCTCCACCAATGCTACATTTCGTCCCTTTGATGACATTTACCTCTCCATCCTGTATATATAATAAAGGATTTTTTGCTCCAGCAAAAGATAAGGTCTTTTTGGTCGTATCGATAACACACAATGCCATATCCATACCGTCTTGATTATTTGTCTCATCCTGATGCAGTACCGCTCTAACACGCTCATTGAGCACTTTCAGAATCATTCCCGGATCCTCTACTCTCCTTACATTAACGATATCAGTCAATTGTTGAACAGCAATCAAACTCATAAAAGCTCCGGGTACTCCATGTCCCGTACAATCCACTGCCGCAACAAACAACTTATCTCCATGTTTGGCACTCCAATAAAAATCTCCGGATACCACATCCCTAGGAAGGTAAAGGATAAAGCTATCATCCAGGTTTTCAATAACCTCCCGTTCATTAGGAAGTGCTGCACGTTGTATACGCTCTGCATATGAAATACTGGATGTAATATTTCTTTGAAAGACCGTGAGTTTATCATTAGCTTCTTGGATCTCTGAGTTCAACTGATTCAGCTCTTCATTTTGCTGTTTCAGTTCTTCTTGAGATTCAACCAGCGCCAAGGTACGATCCTTCACCTTCTTCTCCAGATCCTTATTATGTTCGCTGATCAGCAACATTCTTTTATGCTCCTCCTTTCTTTTCAGTACTTCCTTTTCCAAACGCTCTTTGCTTAGCTTATCCTTCGTCTCATTAATTCTAGCACCTAAACTCAATGAAAATATCGCTAACTCCAGTCCACCTCCCAATAATAGAGGCCCAATACTTTTCATCCCAAAAAGCTCTGGAATAATATTAAAGGTCTGTAATGTGTGTACTCCTAAAGCAGTAAAGTAAAGTACATTCGCCGCTAAATAATATTGAGCAGTAAGACTTCCTCCTAACATTTTCTTGAAGGAAATATAGATCAGAATCATATAAGTACTAGCCAATAGATAAGTACCCATAGGGGTGATCAAGAAATAGTTTTCTGTCAACACCAATCCACATCCCAATATCAAAAAGATACATTGCCATTTCAAATACTTATCCAGCTTAGGGAAATACTTAGATGTTCTAAGAATAACTCTCGACAGTAGGATAAAGAAAACGATGGCCGAAAATCCTGCCCAATGCAATAATTGTTCGTAATAAGCATTACTCTCCAATAGGTCTACTACCTTCCCAGAAAACACATAATTGAAGAATAGCATAGAAAGGGCATTCAAAGAGTATAGTAAATAGCCTATTTCCTTGACCATCAAAAAGAGGGCTAAATTGTATAAAGCCATAATACAAATAGCTCCCATAAAGATGTTAAATGCATTATTTCTCTCGTCACGCTTTGCAATTAACCAGCTTTCCTCCTCAAGACTCAAGTCCATAGGTACAGACTGAAACTCAAAGATGGGCTTATCCTCATAAGTACATTTCAAATAAATTGTTTTATGCGCTCCAGCCAGCAAACTTACAGGCGCATAAGAGTTATTGCGATTTACAATAACCTTTCTAGTATTAAGTTCTTTCTGTCCCCCATAGTACTTTTTATATATCCCATGATTATCTGGCACATAAAAAGTAATATAATCAAACCTACTATAACCCAAGTAATACAAACATTCCTTGTTGCTATCGTTATGGACCTCTAAACGTATCCAATAAGTATTCTTTCCACTTTTGACCTTTTCAAAAGCATATGGTGTAAACTTCTCCTTAAGTCTAGCTACTTCCTCAAAAGAATATCCCTCATCCTTCAGCATCAATGCCTTTGGTGATACTGGAATATAGTTTTTTCCTTCTGAGATCACTAAAGTTCCTTCCTGTGCATTCAGGCTCGATATAACTAAACATAAAAAGAATATAACGAGACCATTACCCTTGAAGAACGGTTTCAGATATTTGTTCATCTTGCTTATTCTTTTTGATAAAAGCAATTACTTTTTCTCTATTAAGTGTCAACCCCATATAGAAGAGGTCCAACATAAATGTAATGGAGGCTACCGCTATTACAAATGGAGAAGGAGTATCTCCCAAGTAAATTCCTATCCCCACGAAAACAGTCCCAAATCCTTTCCAAAAAGCAATCGGGAAATTCAACGCTTTTTGCTCTGGGTGTGCTAAGAATAGGAAGATAAAAAGCGTTGACATAATGATATTTAATATATACCCTGTCCCTGCTCCTATAGGATCTCCGTATTCGGTGGCAAATCCGTAGATAATCCAACACCAGAATACAAATCCAATGATGGATGCTAAATGGAAAAACTGTTTAATAAGTGGAACCCTAACCTGCTTCGCTCCATATTTAAAGTGGAAATAAATCATGACTACATCCGTGAATAACCATAGACGTATTCCCCATACAAATAAATCCCCTAGCTCAGTCGTAAAGAAAAAGCTAAACATCAATTCCCATGCAATATTGGCTACCGCAGCTTCTACTGGTATTCCAAAAAACTTATATTTTCTGGCATAATAAATCACCAACAGATAAGTGACTGCCCAGAAAATTGCATCTGCAAAAAATAAAACCTGTTGTGTAACTGTATAATCCGTAAGATTAATCCATTGACTTCCCATTCCTATATTTCTGTTAGTTCTTGTGTTGCAAACTTAGTCTCCAATTAAGCATCGAAGGAGTTGATAAAACTTCTTTCCAGTTATGTTGCTTCGAAGTATTAATCCAATTATCTCTAAGCGATGGAGGAATATAAAAATGTGTTTCCGCATCAGGGTTGAAATAATTGATCATTCCCTGAAGTAAATGCTGATTGAAATACGTCGCTAAGTAACGTACCAATGAGGAATGATCTATGGCATCGTCAATACCATCCTGTAAAAAGCAAAGGACCTTATTCATTAATCGGCCCACTCTTTCGTGAGAAGTTGAGATCCCCACCATTTCAGATAGTTCATCTCCTATCAAAAAATTGATCAACACTTGAGGATAGAAGTCAAATAAAGTTCCGGGTGTTACATGCTCCAAGAAGTCAACACAAGCCTTTGTCAGTTCTTTTCCTGCCTCTGAAGCCTCTTTCTGGTCATTAAGAATTTCTAACCCCAACTGTTCTCCTTCTTTGAAGGATTGAGGGATAAGTTCCTCTTTTACTCCCATAATTCTACCGATATGCTGCCAAACATAAAGATAAGCTTCCTTCTCCTCCTCTGAAACTTCTACTCCTATCTGCTCCAAACCTTGTATAGGGTATACCGCAAAGGACAGTAATGTCCCCGCCATGTCTTCCTGATTAATGGGAATACCAAGATCTTCTTGATCCCAACTAACGTGGGTATTATTCAATAGGTAATAACGGATAGCTGCATGCATCAATCGAACCTTTTGAGCAGTACGCACACCGACACCATTGGATAAGATCCCTCCTTCTGACATCACATCTAACACAAACTGAGAAGTTTCCATTAGTCTTCGTACAAATGGATTAAGGCTACCCTCTTTTGACTTCATAAAACGCCCTGTACGGTACAACACCTCTACACCCCTGCGACAAGCATAGGTGGAGGGTAAAGACTTACACAAAAGCATCATAGAAATTTGTGGACCATAAGCCTTAAAAAAAGCCATTCCTTTTTCTACTTTAGCTTGATCAATTCCACTTAGTATATTGTTAGAAGTGTCAAAGTACTCTTTCAGGTAACTTGGTAGGTTCTCTGGCAGCTCCTTATTCCTTCCTAATAAGTCAAAGACGAAATTCACACCTTCAAGTGTATTGTCTTCCATGATTTTCTGAATCAGGTCATCTGCATATTGGTCTCCTACAAGACGGGCTTCAGAAAGTCGTTGGCTCTCTATTGAGATCGTTTTCATAAAATAACAATGAGTATATGGGACTTATACTATTCACACAAATTCTAAATGCAAAAAAGCAACGCAATAAGTACATTCAATGTTCTTGGTAGTTGTACTGCTAACACTTTATTTCTGCTTAAAAAGTAGTAATATCCAAACAAATATAAATAAAGCAATATTCAAAACGATAAACAAATAGATTTTCAATCGCCTTAAAAAATATTGAAATCAAGATTCTTTCTCCTTATAGCTCTTCCCCACAATACTTACAAAACTTGGCATCCTGATCATGCCCTTCTCTAGAGCAATTGGGACAAGCCTTGGTTGTCACATTCGCATGTGCATTGGCTAACTCCACAGAGACAATTCCTGTAGGCACAGCTATAATTCCGTACCCCAAAATCATAATCAAGGAAGCAACAAATTGTCCAAAAGATGTTTGAGGAGCGATATCACCATACCCTACCGTAGTCAAGGTGACAATGGACCAATAGATACTTCTGGGAATACTTGTGAATCCGCTTTCACTTCCTTCGATCAGGTACATTAAAGTTCCCAGAATGATAGAAAGCGATAACACTGTTAACAAAAATACCGTGATCTTAAAACGGCTTGCGATCAAGGCTACGATCAATACTCTCCCTTCTCCCAAATAGCGACCGAGTTTGAAAATACGGAATACCCGAACCAGCCGTAATGCCCTGATCACAGTGAGAGCATGTCCTCCAGTAGTCAATAAACCAATATACGTAGGAAGGATGGCCAGTAAATCAACGATCCCAAAAAAGCTATAAATATAGTGTATTGGTCTTTTTACGGCATAGATTCTCGCAAAGTACTCTATGGTAAACAATATCGTAAAAACCCATTCCAAGGTCTTTAACCACACTCCATAATGAAGAGCTACATCGGTAATGCTTTCCAACATCACCACGGCAATACTCATGAGGATAAGAAGTAGAAGTGCCACATCAAAAAACTTTCCCCAAAAGGTATCTGCCTCAAATATGATCTCATGCAGCCGTTCTTGAAGTGTTTGCTTAGGTAAAGGTGGTCTCATTTTTCAAAGGTTATTCTTTTGACTTTCAATTAGCTTATTTTCTATGAATCCTTCAAGAAGGTAGAGGATATATTAAAAAGAGAAATGTTACTACATGGGGTCTTCTCACCATCATTCTACAGGCCCTCCTGCCTTCGAGCAACCACAGGATCGCCCTTACTTTTAATTTTTTTTAAGATTTTCCTGTCCACTCTCAGAAAATGCTTGTCTACCAATAAAGCTTACAAAAGTAATCGGTAATAAGTAAAAGGCAACAGGTGTATTTCACTTCGCTTTTGACAGCTTACCACTTTTGGATCGCTTAATTATTAACAGGGGGTATCCCCGTCAATTTACTATTCACTAAAACACAAGCGTAATTAAATGATGAGAAAATTAACCTTATCGCTGTGTCTTTTTTTTGCTCTTGCAACGCAAATGCATGCCCAAACAAAGTGGTATGTAAAAGCTGGTGTCAATTGGATTAATGGATTTCAAGTTCCTGAAACGGAAGCCAACAGGCTGGTCATAGCCCCTGAAGGGATTATGAACTTTACGGCTGTTGGAAAAGACGACTTTGATGAAGACGCTGTCCCGCTCAAATCGTTGGTTAATGGCTTGCCGGTTGTCGGCGTCTATGCCTCGTTTCCTTTCTTGCTTACCACAGGACTTGAATACCAACCACTGAGCACCCGAACGCTGTATAGAAGCAAAGGACTCAACAGTACAGGGGTATACCATTACCTCAAGGAGTACAACACGGTACACTCCCTTTCTATTCCTCTTTTTCTGGACTTCCGTAGAACCTCCAGAAAATCCTCCATCTATGGAGGCGCTCGACTACATTTCAACCTCTTTGGGCATCAGATCCAAAAGAGTAGTTGGAGTAATTCAGCACTGAAACGGAGTATGTCCGTCACTGATGGAGAGATTGATCCTATGAACCTATCCTATGTAGGGGGTTTCAACTATGGCATTCTTAACTTTGAGCTAGCTTATTATCCTAAGTCTGTGCTCAATGCAAACTATGTCAACAGTGCCTTGAATCGCCCTTACCTGGCCTTTGACGAAGAATCAGTCATTAAGTTCTCTACCTCTATTATTCTAGGAGGAAGAAAATAAACACTTTTAAAACGAATTTTATCCTATCAGATATACTGAACGATTATGGAAAAACTAAAATCATTATTCATTAGCCTGTTCGTACTACTTACCTTTAACAGTTGTGACTATATCAGTGACTTTGTTGATCCTGAACCTACCTTTGATGTTACAGAAGATGCCGGAAACCTGGTCATCAATAACTATTCTGACCATGCATTGGTACTATATCACAATGGAGAGCCTTATAAGAAAATCCCTAATAGTGCCACGGACTTTATTATATGGTTGCCCAACGATAATGATATGACGTTTGATCTACAGCTCTATAAGTACGATGATGTAGCTCCTAACTTCCCTGCAAATCCAGACCTCACCAAGGTCTATAAGCGTTGGAACATCAACCTTTCCGACTCCAAGGATATCGAGAAGAGGGCGACCTGGCACATCACTAATAACGAAGCAGAGATCAACTCTGGTAACCTTAAGTTCTCTTACGTTGGAGGTACTGACTATCAAGTGGACGTCTTCCTGAACAATCAAAATGGCGCCAAGATCATCACCCTTAAACCAGGTGATCAATACGACAAGATCGTAGGTATTGATTATGGTGCTTATACGCTTCATTTCCGTTACTGGATCTCTGATCCTAACACTCCAGAAGGACTACAAATCAAAGGATGGGTTGAGAAAGAGGTGGTTGCCGGACAAGAAGTAGATATCTGGGCTGTTATCAACTCCAACCGTCCTGAGAAGCACCTATTCATTCCACACTACGACCAAGTCAATGCGGTTCCAGACCGAAGAGGTAGTATCAAGATTATCAATCAATACCCTGAACCAATTGCTATCCGTGCGAATGGAAGAGACATTGAAGAGCTAATGTACCTGGATGGAGATACACAAGCTGCCTCTATGCTAGCCTATGGAGATGCTATTGAGTTTGTATTGGATGAAAACATCTATACGCTAGAAGCTACCTCAATTACAGCAGGAGGAACACTAGCTACGGCTGTTATTGATCTAAGTGTAGGTGAGAATGCTGAGTGGACGATCAAGGTAGTTGATGGAACAGTAGTCTCAGAAGTCGTAGACCCTGAGCCTGTGGTTGAAGAAGAGGAAGAGGAAACTCCTCCAGCAGAAAGCGAAACTACCAACTAAAGTAATAGGTAAAAGGTATGAGGTAGTAGGTGTTACTTTATGCCTATTACCTTATACCTTTTACTTTCTACCTTAAACCTTTTTTTAAAAAATAAAGGAAACTATGCAAAGGTTACTATATATTCTCATTGGGGGCCTATTGTTGGGAATATCTTCTTGCTCCACCTTTGAGGGGGAATATGATCCCTACGAAGAGATCTTAATAGAAGAAGGAAGTTATACCAGTGTATCAGACAGCTATTTATCTTTTCCTGATACGGAACCCAATTTGTATTTATACAACGATACAGAGTACAAGCTGTACCTCTATGTGGACCAGAAGCTCACAAAGATGATCCCAGCTTACACCATTGAATTTGGAGTACGAGTAGAGACTAATGGATATGCTACCAATAACCTTAAGTTATTCAAGGTGATTGATCTGGAAAAAGAAGATATCTATAACCCACCTGCGGAAAAAATATTTAAGCAGTGGGATGCTATTTTACCAGTGGATACATTTAATGCGATTCAGTGGACAATTGATAATGAACAGGAAAGTGATACCATTGAGAAGTCAATTGTACATTTTCATTATCCTACCAAAGATGCTTTGGGAAAGAGTAATATCTATTCCGTAGATATTTACCTCAATAACCAGAATGGTGCTAAACTGGCCTCCTTACAACCAGGAAATGTGGTAAGTATCGCCTTGGATTATGGATTGCAAACCTTATTGTTTCGCTATTGGGTCTCCGATAATACTGACAGCTCTGGTTCCAGAGAAATAGGGTGGGTAGCACAAAAGCCCAACGGAACAGACTATACTGTTATCGCTAATAGTAATAATAAAGAAATCTCCTTTGAGATCCCTGTATACTTTAGTTCTTATACTGATGACGCTACAGGTTTCTTAACCATAGCAAATACGAGCAGTGATGACCTGCTAATCAAAGCTGATGGCAAGCTATTAGAAGACTTTATTATTGTAGAAGGTGAATCTACCCAAGGGATGTCCTATATCAGTGGAAAAGAGTCCGGCAACAATGTCATGACGGTGAAATTACCCGTTGGCAACTTGTTACTAGAAGCATTTAAACCCACTTCGGGCGAACGAGTAGCTTCTACCGTTGTAGAAATTACAGAGGGGAGTTCAATACATTGGAATATTCAATAAAAAGTAAAAGGTAAAAAGGAATAGGTAAAAGGTGTAAATACATTGTAGAATCTACTTTATACCTTTTACCTTTTACCTTTTAAGAAGAATGCTCTCTGGTATAATGACTTAGTTTTTCGTAAAGGTCATTCTTATTGAATGGCTTGGAGATATAATCATTCATCCCTGCTTCCAGACAACGCACGGCCTCATCCTTAAGGGCAGAGGCAGTCATGGCTATGATAGGTACTTCGGCCTTATAACCTTCAAATTTGCGTATATGGCGAGTCGCATCATATCCATCCATCTCTGGCATATGAAGATCCATTAAGACAATATCAAAATCCTCTTGTCTTAATTTCTCAAGGGCCTCCCTTCCATTTCTGGCTAATACACAAGCATAGTCCCATTGCTTAAGTAAGGTCTGTACCAACATTTGATTGACTTCGTTATCCTCAACCAAGAGCACTTTTAAATCCACCTCTGATATCTCAGTTCCAGGTTGCTCCAATGCAGACTGCCACAAGTTGTCCATGACCTTTACTTCTTCTGCCACTGCATCAACTAGCTGCTCCTCTTTATTTTTCAAAAGGGTAATTTCACAAGAGAATGTACTCCCCCTTCCTACTTCACTTTCCAGGAAGATCTTTCCTCCGTGCAACTCCACCAGCTGCTTAGTGATCGCTAGTCCTAATCCAGTTCCTCCGTATTTACGGGTCGTATCGTTAGAGGCTTGTGTAAAGCTTCCAAATATAGCATCGTACTTACTTCTTGGAATACCTATACCGGTATCCTTTACAAAAAAGCGAATCGTAATTTCCTCTGTAGTTTCTCGAACTAAAGAGGCCCCTATCGTAACTTTTCCTTTAATCGTAAACTTGATGGCATTGGAAAATAAGTTGAGCAGGATTTGATTTAAACGAACAGAATCTCCTATTAATGTTTGTGGCAAGGACTCATCTACCTGTACATCTATCTCCAGATTTTTCTTTTTGAGCTTTGGCAAACAAGATGCTACTACTGTCTCTATCACATTCATCAGGTAGAAAGCATTTTGTTCCAAGGTCAATTTACCTGACGCAATCTTGGAGAGGTCCAGGATATCATTAATAATCACTAAAAGATTGTCTGCTGAGCTACGTATAATATTCAGGTATTTCTTCTGCTGTTCAGAAAGTGTGGTTTCTGACAGTAAATCGGCCACACCAATAACTCCATTCATTGGCGTACGGATCTCGTGACTCATATTGGCCAGGAATTCCTGTTTGGTCTTGGCTAGGTATTCTGCCTCTTCTTTTGCTGTAATTAGACTCTCATTCTGTAGCTCTATTTCAGAGAGCATCTCATTAAACGCAGAAATAAGAATTTTTATTTCACTTTCTTCACTCTGCTTATGCTTCAGACGTATGGAATAATCTTTTTGAGAGGTGATTTTCTTGGCTACCTCTGCTAAGTCAAGGATTGGCTTGGAGATCAACCCTTGTAAACGGGTTGAAAGAAAGTAAGAGAAAAACAATGCACAAACAAAGAAGATGATATAGATCGCCACATAACGGTATACTATACTATAAAATTCCGTTAGTGCTACCTGCAGGTATACTGTATTGACGACCGTTTCTCCATCTTTAATAGTAGTATAAATCTGTAAGCTATTCCCCCAAAAATCAAAGTCCACCATATCCTGTTGATACCCTGGTGTACGTTGGGCTGCGGCCACGACTTTGGCTACAGGTAAAGGTCCCTCAGCATTTTTTTGCTGATATACTTCTAGGTCATAAAGGGAGAATAGTTGGTTTTCTAGATCAAAAATAGCCGCCTGTTTGACATGAATATCGCTGCGTAGGATATCGTATAGATTGGATTGTGTCGCTTCTCTTTGCATCAGAGCAACTGAAGCATCATTATAAGTTCCTATAATATCTGCTAACTTCACATACTCATGCACTACTTTGTTACGATAAGAAACCAAATCGTAAGACAGAAAAAATGTAGCAGCCAGAAATAAGGAGCTTGTACTGACTAGCATAATAATCCATACTATTTTTTGCTGTATGGATGTATTTTTCATAGGGTTAGTAACCATTTTCATAGGAATCATCCGGATCGTAAGGAATAATATCGCTTGCCAAACGAAGCAAATTGACATTGATCGTTAATTGGGCCCGATTAGCTGCCATAACATTGAGCGTGTATAAGTTTTCGGTGAGGTTAATAACCCCTCCTATTTCACAAAAACGATCAATTTGATCTCCTATTGTTAATACCATGGCATTTCTACGACTATAAATCTGCCGAAGAATCTCTTTCACCTCTTGCTTAGAGTAAGCATTACTCACAAAAATAATGTGGGCGCCTCTTACCTCTTCCACTGCTCTACCTCTACGAATTTCCCAGGTTTTTCCTTTGATAGGTCGATTTTTCAAGACATCATCAATGACCTGACCAAAAGGGTCATCTCCCAAGATACCCAACACCAGATGGTCTGCCTCTTTCCAGGCATGTTCTGGCCAGGTTACTAAGCGCCCAAAGGTATAGATCATTCCAGCCTTCCGCTCATATTCCGTATATTGTGCTTGCCCTACCAACGGCAGCAGCAAGCAACATCCCAGAAGATAAGTCCTGAGGTTGGAAAAAGAATTAGATATATGCTGTTGTGCTATCATATAGAAATCACAAGCCTCCTCAAAAGAGACTTCTGGTTTAATTTGTTGCTATTTGAATTAATTTTACCGTAACGGTTGCCTGATCTTCTACAGGCCCCTCTACCATGACAGGTGCCGCCCTATATTGGTAATCTGGCAGGTCTAATGAAGACAAATAAGCTTCTATATTTGCCACTCGTTTCCGGTTATCCCCATCAAAACGCTTACTATTCTTTAACCAACTAAACTCAAGCATCAACAAATGTTCTTTACTAAACTTAGCTAATTGTTGTAAGTATTCCTTTTGGGAATCGCTTAGAGAAGTACTCCCCTTTTCAAATAATAAATCATACTTCCATCGTTTCAACTGATGATCAACCATCAACTGCTCCTGCTTTTCTCCTCCTAGCTTATGCAAAGTTAGTAACTTATCGGGAGCCATTTCATGAAAAGCCTGAGATATTACATCAATTAATGGAGTATAATAAGAATCTGGCCCCTCTTCTTCAGGTTCTTCCTTGATGACAAGCTCATCCAATTGATTTAAACTCATAAATCCCTCTTTATCTACACGCTCCACAATTTCCTCCATGAGTTGTAATAAACCATCATAACGAATATCATCTATAGACTTCCCCTGTATATCATCTAACATCAATGTTTGATAAGAAACACTATCCTGCTTCACCATAGCTCCTACTGTCATCCCTAATAAATCAACTGGTTGTATGGAAAAGTGTTGTATTAATTCATAATGAAACAATCCTTCTGGAAGATTAATTTTGGTTGTTTGTATTTCTTTACCTTCCGCAAAGAACTGAATCGTGTAATTACGCTTAGGCATCAGGATCATAAAAAACTTACCGGTCACTATATCTGGATTATAAATATAATGCTCATAAGACTGATTGAGGTTATCTGTAACCTTCAACGTGACGGGTACATTTTTTTCATATTTCTTTAGAAGAATCTCTCCTGAAACCATGGCCCTCTTGATTCTTTTAGAAGGAGTAAAAGAGGTATAGATGTCAAATCCCCCTATGTGCCCTGAACGTAAACGATCTGAAGCCCAAAGTGCTGTTTTTTGCCCTCTGATCAGTGTATATTGATCATCATTCCCTGCACTGTTAATAGGAAAACCTAAATTTTTCTCCTCTCCCCAAGATGCCCCTTCCTTCTCTATCACAAAAATATCTCTCCCTCCCATAGAGCCTTCCCTATCAGAACTAAAATACATGGTCTTATTGTCTGATACCAGAAAAGGGTACGTCTCATCAGCAATCCCATTAATTTGAGGGCCTACATTTTGTGGAGTACTCCACTCTCTCTCTCCTACGCGATAAGCCTTATAGAGGTCATATCCCCCATAACCTCCCGGTCGATTGCTAGCAAAGTAGATGACCTGTCCATTCAATGCTAAGCAAGCCCCCATATCCTCCTGATAAGAGGAGTTAATCACTTCGGGCAAACGATAAGGTTTCCCCCACTTTCCTTTATGATTAAACACCTCATAAATACCTCGTTTATTTTGACTATTGGAAGCTACGTACAATAACATTTGCTTCCCATCAGAAGAAAGATACAAAGGATAACTATACTCTCCATCCTTCATTAGCTTTTGTAGAAAAGGATATCCCCATTGTGTGTCTTTTCTTTTTGTAAAATAAATATTACTTCCCTCACTCTTCTGTGTATCTGACCAAAAGGGCATAGACTCATCCAGGATATATTCTACTTGATTCTTGCGACGAGCAGAAGCATAGAGTACTTCTTGAGAAGATCTATAAAGTACAGGGTGCCTTTCATCATAAGAGGAATTAACAGGTACCGGAAGTGCTGAAACCTGAATGGAGGAAGTTTTTTTCGTTGTTAGCTTCAGTCCATACTCACACATCTTAATTTGGCGAGATATTTCCTTAAAGCCAATTTTCCCCTGTCCTGCCGAAGCCTCCAGGTATTCATTATAATAATTAATAGCCTTTAAAAAATCTTCTTTCAGATGAGATAGTCGAGCTTGATAGTAATAATATAGGGAAGGAAGTTGTCCTGCATCGGGCTTGCAGTAATCAAAATAAAATTGGGCTTTATAACGGAAAGCGTCTGCATGAAAAAAACATACCCCCGTCCAATAATAACGCAAAGGAGAGGCTATTGACTTACTTTCCTCTTCAGACAATTTTAAATAAGCCTGACGGTATTCTTGTCGATCAATAAGTTGTTGTATTTCTGTCTGCTGCAGACTTTGAGCCTGTAAAGACCAAAAATTACACACATAACAAAGTAATAGTAGTATGAGTCGTTTAAGGTTCATCCAATAGAAATTATATGGTTGAATGAATACAGTTATTCGATAATAATCAAGAGAAGCTTCAGTGGTACAAAAAATGCCCCCAGGAACTTCCCTGAAGGCATTTTAATGGATGGAAATACTTACATTCCATTCTCTCCTGTCTTCATAACCAAGACTTCGTAATTATTACTGCCTTCCGTCTTGTTAGACCCTACCACTACAAAGCCA
Source organism: Algivirga pacifica (assembly GCF_039543525.1). Taxonomy (NCBI): domain Bacteria; kingdom Pseudomonadati; phylum Bacteroidota; class Cytophagia; order Cytophagales; family Flammeovirgaceae; genus Algivirga; species Algivirga pacifica. The sequence continues at coordinate 97,894 of NZ_BAABJX010000036.1, forward strand.
CTATCTTTGCTTTCTACAATATCAAATGCTCGCTGTTCTCCTTCACCTCCCAAAGAGCGTCTCCACAGTTCTTTACCACTTACATCAAACTTCACTATAAAGACATTGTGTCCTTCCAAGCTAACATTATCACCATACTCATCTGGCTTCCAGTCTTCTGTATATCCTGCCAATACATAATGCCCATCCTTTGTTTGTATTACAGAAAAAGCCTCATCGGTACTTAATCCCCCAAAGTTGGCAATCCACTCTTGCTGTCCTTCAGCAGAGAACTTTACCACCCAGCAGTCCAAACTAGCCTCAGCAAAAGTATAAGAAAAACCCGCTAACAATACCCCTCCATCATGAGCCAACTCCAATGCGTTTCCTCTATCGGTATCTCCACCTCCATAGGTACGTTCCCAGATCTTTTCTCCTTGGGCATCAATTCTGTAAACTAATGCATCCCACTTCCCTTTTCCATAAGAGTCCGTATCTCCCAAAATACAGTAGCCGTCTTCTAAAGGAATGATATCGGCTCCTACATCACTCTTTGCACCTCCAAAAGTTTTCTCCCACACCATCTCTCCTTGACCTGTTACTTTCAGGACTAAAATATCACTTTGTGCCTCCTCAGCTTCCAGGTCAATCGTAGACCCCACCAATAGATAGCCTTCGTCATGAGCTTTGGCCAGTGCTTTCCCCTCTTCAATTCCGGTGGTCTTTCCATAGTTCTTTGACCACAACAATTTGCCTTGAGCATCGACCTTAAACAACCAGACATCTTTAGTCGTTCCGTTATCAAAAGAATCCGAGCTTCCCAACACCATAAAAGAGCCATCCTCGTTTTCAAGAATATCGGCTACTTCTTCCGTTTCTTCCTCTCCAAATTTACGATGCCACACCTCACTGCCATCAGCATTGAGTTTCCATAGACTAATGTCTGCATTTCCTGAAGTAGAAACTGTCCTTCCCGCTACCAAATAACCTCCATCCCCAGTCTGTATGATTTTCTTGCCCTCATCAAATGGTCCTGACCCCAGATTCTTTATAAATTTAAGTATAGGTATTTTATCCAAATTATACCTTTCCAATCGCTTTGTACCCGCCCAACCTATTGTAGAAAATAATAAGGCTGCAAGAACAAGCGAGGTTGATAATTCTCTCATGGTATGAAAAGTTATTGCAGATCGTATCAAAAAAACATTTAAATAAACAACGTTATAGTTTAACGTTTAGTCTAAAAGGCAATGGTTATCTGCGGTAACACATTCACTCAAGTATAGGAAATATACTACAGAATATTGCAGTAATCCCATGGCTTTTTATGAAAACATCCTATAATCTCCCCTTAAACACACCGTTTTACGTCTGCTAACACAATTTCACATAACTACCCAAGAAAGTCACCGTCCCAGGATTCTGGTCGATTACTTCTCTCACAGGAGCATCATGATAATGTCCGTCAAAGTCTATCAGGAACCAATACTTAAAACTATCCTTTATTCGAGCTGGACGACTCTCTATTTTAGTCAGGTTAATCCCTCTTTCGCTGAACTCCTGTAGAAAAGCCACTAACCCTCCTGGTTCATCGGGTAACTTTGCCAAGATAGAGGTCTTATCTTCATTACTTTTTTGGTTGACAAAATCCTTCGCAAGGATCAAGAAACGAGTCACATTATCTTTACTGTCTTCTATATTGTCAAACAGGATAGGCAACCCATACAATTTTGCTGCAATATGAGAGCAAATGGCCGCTGAGTTAGGATTCTGCAGGGCCAGTTTGGCCGCCTTGGAAGTGGAAGATACTTCTATGAATCGAACGTGTTCGCCAAAGTAATCCTGCAAGAACTCTCTACACTGTCTGAACGCGATATCCTTGGAGTAAATAGTTTCTATATTCTTGGTATTGTCTTCCAGACTAGCAAATGAGAATTGTATTGGCATAGGCAGCTCTGCTACAATCTTCACATCTTTCTCACAAAGCATATCAATCGTTTCAGCTACAGAACCTTCCTGATTGTTTTCTATAGGGACTACGCCAAATCGAACTCTTCCCGTCTCCACATTATCAAATACAGAACGAATATTTCTTAGTGGAATATACTCACTCATCCCTCCAAAACGGCTTTCAGCAGCTTGGTGTGTAAAGCTTCCTTCTGGCCCCAGGTAGCATACTTTTTCTGGTAGCTCAATATTTCGGCTCACGGCAAAGATCTCCTGAAAAATTGCTTCTATGGCCGTTCGGTTAAGCGCACCCTGTGACTGCGTCTCTAAGCGATCGATAATAGATTTTTCTCGCTCAGGACGATAGATAATAGATTTTTCCTGGTTTTTAAGCTCTCCTACTGCTTTTACCACCTTCATTCTTTCATTGAGCAACTCCAATAGTTGATCATCAAAATTGTCTATCTTTTGTCTTAACTCGTGCAATAATTCCATACAGATCTTATTCTTTATTGTTGCACATCAGCCCTGTTAGGGCAAATGCTAAATAAACTTATAGCTAAGTGCTAATTTCAAACGGTTTAAGGATAAAGGAAGAAGGATAAAGGATTAATCATTACTCTCTAGAGGTCTATATTCCTTTATTCATTTAGAAGTAGTATCCTTATTTTCATCAGAAAACTTAATATTTAGACCACTAGTACTAATATGACAAACATGCAACACCTAAGTAGAATACAATATTATAGTTTTATTCTACAAATTTAAATTTAACCGTTACAATCCCCTATTTCTTTGTGAGATTATTTTATTTTTTAATTCTTTCACAGAATAAAGAATAACAAAAAAAGACATGAACGACCCCAAAACACTATTGAGAGTCATTCATGTCTTTTTGATTCCTTAAAAAGGATCTAGCTTCCTTGAGCTTTTATCTTTTGAAGCCTAAAACAGCGGCACCACAGTAGCTTTTAGAATCCTTAAAAGTAAAGTGTAAGTAGTAAATACCTGTCGCCGTACACTTGAATCTCCAAGAGTTGTGGAACTTATTACCAATGAAAGAAGTGATTTGCTTATTTCTTTTCGCATCATAAAGTGTCGCAATCATACCTTCTGCATCACCATCCTGTCCTCTCATTGCAATCTCATAACTTGTATCCTTGGCAAACACACAAGTATACTTAATGGTTTTACGGGTACCGTTACGTCCATCAATACGATAGCTCTTAGAGAACTGATATCCCTTTGAAAGCGCTTTCATACTCTTGGTCACGTAAAGTTCAGTACTACACTGAGCGTTCACCTGTTGAGGGGCAAAAAAGAATGCCATTACCCCAATCACAAATAATCCAATAATATTTTTCATCTATAAAATCAGTTTGTGTCTGTCTTTTAACGTAAATAAAAATCGGTTTTCTGCAATACCTATCGAATGATTTTGTTTCTTAATGAGCGAAGCAAAACAGTAATCTTACGGATATCATCGTCCGTCACTTTGACTTCTGTTTTCTTTCCTTGTACTACGGTCAAAACACCGTCCTCTTCTCTCATTTCTGGCTCTCCTTCTGTTTCGATCACCTCAATTTGCGCATATACTTCCTGCAAGCTTGTAAGGTCTTTAATCAAATCAGCAAAACCATCCTTATCATTATAGATATCCAATACCAACAACAATCTATCCAATACTAAGCGTTGGTCTCCAATTTTCTTTTTCAAAAGATCATTATTCTCACGCTCGTTGATCATAGCCGTCAAATAAATCGCCTCAATCCATCCACCTGTCAAGGTCAATACACTGATTTCTTCTCTTTTTCTTTCACGCAAGTGCGTATTGATCTTCTCAAAGTTCAATGTCGTTTGCGTAATTAGCTCGTCTAGATTGCCCTTGCTTTCCGCTAGCTTCTTGATAGTTTGATAATCAAAAAATGCACCCACTCCTAAGTCGTCTGCCAACTTTTGTACAGAGTTCAGGTAGCTCAAAGCATCCTGGTTTTTCCCATAGATATTGGCATACCCAAGGTCTGTTCCATATACCCCTAAGTTAAGGGCTTTTTTGATGGTTCTGCTGTAACGGTTAACCATGTCTGGGTTATTCAGATCAGATCTACGGTATACCGTACCTACTTCCTGGATCAGCACTGAAATCTCCAAAGGAGTAGGGATAGACTGTAGAATCTCTTCGATCTGGAAAACATCATCCTGCTCGGGAGCATTCACCAATCTAACTGGCTCACCGCTGTCAACAACAGCAGAAGCATTGAAGGGCAATGATAGCATTGCTGCAGCAGATAAAATTGCTAAGTATAACTTTCTCATCATCTCAGGTTTCAGAATTAATGACTGTTTTCAGTTTTTTTATAAAAAATTTACTAAAAGTATGAAATTATATAGAGAGAGAAAACCCTATTTACATGAAATCCTATTAGTAGATTGATTACTAAGTGAATTGATAGCTAAGTACTAGTTTCAAACAACTGAAGAAAAAAGGATCAAGAATTAATCATCGTTCTTCCGAAGACCCTATTCTTTTATCCTTCTTCCTTCATCCATTTGGAAGAGTATATTTCTATCAGAAAACTTAGCGTTTAGCCCACTAGACTTCATACTATATTTTTTCTCCCTTGACGCTATTCATTCACACATAACGGAATTATTAATCACTTTGCCTCACGATACGGTATAAGTTATATCGATATCATCTCATTAATATTGGTTTATCGATTATTGTTTATCGCTTATAAACGCTAACCGATACGCCTACTACTTTCCAGTAGATTGTAACGAAATCAACCTTAAAACTTAAATAACATGAAGCAATCGCTTTATTTCCTGTACTTACTTCTCAAATAAGTAGGTAAATTGATCAGCTTGGCCAATAGATCAAAGTACAATGTCACAAATAAGACAAATGACATAAACCATATTGCCAAAACATTATACCAATACGTATCAAAAAACTGTCCAAAAAGATACTTTACTGGAGCAAAGAAATGTGTTCTATAGTCCAATGGATGTGCCATATCCTTACGCACAGCATAAATAGGATCTGAATTTTGAATAATACGCTCCTCAAACACCTGTGTTTTATTCAAGGCATCCTCATTTCTAAGTAGTTCTTTCAGTCGATCATTGAAGGTATTTTTCTTCACTTCATAAATCGATGTTTCCTCCGCTGCATACAGTTTTTCTACCTCTACGATACGCTTATCCTTCTCACTCATCGCTTCATTCATCTGATCACTATAATGCATAGAAACATCAAAAAATGATTTTCTTAAAGCGGATACTTGCTCATAGACCAATGGCTGCTTATCCAACAGACCATACAAATGTTGGCGATCTTCTTCTTCATAGTAATCCATCAGTGCGATTTCATTCTTCAGCACCTTCACTTTTTCGTCAATCAATTGAGCCGTTGAATCGTTGTAATCCAAGCTCAGCATCTCTACTTCGTTTAGCAATACCTCCATTGCAGGCTGCCAATACCCTGAGATATAATTGCTCTGACTGATTTTCTGATCCAGGTCAAAGAAATGTTTTTCGTACTCATTGTTCTTGAACTGCTCTACGGTAATTGCTTCATATGCCCAACGAGAACCCATGAAATCTGCAATCATTGGTGTTTTCCCTGGCTCGCTGATGACATTATTCAACTTATCGAAATCAAAAATCAAACCACTCAGAATCATCTGAGGAATCAACAAGATTGGGATCAGGATATATACCGTAATTGCGGAATTGAATGCTGAAGAAATATTCAAGCCAATCATATTGGCATGACAGGATACAGTGAATAGTACAATCCAATACATCACATGCATCCCTTCTATACCTAGTATCCAGTTACCAATCAATACAAAGGTAAACGTTTGTGCTGCCGATAAACCAAAGAGTATAATCAACTTAGACAGCAGGTAACTACTTCTACTTAGGTTTAGGAAGCTTTCCCGCTTCAATATCTTACGATCCTTAATAATCTCCTCTGCGCTGACCGTCATCCCCATAAACAAGGCTACGATAATACAGATCAAAATATATGCTGGTACGTTTTCATTGTACTGGAATACATAAGAATCTTCACCATTAGCGGTATAACGAATCACAATACTCAACATGAAGGCCAACAGAGGGGCTTCCAACATATTGATCAGCATATACTGTGTATTTCTGATTTTGGAACGATAATCTCGAATCGTAAAAATCATCGTCTGCATCAGGCGGTTTTGTATATTCAGGTTCTTAGGAGGTTCTTCTGTTACCTCTTCCACCTCATTTAACTTAAACGTCTCCTGATACACCTGATGCCATTCTGTAGGCGCTACCTTTCGTTTGTTAGTAAACTCCCCGTACTCATCGACCACTTGCCCTTCGATAATATTAAAGAGCTGTTCAGGGTTTACATTACCACACGTACCACACTGTCCACGATCACTGTCCACCTGTCCTGCTGCAGCCTTGAAATAAGTCACTGCCTCAATAGGGTTTCCATAGAAAATAGGATATCCACCCGTATCCATCAACCACATCTTATCAAACATCTTGTAGATGTCAGAAGAAGGCTGGTGAATAACCACAAAAATTAATTTCCCTTTTAAAGAAAGTTCCTTCAAAAGGTCAATCACATTTTCTGAATCTCGGGAAGAAAGTCCGGAAGTAGGCTCATCAACAAACATCACAGCCGGCTCACGGATCAACTCCAAAGCAATATTCAAACGCTTTCGCTGTCCTCCACTAATCAGTTTATTCAGTACGGAACCTACAACAAGGTTAGCAATTCTATCCAATCCCAAGCTTTCCAGAACATTCATCACTTTCTCGTGAAGTTCTTCTTCAGGCATGCCCTTGAAGCATAGCTTGGCATTGTAATACAGGTTTTGATAAACCGTTAATTCCTCAATCAATAAATCATCCTGAGAGATATACCCGATTACACCTTCAATATGTTCCTTGTCCGTATGGATATTATACCCATTGATACGAACCTCTCCTTGTGATGGGGTTTCTAATCCTGCAAGAACATTTAATAGGGTGGTTTTTCCGGCTCCACTGGCTCCCATAATACCAATAAGTCCTCCGGATTTCTCAGCACAGTTGATATTTCTCAACCCCAATGCACCATTTGGAAAACGAAACTCCAAATTATCAGCAACAAAGGATACCTCCTCTATATCGCTATCACTATTATAGGTACTTACCAGGTCACTATAATAAAGTGGTGCTCCTTTTGGTGTTTTAAAGACACTACCAGGGGAGAATAGATTGATCACACTCTTATTGACTAGCTTACTATTCAAATAGATCGAATCTTTCCCTGTGTACTTCGTAAAGTAAAGGTTAACACTCTTGATACGGATAAAGATGATCTCTCCATCCAACAGCCCGGAGTCAATAAACTTAATCTTACTACCTTCTTGAGGTTTTTCATCATCGAAGATAAGGATATCTTCATGGTCCAAAAGGGAAGAATGATCAGCGATCACGAATTTCTCCAACAACTTGAATTCCATTGTAGGAATATTGAAGACATCCGCTACGGTATTAATGATCTCCATGCGTTGAGGGGTAAGCGAACGGTTCGTTGCGACCAACTCCAACAGCTTCACCAACACAATAACCTTCTGCTTCTGAGAAAGCGTCGTATTAATCTTACGGCAGAGCGCCAAAGTACGCACAGAGCTTCTCATACTCACCGTACTTTTTGCTTCTGTTACAACTTCCGGCTTCAAGCCTTCTTTTGCTCTTTTTTTCTCTTCTCGAAGCTTACGCTTTTTCATGCGCTCTTCTTCCTCTTTTGTGAACTCATCATAGAGAGCCACATATTCTTCTACCGTCTTCTTATCCAAATCCTGCTTCAGGAAGCTGATCACGAAATTCCTTTCGGATTCATCACTTCCATCATCCTGACTTGAAATAATAGCAAAAAGTTGCGTTAACGCTTTTAGTATTTCCTCACTCATGGCTTACGTTATCCAACGTGTCTTTAACTAAATCTTAAAAATTTCAAAAGATAGATAGAAGCTACTCTAGCTCTACTACCTTTTTTGTGACGCTTAAAAAATGCTCATGTAAGAAACGATTGCGTCCATATAGCGTCATTAGTATTACCAAGGTAATTGAGTAACACTAACTATAAATATAATGATTCTACCCTTTAATTATTGTACGCAGCTATTTAAAAAGAAAATAATTTCAAGAAAACATAAAAAAAGCGCCTGATCACATCCATTAAAAGATGTGATCAGGCGCCCTAGAAAACCGGCTAGCGGTAGTGTATTTTTATTTAATAAGTGGAAAATTCAAAATCCACCTCTACCAACTCTGAGAATTCCTCTCCTGCTTCTTCCATATCTTCGTCATCCTCGTGGTAGTACCATACTACCTTTGTTCCGTCGACATTTTCTAATTTAGATAGAATATCCAAAATCAGTTTTGAAGAAGCTGTATTGAAGTACTCCAACTTGAAATTGAACACAGTTTCTGTGTTGGCCTCATCCTTGTAGCCGTCCAACCAGCTCAATACCGGACTAAAGAATTCTGCAGAATCCTCCGGCAAAGATCGACCTGAAATCTCAAATACTCCGTTATCTTTATCTAAAACGATTTTTGGTGTATCTTCTGTACCCTCAAGCTTTAAAACATTCATACTTATTTAACTTTATTTCTTGGAACTGTCGTTTTTAGCGAAAAGAATGTAAATGAATCATCTATTGGTTCAAAATCAAAGCAAAGTTTCTCACCTGTCTTTTTAGCCATATCAATGAACCCTAAGCCAGCACCTCCTTTGGGTGAAAGCTCCGTATTTCGAATAACTTGTTTGTAATGTTCTTTTAGACCTTGCTTATCCAACTCATTAATAAATGCAAGCTTCTTGGAGATGTTTTCCACTTCCTCATTCAACACGGGGTTTCCTGAGGTAATCAGATAAGCATCATCCTGCTTGGCAATCATGAATATGGCATTAAGTTCTGCATGTCTGGTTATATTTTGAAGGGTCTCTACCATGACATTAAAAACTTTTCTTTTGGTTCGAGACTCTTCCCCATATGCATCCATGTTTCGTTCTGCCATAGAAAGAACTGACTTAGTAATTTCTTGTGTAAACTCCCCTTCATAGACCAAAATCAGGTCTTTACCAAGCATCGTTTTATGTAAGTCATAGATATATTTCATATGATTTTCTTTTAGGGATTCATTTTCTAGAATGAAAACTTATAACACAATACAGTATGCTCTATACCGATGTATCCATATATATAGCTTCTCCATGGTTGTTGCAAAGCACAAATAGGCTAATACAAGCCAAAGCAATGATATCCTAAAACAAGCAAAAAATATGTATTATTCAAAGAGATATTTTACATATATGGAGGAAAATAGCAATACATTCTTTTAAACGTTGAATCAACTACAATATGATAAATTAATAACAAATAAATAATCAGCTCTTAAGCAGTTTACAACTACCTGCTAACCAGCACGACAACTACTCTACTTTTAGTCCTACCATTAACATATCATCCGTCTGCTTTTGCTCTTTTTTCCATTCTTGCAAATCATTGGATAATGCTTCTCCTTTTTCACCTATCGTGGCATATCGGTAGGTTGTTAGCCGCTCTCTCAAGCGTTTAAGCCCAAATTTCCTATTTTCATCCCCTCCAAATTGATCTGGAATACCATCAGAAAACATATATAGCTCTAAACCGGACTTCCAGGATAACTTATGCTGGGTAAACGACTTTCTGTTTGTGGCATCGCCACCCCCGATCGACATACGATCTCCCTTATATTGCTGTAATATTCCAAGATCAGAATCGTACACATATAACGGTCGATGTGCCCCTGCATATTGTATTGAGCGGTTCTTAAAATCGAATCTTAACAAAGCCGCATCCATTCCATCTTGTGCAGTTGCTTTATGATCCTGTTGCATCACACGTACCACCTCTTCATGAAGTCGATCCAACACGACATTCGCTTCTTCTCCCTCATTGGTTTGCATAATGTAATTCAAGGTAAATGACCCTACCAAAGACATAAAGGCTCCCGGCACTCCATGCCCTGTGCAATCAACCACTGCTACATAAAAAATATCCCCTCGTCTATAGTGCCACAAAAAATCTCCACTAACAACATCTTTAGGCTGAAATAATACAAAAGAGTTTGTAAACTGTTTCTTTAACGACGTTATATCTGGAAGTATTGCCCCTTGGATTCTTTTTGCATAATTAATACTCTCATTTACTTTTCTATTTTTCATCAACAACTCCAATTCCGTTTGCTTTCGCACCGTCACATCATGCGCGACAAACAAGACAGACTCCAGCTCAGCCCATTCATTAAACTCCGGAATAGTAACCAAATGCATGATACGATCTCCTTCCGAGGTTGGAAAGGTAAACTCTGTATCCTGTTTTTCTTTTTCTTGTTTTACCTTCTCCAATACATACTGTAAATGCGTCACCACTGGATCAGGAAATAATCCTTGATTCAGGTTTGTCCCTATCAAAAAAGTCTGAGGTTGTTGCATATACTGCCGTACAGCAGGGTTTACATAAAACAAGACTCCCTCCAGGTTTACTCTTAAGATCAAATCTGGAGAATTTTCAGAAAGGGCCTGCATTTGATCCCTCATTCTTCGCTCTTTTGCCGCTCTTCTCTCTTCTGTGATATTACGCGCATTGATTACTATTCCCTGAACTGCGGCATCTGCCAACAAGTTTGTCCCTTTGGTCTCCAACCAAATCGTTCCTCCATCTTTTAGCAAGCACTCAAACTTAATCGCCATGCTTTCTTCCTGATTCATTTGCACCACAACATCCAGAAACTCCTTCATCCGTCCACGGCTATCCTCATGGGTGAAATCAAGTAGTGACTTCCCATCTATTTCTTTTTTGCTATACCCCCACATACTACGTACAGAAGGGCTACTGTACTTCACGACACCTTGCTCATTCAAAATGATAATCACTTCAGCAGCATTTTCCAGCAATAGCTGCATACGCTTTTGAGAGTTCCTTGCTTCCGAAATCTTATCATTCAATTGCTGATTAATTGTTTTCAACTCCCTTTGTGTATGCTCCATTTGGCTGGCATTATCCTGTAACACTAGCTGTTGCTGCTTCATTTCTCCACTCATCTTTTGGGACTCCTGCCACAAATGATACGTACGTTCATTCATCCGAATATTATGGATAGACCGCGCAATAATCACACTCAGCTCTTCCACCAATTCTATGTCCTCCTCCCTGAATACCTGAAAACTCCCTAATTCTAATACACCATACACCACCTGCTCTGACACCAATGGCACAATCATAATGTTTCGGGGTTTTTGCATTCCCAGAATTCCTGAAACAATTCTGGTATAATTATCCGGAACTTCTGTTCTAAGCAACGTGCTCTGCTCTATAGCAGACTGTCCCACTAAACCTTCTCCAAACTTAAAAGCGGTCTGCATGAACTTCCTTTTTCCATAGGCATGACTAGCAACCATTCTAATCTCCTGACCTTCATGCTTTTTAAGACCATACTGCCCTTCTCTTTCCTCTCCTTCCACCACATAAAATGCCGAAATCAATGCTTGTGTCTTCTGACATAAGAAAGCAGTGACCTGTTGTCCCACTTCCTCCAACCCTTGATGATTCCTCAAGATTTCTCCCACCTCTGTCACTCCCGACATCACCCATCCTCGCTTCGTATCTTCCTGTTCCGACTTCTGTATACTGTCCCTCATAGCCAACAAGGCATTCCCCAACAAGTCTTCCTCACTCAAAGGATTATAATGCATGGAATACCTACCTTGCTCAATATCCCCCGCAAACTGCACCGTTCGCTCCATGGCCTGTACTACTTCTTTCAACGCTAAGGTCATCTCCCCAATCTCATCAGCTCCTGCATCTTCTATTTTAGCTGGAAGAATCCCTCTGGAAAGTAGCTTCAGTTTAGATTTTAAGGATTGTATTGGTTGTGTCAGATATTGAGAGAAGATAACGGCAATCAGGGTAGAGATTAATATAATGACAAAAGAAGAGACAATAAACATGAATACTAATCCATCCAAGCCATGCTGAATCTCGTCATAGTCCATCTTGACCACCAACCCCCACTTAACAGAGGGTATAAAATCAGCGTAAGCGAGTGTTTTCACTCCCCTATAGTCTATATCAAAACCAAAGTCACCTTTACTGCCATTGACTGCTCGCTTAGCGGCTTCATTATTGGGAGAATCAAACAGAATATCATCCAAAGGTCCCATGGCGTCATGGTAAGTATCATTAATAAAAGTGAGCATACTTTTATGCTTACGAAACAGCTGCACTTCTCCTGAACTTCCCAACCCTGTTCTATTCTCAACAATCGGAAAGATATGTTTACTAAGATTAACCAAGATTGCCACATACCCTAGCTTTACTCCTTTCGTCTTAATCAAAGGAGAAAGCACATACATATACACATCCTTATCTACCTCAAATGGAGCTGAAAAATATAGTTCTTCATCCCCTTGATTAATGCATTTATAGAGGTCTTTATTTCTCTCTCCTTGAATTAACGAAGACGGAAAACGATAAGTGGTATACAGTACTTTTCCTAAATGGTCTATCAATACAATATTCTGATACCCATTGACACTCTTCTTCATCAACAATTCATAGTACAAAGATTTATTCAACTCATAATAAGCTGGATCTTTGAACGATGGTAATGCTCTCAATTGTTTTACCCCATTTACAATAAGTCGGGATTTAGACATATAAATGATATCGGTAGAAATTCTCTTAAAATAATTATCGATCTGTTCCACCTTGGTATTACCAATCACCTTAAAAGTGTCTGAGTATTTCTCTTCTACAGACTCCTTGGATTTGATATAGGAAAGATAACTGATCGCTAATACAGAGAGCATCACTCCTATCAATACCACCAGTATAATCTTTGTTCTTATCCTGAGTTTTCTGAATGACATTATGGGTTAATTAGGGTTATTAGTATAGTAGTAAAGATTGAATCTCTCACTTGATATATGTTGATCACTTACTATTGATAAGCGATCAATGGTATACAGTTCCGTAGATAATGACAGGTTTTTCCTGAGACCATATCATATACTTCAACAACAGTAATGACTTATTTATTGGGCTGCTGCTTGAAAAGTCATCGTGTCCCAAAACACTGCGGTATCTTCCAACACGAGAATAGTATCTTGTGTAACTCCAGTAAATGTCCCCACTTCCAATACTGCGACTACTTGAGCATCCTGATTTTTGATAGGAATAATAGTAAGATAAGATGGAGGAGTACTTCCTATTCCAGAAACTACTTGCATAGTACCCTCCGGTAGCTTACCTGTTTGCAAGACCTCTCCTGTTAATGCCACTTGCCCTACCATTCCGTCCCCTAACGTATATTGTATATCCTTGATCGCCTTACCGTAATACGCATAGGTTGCTACTGGAGACAGTACTTCTTCATTCAACTTATATAACACCCCAACACTAGCCTCTAAATAGTCACAAAAAAGGTTCAAACAATCCCTATAGGTACTTTCCGGATCCTGTAAAAGCTTTTCCCAGTGTTTGCGAAATATCTCTTGTTTACTATTTTCTGTTTCCCCAGCCACCTCCACAGGAGCTTTCTGCCCCTCAGGATATATAAATCGAGTCACATACTCCACATTCTTCTTTCCTTCCCGCCCAAGTACACTCGACAACTGGTACAAAAAGATAAATAACAGGAACAAATTGATATACAAAAGTTGAAAAGTAGGAGACACAACTTCTATCGCTTCTTTGCGGGTGGCTACATCTGAAATCCCTACGGCACTTAAAAGCATCGTTGGCATTTCGTGTAATTCTATCATTACATATACGGAAAGCACTACCAAGAATAAACCCAATACCGGTTGAAGCACAACAGGATATACTAGTCTCAGTAAAAAACCAACGAGTATCAGCTCTGTAAACCACATCCAATTCCTATAAATCTGCATGGAGGTTTCATTCCACTCCGTCCCACTCAAACTCAACAACACTTGAAAGATATCAGGTAGGGCATGTATCAGCAGCAAGGTAGCAGTAAGCATGACCAAAGGTAAAAGGACAAGTGCTAGCAGCAACTTTTTTTTCATATGTGGGTTTAGGTTAATCAAGGGTTAATATTCTCTCTACAACTCCTTACAGGGGTGCCTGTAGAGATCCTCTAATTACATCTTCTCATGCAAAAAGAATTATACTGTCAATTTGATAAGCAAGTCAATAATCTCCTTGTATGATAATGTATAATCAATCTCTGCATGTTTTGCTGCCGCTTTCGGCATAGTATTCATACTACACTCTTCTGGGTCCTGAATTACCGTCGTACCTCCTTTCTCTTTCACCCAATACATTCCCTCAGCCCCATCATCATTAGCTCCCGAAAGTAAGATTGCCAGTAACCCTTCTCCATAAGCATAAGCAGCTGTCTCAAAAGTAACGTCAATAGAGGGTCTCGAATTGTTCACCAACTCATCTGTTGATAAAGAAATACAATCATCCTGCTCCACGCACATATGATAATTGGAAGGTGCCAGATAAACAATCCCTCCTTGTATCTTTTCCTTATCCATCGGTTCTCTCACTTCCTTTGCACTCCGAATCGATAACGCCTCTACAAATCCGTGTCTCACAGTTTTCAAACGATGCAAACATAAAAACACAGGCAAAGAAAAGCCTCTAGGTAAAGCCTCCAGCAACTCATTAATGGGCTGGAAACTACCTGCTGACCCGCCGATCACTACTGCCTGGTACTTTTTATGTGCTCGATTTCTTCCCATGACCTTTCCTTGGTCTTATCCTTTAATCTCTTACTTTCTTATAAATCTTCTCCTCGTTATTAACAACGACAAACTTATTCGCAATATCACACCATATCAGAGATTCCTTAGATCCTATAATAAGGTTGCCAAAGCGAAACAGACTTCCATGTAACTTTTTCAACACATCATTCTGTAAAACCTGATTGAAGTAAATCATCACATTTCTACACAAAACCAAATCAAATTTAGCAAAAGAAGCATCTTTCACTAAGTCATGCTTACGAAAAGAAATGTTTTGCATCAGTCGAGGGTCTATAACAGCCATCCCTCCCTTTTCTGTAAAGTAACGATCCAGTGTATGTACTCCTCCACTCTTCTCATAGTTCTCCTGATTTAAGGCCATGGTCTTCAAGGCCATTTCCCCTTTCTTGGCTTTACTAATGATAGCAAGATCAATATCAGTCGCAATAATGTTAGCTTTATCCAGGGCATTAAGCTCGTCCAACATAATAGCCATAGAAATCACTTCCTCTCCAGAAGAGCATCCTGCGTGCCATATATTTATACGACGATGTTCGTCCAACTGCTCTGGTAAAATCGTATCCCTTAACTCTTTCCAGAAGCTAGGATCCCTAAACATTTCTGTCACGTTCACAGTAATCTCGGATACAAATTCCTGAAAAAATGTTGGGTCTTTTTTTAGCTTATGAATAATATCATCCACCGACGTATAACGGTAAATCTCCATTAAGCGCTTGATACGCCTCCTAAAAGAAGACATCGCATAATTACTAAAATCATAATGAAAGGTTTCCTCAATAAATCGGGTTAGTTTCTCTATCTCATAAACCTCTAACTCTTCTATAAACATTGGTGAATAGCTGTTTTTAAGTCTTATTTTAAAAAAGTCTACCATTTCACTGGCTCCATCGGTGTCCCACTCCACAATGCGTTAACATGCATTAATAATAAATAGGTTTTGAAAGGTAATTTAAAATTTTCAAAAAAAAGTATGTAACATATTATTTTTAGCATACAATCTCTAAAAATCATACATCCTTTCAGCAACCTCGTTTTATAGAAATAATTTCTATCCTAGGTAACAATCAAAACAAAAAACCTTTATCAAAGTAAAATCCATCTACTTTAATAAAGGCTTCTACCTTTAACTCTCTAAGAAGATTCCTCTCCCTTTTGTACTATCTTTTCTTTCTGATAACGTATGTTTTTGATCCTGTAGGACAAGTCGAATGTCTGGCAACTGACTCGTATTTAGCTCTCTGTCGCTTTTGGTATTTTGCATTAGCCTTTTGATAAGATGAACAAGAACTCATGCCTAAACTCAACAAAAAACCGATTAGAATGGTAAAAAGGTATCCTCTCATTATCTCGTTATTTTTAAGAAACAAATCGTCTTAGTATCACTCCTTTGTTTCTCATAAATGGTCAATAGTTTTAGAAATAGCAGCTTCTTTTCAATAAATCCATTTAGAGAACTTATTGCTTAAGAGCATATTTGGAATTGTAATTCAGAAGTATCTTACTCAAGGCAATATTCCAAATGCGCTTATTATTTATCAAAAAGAATGCCGTAAATGTTTTTCGACTATTCCTTTTCCTTTCTATTCAAAAGAAAAACAGCATTAACATAACGAGCTATCAATTACAAATGATATATCACTTGTCATTTTTTTTAAATAAAAAATATGGCGAACATTTTTTTTATTTTTCAAAAAGCTATCCCACCTGTAGTTGCACCCGTTCTGCGGCATAATAAAAATGATCAATACACTCCTTCAACTCTTCAAAGTGTACCAAAAAACCATCATGTCCATAAAGGGACTCCAGCTCATGGTAGGTCGCTGACGGAATATGTTCCGCAATCAGTCTTTGCTCATTCACCGGGAATAAAACATCACTAGAAATACCAATGATCAACGTCTTTGCTTTGATACTTTTCAACGCCTTCTGCAGTCCTCCCCTGCCTCTTCCGACATGGTGTGCATCCATCGCTTTTGACAACACCCAATAAGAATAGGCATTAAAGCGTTCTACTAATTTATCTCCTTGATAACGCTGGTAGCTAGACGCTTTATAATTATCCAGTTGCTCTTCCTGCTTATCCGTTTGTGTCTGACTGTAAGTCTCATAATGCCTGTAAGAAAGCATTGCAATAGCTCTAGCAGCTCTTAAGCCATTTTGGCCTGCATCTTCTCTATTCTCATACCAGGTAGGGTCCGCTTGCAAAGCCAAACGTTGCGACTCATTAAATGCAATACCCCATGGAGAATGCTGAGCATTACTCGCTACCACGATAAGGTTTTCAAACAAATCAGGACACTGAATAGACCATTCCAAGGCTTGCTGTCCTCCTAAAGACGCACCTATTAACGTGTCAATATGCCCAATCTCTAACGACTCTCTCAATAGGTTTAAGCTACGGGCAATGTCTTTAATCGTAACCTGAGGAAAATCATGAAAATAAGGTTTTCCTGTTTTGGGATTAGTGGACAGTGGTCCCGTACTTCCATAACAAGAACCCAGAACATTGGCGCAAATCACAAAATGTTCTTTCTCATTATATAATTTTCCTTTTCCAAATAAGCCATTCCACCACTCCTTCACATCAGCATTGCCGGTCAGTGCATGACACACCCAAACGATTTTCACACCTTCTTTCAACTCCCCCATTGTATTATATTCCAGTTCAAAACCAGGAAGAACTTCTCCTGACTCTAGAATAAAATCTTCTGTATGTTTATAGGTATGTACCTTCATTCCTCCAATATTTACCTTTTTAGTCATCATCACCATTTTTTAAATTCTGAATACCGTTAAAATTATTTGGTTTGTTGCACCTGAGTCTATCACGTGTTTTTATCAAACATCGACCTACTCAACAGCATAAACCTATCAATGGGATTTGAACCAATCTTTACATAAAAAAACAGACGGGGGTTCACCGTTACGGGTATAGTATTCATAAGTATTTTCCAGTTTATATTTCCTAAAATGACTAGGCCAGGAATTAGCACCTTTCCAAGTTGGGGGTTGCCAGAGGGTCATCAAGCCTGCTCTCTTACCTCTTCTGTATAAACCAATTATATGCACTAACAAAAAGTTATTGACTCCTTGCTATGCAAATTTAAGGGCCGTAAATCAGAAACTTAGAATCCTGTTCTAATTTATATTTCCATTATTCATTCTTTTACTGGGTATTTTTTCTACAAATCATCTAATCGATAAAATACTTGCGATTTTGCCATCAATACCCCTCTCAATTTTATAATTTAGCAACTTCTGAGCAGTCTCTTTTGAGGGGTGCTCAACCAATAAAGAAAAAACATTCATCGACCCTTTGAGTTAGAATTGAAAACACATTAACAACAAACCAACATATATATGTCATCTATTCTGGATTTAGTCGGCAATACTCCTTTGGTGGAAATCAAACACCTGAATCCCAACCCAAATGTTAAGCTATTCGGTAAGTTAGAAGGTCAAAATATTGGAGGAAGTGTCAAAGATCGTCCCGCAGCCAATATGATCAAGAAGGCGATGGAAAGAGGAGAGCTTAAGCCGGGTATGAAACTCGTCGAAGCCACTAGTGGTAATACAGGAATTGCTTTAGCCATGATTGCCAGTGCCCTGGATATCGAGATCGAATTGATTATGCCTGAGCACGCAACTGCCGAACGTATTAAGACCATGCAGGCCTATGGAGCAAAAGTGATTCTCACGCCTTCCAGTGCGTCTATGGAGGGAGCCATTGACTTGGCAAGAGAAAAAGCAGCCACAGGAGAGTATCTTATGCTCAATCAGTTTGGCAACGAAGACAACTTTATGGCTCACTACCATAGCACAGGACCAGAGATCTGGAAAGACACCCAAGGGAAAGTAACCCACTTTGTTTCGGCTATGGGTACTACAGGTACTATTATGGGGGTATCCAAGTATCTTAAGGAGCAAAATGAAAATATTCAAATTGTCGGCACACAACCTACGGAAGGCTCACGCATTCCAGGTATACGAAGATGGCCTAAAGAATATCTTCCAACTATCTTTGACCCGACTCGTGTGGATCGCATTATTGATGTTTCTCAGGAGGATGCCACCACTATGGCCAAACAACTCGCTAAAGAAGAAAGTATTTTCTCGGGCATGAGTAGTGGAGGAGCCGCTATAGCTGCTTTACAGTTGGCTAGGGAAATTGAGGAAGGAGTGATTGTCTTTATTGTATGTGACCGAGGTGATCGATATCTTTCGTCTTCTTTGTTTGAGAAATAATCTCAGCAGCGTTTGTTCATACTGTTTAATTGAGCTTCGCTCGTTCATAATGTTTAGTTGTTGAATTTAGGTCTTTTTCATAGAAAATAAAAAGCCTTATAGCTACTCGAAACACTATTCTTTTGTAGACCCTTGCCGTGAGGCAAGGGTCTACATTACTCCATTTCAATAGAAAATTATTTTTATGAAAAGGTCTTGTAGCGTAAGCAGACTTAACAATAAACTCAACTAAACATCATGAACGAGCGAAGCTCAATTAAACAACATGAACAAATCATTCTCCCTTGATTTTGCCGTACTCTTCTTTCTTCGCCTTTAAGGCTTCCTTGAGAAAGTGGGCCGTCCCAACCGTTGTGAAGACCTCCCTATCCATAACTAAATCATAATGGACATCCGTTTCTCCCGAAAGCATTTGAATGAAACGCTCTCTTTTCGCTCCTTGTTCTCTTATCGTTTTTCGGGATTCGTCCAAGGTAATATTTTGCTTTTGAGCAAGTGCATGTATACGATACTCCAAATCACCTACCAGCCTCACGTTTAATACATTGGGAATTTTCTGTCCATAAAACCCTGCCCCTCTACCAACAAAAATTACATTCCCTCTCTGCATATAAGCATCAATTACTCCTCTCAAGGCCTTAAAAAGTGCCTCATCTTTATCATAAGCATCAAAAGCTTTTAATATTTGATCAATCACTCCTGGGTTAGCAGTACTGATTTCAGTCACCTTATCTGTATTGAGCTTAAGTTCTTTGCCAACTTGCCGAATCACTTCACTATCCACAATCTCCCATTGCTTATGATTATCCGATAATGTCTTATCAGCATTCAATAACTCCATCAAAGACAAAGCTACGCCCATTGCATCACAGCCATAATCCCTGCTGATCGCCACAGCAAAACCATTGCACTTCAGAAAGGGAGGGCGATTGACCTGTTCCTCCTCAAAGTAATGCTGAAAATATTCATAGGTAAGTGATTCCATAATGACTCTGTATTGGGTTTTATAATATGATTTTATATCTCAATTTGATTCAATTCAACAACTTTAAGATTCTCCTAACTTAATGACTGCATAGGAGCGAATTAAAGCATACCAAGTAGTGTCTGCATCATTCCAATCAATCACTTGTTGATAATACCTGTTTGCTAAAGGAATATCACCTTCTTCCTCCGCAATTCTAGCATATAAGTAAATTGTCAAAACATCCTGTTGATCTGCAGTACCCAATGATGTCTTTGCCTCCTGATACATCGTTTTACGCATCCGTACATAAGCCTCTAGTTGCTTTAAACGATTGCTCCATTCATCATTGGAATATAGACTTACCTCATAAGTATATTGCTTTAGCAAACGATCTGTCTCCTCGTATTCTTTCTGTATGGCTGTCGCAAGAATTCGACATTGAAATTGTTTCATTTTCAGGTCAAGTTCCATCGCTGCATCCACTTGATGCCCCTCTATATGCTCATCAACTACCTCAATATATTCCTTTGCCTGAAGCATCTCCCCCCTGAATATACATATCAATGCCATGTCTAGTAGTATATCCGCCGAGGTACCCTTCAAACCTAACTCTTCCGCTTTGGCCTTTGCATCCGACAACCCTTTCAACGCTTTATCATATTTGTTTTCGTAAAGATAAGAATCACCTATAGCTTTCAGGTGCCATACTATATTGTAGGGTTCCCTGGTCATGGACAAGGCACTATTTAATACCACCCTTGCTTCTGTATACCGTCCTTGAAAAAGCATACATTGTGCAATCTTGTGCTGTGCATGGTCAAATTTATCGTTGAGTACTATGGCTTGCTCATACGCTTTGATTGCCTTATCCAACTGCCCGGTTTTTCGATAAAAATCTCCTAACGTATCAAATGGCTTTGCCGTATTAGGCAATAGTGCTGCATATTTTCGAAATGCTTTTTCTGCACTTGCGATATGTCCCTGATATTGATAAGAATACCCTAAGGCATTATAATTTAAGGTATACACAGAATCTATGGCAATCGATTTATGAAGAGTCTCTATACTTCTCTTGTAGTCTTTGGTTTGAAAGTAAGCGTATGCCAAGCTATTCAGGATACGCTTATCTTTAGGTATTCGTTCTGATAGTTTTTCCCAACATTCAATCGATTTCTTATACTCTCCATGATATCCCCAATAAGAGGCCTCTATCATCATACCTTCACTTTCCGTCACCTTTTCCCTTAAGTTCATCGCTTTATTCACATAAAACAATGCCTCTTCTTTGGACGGTGAACACCAAGCAGTATACAGGTACGCCAAGGCAAAGCTCGAATCTGTCTCAATCGCTTCTTTGAAAAAATACCTTGCTTCTACCAATTGAACTAACTCAAAAAGGGAGCGCCCATTTTCAAATATCTCTAATGCTGCCTGACTGGATGCCGTAATAGGCATCTCTCCTTCCGAAGCAGGAAGCACCTCGGTATGGTGCTGCTTCTCTTGTTTTGACTGTTTTTCACAAGCCATTAAAAGCAGAAGAAACAAACAGTACCAACAACATCTTTGTAAATAGAAAAATGGAGTCTCCTTACCACTCATAGATTACTGAATTTCACACTGAAACAAACAAAGTAGAGTATACTGTGGGATAACATAATTACTTCCTTTCTCGTTTCATTTCATTAACAATCACTCTTTCCTGTAAAACAACTTAAACGTTAAGGTCAACTCATAGAGTACCTTCAGTTCATCATAGTCTGTTTTCATTTCCTGTCCTGCATAGGCTACTGAGAAATTGGATGCCCCACTCCTGAAAACTTCATTTTCTTCTGGATTAGGAAACACCACAAAGTCCAATACAGGACTCAATCGTTCAGGGTTACTCGCAAAAGTGATACTTCTCAAGTTGGATAGGGCAAATGGGGCAAATAAATCCAATACATGGATTTGAAAACCCACGGAAAGGATGCGGTTTATATTCCAATCAACTCCGGTACTTACCCCTGCCGTTACTCCTGTACGATTTTCTTTATAAGGAATAGGGATAGCAAAACTTGAGTCAGACAATTGCCGAGGGGTAATGACACTATCCATTACATATCCCATCTCAGCATTTCTTAGACTTGACAAGAAATCTCTGGAGTTAAAATCCGACCCTGGATTAAATCCATCAATACGTACTTCTGTATAGATCCAAGATAAAGAGGCACATACATAGGGATTTATCTTACGAAACGGGAGGATATTTGCCCTTGTCACTACACTAAAACTATGTAGAAAGTACCTAACGTTATTTTCTGGAGAGGTGGTAATCGAAAAGAAATATCGCTCATCTACTGACTGAAAAACATCTCTAAAGTTAACAGCGGAGTAATCATCTACATACCCTGTTCTCATATAGCGTAGCCCTATCCCTAATGTATTAGATACATTGCCTATCACCTGAGCAATACGCTGATAATTGGGTTCTTCTGAGAATCCAGGACTAAGTCCAAAAGTGACATCTATTAATTTTTTATCCTGAGCCAGAGTCAAATGACTAAATAGTGTACTTATAAAGACACACAGAAGCATCCATCTGTATGTAGAAAGATAAGTTCTCATTTTTGGGTTTTGATAATAGTAAAGAAGACGTTAGCGCTTGTTGATATTCTTTCACTGAACTGTACTCGTTCGTGATGCTTCGTTGACGTAGTTTAACTATAGTGTTTAATGTTAATCCTGTCGCTGTCTACCGGATAATATACAGTTTAGAGACGCCATGTAATGGGTTATCGCTTATCGTTTATAAACAATAAGCGATAACCAATAAACTCACATCATGCGACAGCTTCAATCTTAACTACTATGGCTAATAAGAAGTTAATGAAAATTTTGAAACCGGTGTTTATTCCAGCACTATGGGTTTCTGAATCCTCGTCCTACAGACCGTGTCTGAGACGAGGATCTACATGTATTTTGAATTAAAAGTTTCTCATTAAAATTACTTTTAACTCGCTAATAAGTTAAAGATTTCTTCCATACGCTGTACTAGTGATCGGGTTTTCAAGCCATAGTTATTCGCCATGATCGTAAATACCCACTCTTTTCCGCTAGCCGATTTGATGATACCAGCATAGCACTTCACTCTTTTTACAGTACCACTTTTTCCAAAAACCCTTCCGTGAGCAGTCTCTCCTTTACACAAATACTTAAAGGTCCCCGACTCACCACTTACCGCTAAAGATTCAAAGAAGGCATCATATTCTTCTGAATACTTCATTTTAAGAATAATCTGGGACATCAACGCCGGGGGAACCGCATTAAAGCGAGACAAGCCGCTGCCATCCTCCATAAAGAATCCATTTAAGGATAAGCCTTGACTTTCCCAGTACTCCTCTACTGCCTCAGCTCCCGCAGCGGTGGTTCCTTCGTTCTTCTTTTGATATCCAATCATTTTAAGCATCACCTCAGCAAATAGATTAACACTCTTCTGATTGGTTTCTTTCACAATCTCATGCAATGGAGCACTCTGCACTTCGGACAAGGTCGTTAGCTCAGTTGGGGTTAACTCCGGTGACAGTCTACAGGTCGTTGGTTTTCCTTCTATGGAAATACCCTTCTTAATCAGTAAATCATGTAATGTCCATGCCGCCCAAAATGCAGGATCAGGAACTGAGCCCTTGATCTTGAAACGATCACGATAAGGGGTGATTGTTCCCCTCAGATACTTCTCATAAGAGTACGGGCTACCATAAATGTAAGCATTATCTCCAGAACCTACTTTTCCACCAACCACTTCATTAAAGAATGTAATTTGAGGTACTTGTGGCTCCACCCCTACCACTTTGGTCGGCATGCCTGGCCCTTTAGAAGAAAAATACAAGGCGTATTGATTTTCGTTAAACGACAATCCACTCGCTCCTGTACCGTAGTAGTTTCCTAAATCCTGCCATACCCAGGTGGAAGGGACCTGTTGCGTTGCAAAGATGCGTGCATCTCCTACTACCGCCCCATTGATCTTTTGAATCCCCAAAGAATCCCAGTTGATCAGGGCCAAATCCATAGAGTCCAATTGAGGGTCTCCCCCTCCTATCAAGTACAGGTTTCCATTTAAAACACCATTGGCATCTATACTTCCATCAGTAGCTATCGTTGTTTTAAAGCGAAAATCCGCTCCCAATATTCTTAAGGCAGTACTCGTTGTCACCAACTTCATCACAGAAGCTGGCGCCATCGCTTCTTCACTCCTGTAACTCATGACTTCCTTTCCGGTACTAGCATCCCAAATGCTCATACCCAATGCCGCCCCTTGCATTTTCTTTTCTTGTTGTAATGCTTTTAATTCCCTTTTTACGGTATTCATCAAATCTTCCTCTTCATTAAAAAGAGAAAATGCCGATAAGATCAAAAAAGGAGAGAGTAATAGGATAACTCTGATCAGTTTCATAGTATTCGTTTAAATAGTTTAAGTACATCTTTTCTTAAGTGAATCCAATTCCTGATTTTGTACTTATATAAAAAGTGATAGAAAAAATGTACATTTGCTATAAGTTATTTATAATAAAATATATTATCTAATATCATTCATTGGTTTTACAGGATTCTTGCAAGGAATACTCACTAAAACCATAGTCGTGTATTGTAGAGTTTATTTAAACGCATAGAACATTTGATAGAAAAGGTTATCAATCTCGAAGGAGTCTCTCTTGTAGATTTCCTGGGAGTCGAAAATGAAAATATAAAGGAAATCTCTACCGCTTTCCCTAAAAGCAAAATTATTTCCCGAGGAAATGAAATTCGTATTCAAGGGAGTGGTCCTGAGATTATTAAAATTAATAATGCCTTCAATGAACTACTGGCACATTACCGTAAATACGGAAAGATCACTACTGACAATGTGCTGGACTACCTAGAAACCAACGTTAATAAAGAGGACTTAAATCTGAAGGACGAAATTGTACTTTACGGCGCCAAAGGGGTAGCCATACGTCCTAAAACCTCTAATCAGAAACAGTTGGTGGAGGCCGCAAATAAAAATGACCTCGTCTTTGCGATTGGTCCTGCCGGTACGGGTAAAACCTACGTGGCTGTTGCCTTAGCAGTAAAAGCACTGAAAAACAAACAGGTCAAGCGCATCATTATTACTCGTCCAGCCGTAGAGGCAGGAGAAAGTCTAGGATTCTTACCCGGTGATCTAAAAGAAAAGGTGGATCCATACCTTCGTCCGATTTATGATGCACTGGATGATATGATTCCCTCAGAAAAATTAAACTTCTACCTGGAAAATCGCATCATTGAGATTGCTCCCTTGGCTTATATGCGTGGACGTACGTTGAATAATGCTTTTATCTTATTGGATGAAGCTCAAAATACTACTCCTATGCAAATGAAGATGTTCCTAACACGTATGGGAGCTGATTCCAAAATGATTGTCACTGGAGATACTTCACAAATTGACCTTCCTCCTAGAGTGAAGTCTGGATTGGTAGAAGCTACGCACATTCTGAAAAATACAGACGGGATTCGTATTATTCACCTTAGTGGAAAAGATGTTATCCGCCACCGATTGGTGAAAAATATTATTGCAGCTTACAAACAGGCTGCAGATGATGGGAAGACGAGAGTTCCGGAAGATAATGCGTAAATGATTTGAAGGAAGGGCAACCACAAGGATCGCCCTTCCTTCAAATCATTTACATAGATTACTCAAGGGGAACTAATAAATCCCCCTTACCATATCACTACAACCTACTTATCCAATAACACTATGCGCCTCATCAGAAGCATTACCCCTCCGCTGATATTTGCCACTACCTGTGCCCTGATAGAGACGACTGAATACCTTCTTGATTTTGAGTTTCACTTCCTTGGTTTGCAACCCGGAGAGCGTCGTGGTATTCTGGGTATTTTCCTGCACCCATTTCTGCATGGAGACATACAGCACCTGGTCTCTAATATGGTGAGCTTCGTATTTCTATGCAGTAGTATTATTTTCTTTTTTCCAGCCATCTCCCGAAAGGTCATTCTTAGTATTTATATTATCACGGGAGTAGGTGTATGGTTTTTGGGACGCTCCAATGCAGTGCATATAGGAGCCAGTGGTGAGATCTACGGATTTGCTGCCTTTTTATTTTTCTTCGGGATCTTTCGGAACAACCCCAGTTCTTTAGTCATATCCCTTATTATTGCCCTGCTTTACAATGGAATGCTCTATGGAATATTACCGGCACAGCCCGGTGTATCCTGGGAATCTCATCTTATGGGAGGCTTTAGTGGCCTGATCGTTGCCTATTATTTTCGGAATTACCAAACAGAAGCTTTTCAGCATATCACCACCAAAGTGGAAGATATTATTTTTGAAGGGTACGAAAATATAGAAACCGAACAGTACAAATACACGTTTGTATCCAAGGAAGCAAGCAAAAAAAAACATCAACCACCAAAGCCATCCCAATAGGCTTTGTCTAACGTATTGCACACAATGAAAGCAACGAACAAGACGCCAAACAAACTAATTCACGAAGATAGCCTTTACCTGCAACAGCACGCCTATAACCCCGTACAGTGGTACCCTTGGGGAGAAGAAGCTTTGCAGAAAGCCAGAAAAGAAAATAAACCAATCATTGTCAGTATAGGCTACTCTTCTTGTCACTGGTGCCACGTCATGGAACGGGAGTGTTTTGAAAACCAGGAGTTGGCACAACTGATGAATACCCATTATATCTGCATTAAAGTCGACCGAGAAGAACGTCCGGATATTGATCAAATTTATATGGAAGCAATACAGGTGATGGGAATCAACGGTGGCTGGCCTCTCAACGTATTCCTTACTCCAGAGACCAAGCCTTTTTATGGGGGAACCTATTTTCCTTCCAAACATTGGAAGCAGTTACTCACTCAAGTTGCTGAGGCCTTTGACAAGCATAGAGATCAGCTAGAAGCTTCTGCCGTAAAGTTTGAGGAAGTAATCCAGCGTAGCGAACTAGATAAATACGAATTACACCAATCAGACAAGACCTTTTCCAAAGATACCTTGGAGCAGATGTACCAACAGCTCTCTGAGAAGTTTGATACGCTCAAGGGTGGGATAGACAAAGCACCTAAATTTCCAATGCCTACTATTTGGTCTTTTCTATGCCGATACTATGATGTATCCAAAAATGCAGAAGCACTAAAGCAATTGCAACTGACACTAAAGCAAATGGCCTATGGAGGAATTTATGATCAAATTGGTGGAGGTTTTGCCCGTTATTCTGTAGATGGACAATGGTTTGCTCCTCACTTTGAGAAGATGCTTTACGACAATGCACAGCTAGTTTCCTTATATGCTGAGACTTATAGTATAACACAGAACATGTTATACAAACGTATTGTTGATGAAACAATCACTTTTCTGGGACGAGAAATGCAGGCTCCACACGGAGGGTTTTATTCTGCCCTGGATGCCGATACCGAAGGAATCGAAGGACGTTTCTATAGCTGGACCTATGAGGAGTTAAAATCAATCCTGCCAGAAGAAGAATTGGAAAATTTCTGTTTACTATATCAGGTGACTCAAGAGGGTAACTGGGAGCAAGGATATAATATTCTTCACCGAAAGTGGTCCACGAAGAAATTTGGAAAAGAAGTAGGGATCAGTACCCATGAAGCAGATCAAAAAATTAGCCAATGGAAAGGCTTATTACTTAAAGCCCGTAATCAAAGAGAGTTTCCGGGGCTAGATAAAAAAATCATCACTTCCTGGAATGGATTAATGGTCAAAGCCTTGGCCGATGCTTATAATGCAACAGGGGCGCCTAAATACCTACAAATGGCCAAACGAACGGCTTCCTTCATTTTGGATCACCTTATGCTAGATGATGGGCAACTATGGCATGTTTTTCATCATGAGCAAGGAAGCATCAAAGGGTACCTAGAAGACTATGCTTGTGTCATTCAAGGTTTTATTACCTTATACCAAACTTGTTTTGATACTATATGGCTTGAAAAAGCAGAGTTACTTACTTCCTATACCCTAAAACATTTCTATAATCAGGAAGAGGGCATGTTCTACTTCACCGATGCACAGGGAGAAGCTCTGATAGCCCGAAAAATGGAACTATTTGACAATGTCATTCCTGCATCCAATTCCATCATGGCCATGAATCTTTACTTCCTAGGAGCTTTCCTGGAAAAGCCTGCTATGAAAGAAATTAGTCAGGAAATGCTCGGAAAGGTCAATAAAATGCTAGTCAAAGACGTTCAATACTTATCTAACTGGGCTAGTTTGTACTCTTACCAACTATCTACCATGGCCGAAGTCGTGATTGTCGGAAAACAGCTTACGGCCTTTTCCCAAGGGATTATGCAGGAATTTTTGCCTAATAAAATTGTCATAGGAAGTACGCAAGCAAGTGATACACTCCCTCTTCTAAAGGGCAGAACGGCAATCAATGATCGTACAACTGTTTACGTATGTCGTAATAGCAACTGTCAACTTCCTGTACATTCTTTGGCGGAAGCCTTGAAAAATATTAAAGGAGGTAGTGGTCATAAAAATATATAGTTACTTCCTATAACCTGAGAGACGTCACTTACTCTCAGGTTTATTACAACCTCCGACCCCAAAAGCATACAGCACTGTAATTTGATATGATTAATGAACGTATATTTTTTTTACTAATCTTAATGGCATGCTGCTTCTCAAAAAGTACAGCACTCTTTGCACAATCCAATTCCTATAAAATTATTGGTACTGTCTTTTATGAAAAAAACGGAAGGCCTTTAAGGGAGGTACTGATCAACTGTTACCGTACCCATCGGGATACATCGCAACAAAAGTTACGTCTTGAGTACCTTCCCGAATATCAAAGTACAACGGATAAAGAAGGAAGCTTTACACTCACTCTCGATGGAACACAAGAATATATGCTCACTTTCTTAAGTGAAAAATACACCTATTCCAATAACTTTCTATCTTTCAAACCGATCAATATCAGTGAAGGACAAGCGATGCAAGTATCTGTAGGAATGTATAAAGGAGAGAATAAGATACTTAAGGGAAAAATTATTGATCAATATACACAAAAGCCAATCAGTAAGGCGCAGGTCTACCTTCAAGGAGAACATACTCCCATCTATTGGCTCAGTAGTAATACAAAGGGACAGTTCTACTTTCAAGACCAATTTGCAGAGAAATACAATCTCCGTATCTCCAAGCCCTACTACTTCCAATTAAGAGAAAGTTTTTCCTTAGAGAAAAAAGGGGTACACACGCAGGTTTTTCCTTTGTTACCCGTTCGTATAGGAGAAGAGTACTATATGCGTTCTTTCTTCTTCAACATTAATGACTTTTCTATTGATGAAGCCCGCGCTCAGGAGCTCTTCTTCTTACTGGAAATGCTCATCAACAATCCTTCTGTTTCTGTAGAAATAGGAAGTCATACCGATGCCAGAGGAGATGATGAGTACAATATGATGATTTCTCAAAAAAGGGCTAATGTAATTGTAGATTTCCTGGTCAACAAGGGTATTGATCCCGGGCGCCTCAGAAGTGTGGGATATGGAGAGAGTAAACTACTCAATCATTGTGAGAATGGAGTGATGTGCAGTAATAAGGAACACTTGGAGAATAGAAGAATCTCTGTGAAGATCATAGATTTTGACGAAGAGTAGTTGTTCATAATGTTTAGTTGAGCTTCGCTCGTTCATGATGTTTAGTTGAAACTGTAAAACTCATTTTATAGGTTTAATAGAAAAAACAACTAAACATCATGAACGAGCGAAGCTCAATTAAACATTATGAACAAAAGCTTAATGCTTTCTATCATTAATTGTCGCTAGGCCTGATATCTACTACTCCTCCCATAGGAAATTGCTGGCTAATCACGGCAGCAAACTTCCATACTTCTACTACCTCATCCCCCAATACCTGATAATCATTGTATTTTGGGTTAGTGGATTGTAACGTATAAGTCCCATCAATGTGTAGGTTATTCAGTACTCTTTTGAAGACTGGTCCATCAGAACGCGTGACCACTACGGCAAAGTCACCACTTCTCATATACACCTTGTCGATCTGCTCACCTACAATCACAGTACCTGAGTCGAAAGGCCACATAGAGTCTCCATAGATCTTAAATCCTTTGTATTTCTTTTGGCTGGATAAGAATGGAAGTCGATAAGTCTCTTCTGCTTGCTGATCAGTGTCCTGGCTCACTCCTGGAGTATAGCCTGCTGCCGCATTGACTGGCGCGATTGTAAAGGAAGCGCCATCCGTTCCTACCACATCTGTGAACTCATTGGAGCTTTCATTATTTATAGCGATGGATAAATCTCTTTTATAGAAATCATCCATGCTGACATCATAAGTCTTTGCTACTGCCATCAGAAAGTTAACAGCAGGCCTTTGTACCCTGCCATCCTCATAGCTGCAGTACTTGGAGCGGGTAATTTTAAAGGATTTAGCAAACTCTTCCTGTGTTTGTTTCGCTCGTTGCGTGCGAATGTATTTTAGGTTGGTGGCAATGTAGCTCATGAGTATAGTATATTAGTATTGCTTATATAAAGAACATTAACTGATACAATTATAAACAATTACTCTTTTTACCGCAATGATATGTCAATAAAAATAACTTATTATTTTATATATAATTAACATTGATACTTTTTTGAGTTAAAAAAAATGAGCCATCCCTTAACTATTAATATGGGATGACTCACCTTAATAAGATTTATATTTCTTTTTTACTTAATGAAACGGGTCTGCATTGCTTCTTGCTCTCCTACTTTCAACTGTAGTACATACACTCCTTTTCGTAAATCAGTAGTCGATAATGCTATCGTGTGCTCTCCAGTAGACAAACGTTGTACTTTTTGCTGTACCCTTTGACCTTTCAAGTCATATACACTTAGCGTTACCTCTGCACCTTCTTTCAAGGTAAAGGCTACACTCGCATAATCACTTACAGGGTTAGGGTATACTTTCAATGACTGCAAAGCAATCAGTTTCTCCTCTATAGCACTTACAATCACTTCCTGCTTGGTTTGGAAATAATCCATAATTACATCCGTTAAGGCAGTATGTTCCGCTTGCACAGCTGTTTCCAATGGGAAAGCAATGTATACCACAGAAGCAGTATCCTTATTACTATCGAAAATTCCTGAGTAGGCTACCCCAGCAAACTTTCCTGGCGAAGCATACTGTAAAATATTTGCTCCACCATTTGAACTAATGGCATCTGGATAATCTTCTGTATAGGTTTTTCCAAACTCAACAGTAAGTCCTCCAAAGATCGTTTCATCTACCCCTTTTGCTGGTGTATAGTCTATCGATCCGTCATCTACAAAATTAGCTTTCAAATAGTTAGTGTAGAATTCTTGATCGCTTTCCGTTCCTTTCTCAAATAAGTCCCAACCTACCTCTGAACCAGAAACCAATAAGTTTCCTCCTGCCTGTAGGAAGGCCTTCACTTTCGCTTGCTCTGAAGTACTGAATGTCTGGTCTGCTGTAGACTCATCCCCCAGGAACCAGAATACCGTAGTGTAATCATTCAAGTCGATCTGTCCTTTTTCTACCAAAGAATTGTGTGTCGTAGAGACATTCGCATCTTTGGAATCCCTGATTGCATTAAAGTATTGTGTCGCAAAACTATGCGTACTCTCTTGGTAAGAAGCCTGACGGTTAAACCCATCTACGATAAGTACTTTTTCTTCTGAAGCTGCACCAGACGATCTAGAATAGATATCTGCTGAAGCCCCCTCAAGAGTTTCTCCTTTTCCTGCATCTACTACAGCTACTACCTTAAAGTGATATGCTCCATCTGCAGGTACCTCCTTAAACTCACTCTCATCAACAATGGATACCGAAGTCTGAGTTGCATCTATCGTTTGCTCGTCTGCAGCAAGTTTCCAGTCGCTCAATTCATCATCCGTTGCATAGTACACTCTATAACCTAGTAAACTAGGGTGCTGTACAGCGGCCCATTTTACCTCCAGACTACTTCCTCCTGTTGGGCTAATCACGTAATGTACCGTAGGTGCTGAAGGAGGATTGATTGGTGCATTTTCATCAAAGGTTTTATAGATTTCTCTACTATAGTTTCCTTCTGTCACGGTCACTGTTTCTGTGATCGTTGTTACACCTTCTTTTTCAAAAGTCAACGTATACTCTCCTGGTGTCAACCAATCAAAGAAAAAGATCCCATTGTCAATATCATCTGTCTGCACTACTTTCTCATCAGCCAAGCCTGCATTTAAGGTAACCGTTACTCCGTTGATAGGGTCATTGTTCTGGTTTCTAATAATTCCTCCTACTTCCCCATAAGGTAAGGTACCCACATCAAAGTACTCCATAAATGACTTAGCGATGGCCCAGGCAGCGGCCTTGGAGTACCCATCGTTCATCATCCTTCTACCTTCTGCCGGTACGTCATGAAAAGCACCCTCAGACAAAGTAGCAGGCATATTCGTTCCACCTAAGACACCCAAGTGATAAGGTAAAAAATCCTTGTCTGCACGGTTATAATAATCCGTTGTAAACCAAGTTTCATGAAACTTCTTAGCCAGAATACCACCCATGTACTTCGCTTCATTATAAGCAACATAGTCCCCTTCACCACGGTAAAGCAACAAAGTATAGTTCGCTTTGGCATTGGCAGCATTGGTGTGGATAGAATGCATGTAATCTGCTCCAAACGCATTGGCTACTGCCACCCTTTCTGATAAGCCTGGGTCACGATCTGGACTGTTGGGATCATTCGTATCTCTGGTCATTTTTGTTGTTGCCCCTAGTGCTTGAAGCAAATCATTGGTCAGGTTACCCACTTTCCAGGTACCCGCAGCTTCCCAATAGATGTAACCATTCCCTAAGTCAATACGTCTGTCATCACTATCCTCTCCCCCATGTCCAGGGTCAATAGCAATTTTCTTTCCTTCTAATAATTGTGGTATGTCTGCCGGAACCTGTGCCAAGGCTAATATTCCGGTACACAATACCATCAAAAAAGTAGTATATAGTTTTTTCATTCGAAATCTCGTGTTTATTAGTTCTCTTTGTTATTTAAACGGCTGATACTTCCTTAAAAAGAGATCATGTATACCTCTCCTTCTGGGGTATTAAAAACGACCTTACCCTCGTGAGCATCTGGGAAAAGAGCGATCGTATTAACATCTTTTGTCAGCTGTTCAGCTTTCTTGGTTTTTAGATTCATCACAAACACATCACTTTTTATATAGCTGTCATGATTGTCCTCTGTGACCATATACACCACTTGATCATTCCCTAACCAGCGAGGTGCTTCCAGGTCACCCAAATCTTGTAGTACGTTACCTTCCATATCCGCAATTACGGCCGTATACCCTGAGGCTTTCATTAGGACTTTACTACCGTCAGGGGATACTGAAGTCCAGATATAATCCTCTTTTGTTCCCAAAGGAGCAATCGTACGCTGGCTTCCATCTGACATGGTCAATACTACGCCATTCAACATCGAGGTGGGCTCTGCCGCTAATACGGCTAAAGCAGATGTTCTTCTTGTTTTTATTTTTTGGATTGCCTCATAGTGCGCTACTGTTTCTGAAAAAGCCGAAGTAAGAGACGTTTGCTTTCCTGAAAATAAATCAACACTTTCTAACAACTGTGCCGCTTTATTCTCGAATACAATTGCTCCATCACGGAATGCTGGCTTATACCCTGCCCCAGGCTTGTCGGTCAGTGTTCTCAAAGACTTATCTTTAAGATCAAATAATTGTAGGCCTGTAAACTTGGAAGATGTCAATAAAATTTGTTTCCCATCAGGAGAAAACTTGGGATAATATCCCTTTACTTCTAATCGACTAACCTCCTGACCCATTGCAGAAAACGCCAAGAAAAGAAGCATCGATAATGCAGTCCATTTCATATTTTAAAGAGTTTGAACAGAAAAAATATTTCAATTATCAAAAGTGAAAAAGAATGACCTTTTTCATTCTTTCAAGTTCCGTTAATCCAATAGAAATTCAAATCACAGATTTCCACCAAATGCATTCATCGCAAAAAGGGAGCCGCATCCCTGTTTTCTGACTCCATATGATGGTTTATCGGTTATCGGTTATCGCTTATCGTTTAATTAAGATTGAATAAATAACCGATACACTTCTTACGCTAAGAGATGGGTTGATTAAGGTTGAATAATTAACCGACACAGTAGTTATCTCCATCTCCGCCTAGGGTTGAAACCCCAGGCTCTTTAAGAAATACCGCTTTGCGGTTATCAATTCAATCTTTTTGTGAGAGATACGTTAGAATAGATCGCCACGAAGTGGTACTTCTTGAAGAGCCTGGGGCTTTAGCCCTAGGCGGAGTTGGGGGAAACATTTATGTCAGTTAATTATTCAACCTTAATAAACCCACCTCTGTGTGATGTCACCCTTTCAGGGTTTTGATAAATAACCCCGAAGGGGTGACATCACATAGGGGCGGATTTCAATCCGTCACTATACGAAATATGACGAATAAATATTCAAAGCTAATTAAACAATAAGCGATAACTGATAAACCTAAATGATGCGACAACTTCAATCTTAGCTACTATAGTTGTTAATTACTTGATTTTTATTATAAATGGGTAGAATAAACTATTCTATGAAAACCATAAATTTCTTTAACCACTATGCAGACCAACTATCAAGAAATACTAAATCACATTTACGACATTGTCAAGGCGGGAGATAACTTAGGCTATGTCGCGTCCTATATCCCGGAATTAGCGACTGTTGACCCTGAAAAATTTGGCGTAACACTTACCACGATAGATGAACAGGTCTATAGCGTAGGCGATTATCAGGAACGGTTCTCCATACAGAGTATTGCCAAAGTCCTCTCTCTTTCCCTCGCCTATAAGTTACTGGGAGTCCATTTATGGGACCGACTAGGAGTAGAACCTTCTGGCAACCCCTTCAACTCTTTGGTACAATTGGAGTATGATTTGGGTATCCCCCGCAATCCTTTTATCAATGCTGGGGCAATTGTCATCTGCGATGTGTTATATACGGAACTGGAGCATCCCTATGAAGACCTACTGGCTTATATCCGACACGTCTCCGACTGCCCTAACCTTACCTATAATTCCATCATTGCCAATTCCGAAAAATCTGTCGGTTACCGAAATATTGCCGTAACCAATTTCTTGAAGTCTTTTGGGAATATAGAAAATGAGGCAGAGGAGGTACTGGAATTTTATTTTCACTTGTGCTCTATACAAATGAGTTGCGAAGAGCTTTCTCGCACCTTTCTGTTTTTGGCTAATCATGGACAAAAAATCAATGGAGAGGAAATCCTGAATATCGGACAAGCCAAAAGGATTAATGCCATCATGCAAACCTGTGGTTTTTATGATGAGGCAGGCGACTTTGCCTATAAGGTAGGCTTACCTGGAAAGAGTGGTGTAGGTGGAGGGATTGCTGCCGTACTTCCGGGTGCTTATAGCATCGCACTTTGGAGCCCAAGGCTAAATGAGAAAGGGAACTCTTATCGAGGTGTAAAGTTTTTGGAGTTTTTTACGACAAAGACGGGGCATAGTATTTTTTAATTTTCAATTTTTAATTTTCAATTTTCAATTTTCAATTTTCAACAACGAAAAACTGCCTGCCGTTTGGTTTGTGACACATTCCATCTAAAATATTATATATAATCATCAGGGCCTGCTCATAAAAATTAAACTTCGATTCTGATGATATATAATGTAGCTCCTTGCCTCACGGCAAGGAGACTACGAACCAATAGTCTGCTATTGGTTCGCAAATATTCGCCATGAGGTGAGTATCTCTATTAATACCCTGCAGCATGCCCATCTTTTCGAGACTCCGAGGCACCAAAGTACACGCCTTTTTTCTCATCCCATTGAATCGCTTGATAGCCTCCATAAGAACCAACACTATAGCTGACTTTATGGCCTTTTTTCATTAACGAACGAATCGTTTCGTAATCAAATCCAGATTCTAATAAGACGGTACCTCCATCCGTCATATACCCTCCTGTAGGTTGGGAAGAACCTACATGTTGAATACGAGGGGCATCCCCTGCTTCCTGTAAGTTCATCTCAAAGTCAATCAGATTCATGACTACCTGTGCATGTCCTTGGGGTTGCATGGCGCCACCCATCAAGCCAAAGCTGATATATGGTTTTCCATCCTTGGTAATAAAGGCCGGAATAATGGTATGGAAAGGACGCTTACCCGGCTGCAAGGCATTGAAATGTCCTTCTTCCAAAGAGAACAACTCCCCCCTATCCTGTAACATAAATCCTAACTGTGGAGGAACCATACCGGAACCCATTCCCCTATAGTTACTTTGAATCAGCGATACCATATTGCCATCTTTATCCGCTACGGTCAAATAAATCGTATCTCCATCTCTAAGCTTTCCGGCATCATAGCGCCTAGCAGCTCTGAAAGGCATAATTTGTTGTCTTCTTTCCTGTGCATACTCCTTGGAGATCAATTGCTCTACCGGGATATCATTGAAATCAGGATCGGCATAAAACTTTGCACGATCTTCAAAAGCTAGTTTCTTCGCCTCTACAAATGCATGAATATACGCTGGACTACCAAATCCCATTTCCTTCACATCGAATCCTTCCATGATATTCAGAATCTGTAGCGCTGCAATACCCTGCCCATTTGGAGGTAGCTCCCATACATCATACCCTCTATAGTTCGTTGATACTGGCGTCACCCACTCTGAGCGATGTGCGGCCAAATCTTCCTTAGTCAAGAAACCACCTTGCTCCTGAATAAAAGAAGCAATGGTTTCTGCTACTTCTCCTTTGTAAAAGGCATCACGTCCTTTTTTGGCAATTTTCTCATAAGTGTCAGCCAAGTAAGGGTTTTTGAATACATCTCCTTTAGACACTGGTCTTCCTTCAATCATATAGGTTTCCTCAAAGTTTGGATATTCCTTCAGTCGAACAGAAGACAACTTCATATAATGAGCAATTAAATCGGTCACTGGAAAGCCTTCTCGGGCATACTCGATCGCAGGAGCCAACAAGGTCTTCATTTTTAGTTTCCCAAATTTATTATGCAGCTCAAACCAACCATCTACACAACCCGGCACAGATACTGGAAGTGGCCCCAATGCCGGAATCTTGGACATACGGTTATCGACAAAGTAATCGATGGTCAAGTTTTGAGGGGAACGACCGCTCGCATTCAATCCATACAGTTGCTCTGTTTTGGCATCCCAAACGATCGCAAACAGGTCTCCTCCAATACCACAACCCGTAGGCTCCATCAATCCCAAAGCGGCATTCACGGCAATCGCTGCATCGGTAGCGGTTCCTCCTTGCTTTAGAATATCAAGTCCAATCTGCGTTGCCAAGGGATGGCTACTTGCCACCATTCCGTGTTGGGCTATCACTTCTGATCGTGTTGCAAAGTTCTTTCCTGTTACCCTATCCTGAGCCTGTAGGGCAAACGAGAATGTTAATAGTAAAAATACCGTCCAGTAAGTCCGTTGTTTATTCATCATTTATTGTTTTGATAAAAAATAGAATTGGTTCCTGTAATATAAGGTCTTTAATACATAATATGTTTTTAATTTTCTTGAGATTACTCGAGGGAGGACCCTCGAAAATGCTTTTAGGTCGTAGGCTGGAGCC
Source organism: Algivirga pacifica (assembly GCF_039543525.1). NCBI lineage: Bacteria > Pseudomonadati > Bacteroidota > Cytophagia > Cytophagales > Flammeovirgaceae > Algivirga > Algivirga pacifica. Next base: position 135,464 of record NZ_BAABJX010000036.1, read on the forward strand.
TCCGACCAGTGTAGAGAAGGGTACACGATTGTTAGGCATAAAAAAAATCCCGAGCATTGCCCGGGATTCCTTTACTATAAACTGTATTCTTTTCCGTTAGCTTGCTACCAACTGTCGTTGTTCTTTCTCCATTTTCTTCTCATAACTTCCATTCCCCAGACTATATAGCATTCCAAAGTGACTTCTTAGCGCACCTGCAAAGGTTTTATGGGCAACGTAAGGTATACCATACTCTTCTGCAGTTTCTTTGACAATACCTGAGATTTGTCTATAGTGAACATGACAGATGTTAGGGAACAAGTGATGCTCAATTTGGTAGTTCAATCCTCCAATAAACCAAGAGAAAGCTCTAGAGCCGTGGGCAAAGTTTGCCGTCGATTTCAATTGGTGAATCGCGAAGTTATTCTCCATACTTCCTCCATTTTCTTCTGCATCAAAAAATGACGTTTCCTCGATTACGTGTGCACATTGGAAGATCAAGGCTAGTGACAACCCACAAACGGCGTGCATCAGTAAAAATCCCCACATCGTTACCGACCATGGTAACGGAAGCACAGCGATCGGAAGCACAATGAATACAAGCGCATAGATGACTTTACTCAAAGCTATTTTGATCAACGATGTCGAAAAGGTCAGCTGTTGTGTTTTTAATAGATTCTTTTTCTTGTATCTAAAGATTTGTTGAAAGTCTTTGCTCACGAACCAATACAATGTCATGATGACATATAACATGGGAACATAAATAATTTGGAATTTATGGAAGCCCATTCTTTTTTGATTCGGTGACATACGGATAAACCCATTTCCCAGGTCTTCGTCATGCCCGCTAATATTGGTGTAGGTATGGTGAAGTACATTGTGTTGTATCCTCCAGTTGGCAGGATAGCCACCGACCAGGTACAAGATACGTCCAACCCACTCATTGGTCTTTTTATTCTTGGAGTAAGCACCATGGTTTGCATCGTGCATGACAGCCAGACCAACTCCGGACATCCCAAAACCCATAAGCCCCCATAACGCAAGTATACCCCATACATTGGTGATATACCCTGTCAGCATGAAAGCAAAAGGCACTAAATACAGAAGCACCATGAATAGGGTTTTCACTTTCATTTGGCGATTCCCGTGCTTTGAAATGTTGTTTTCCTTGAAGTAGCTGTTTACCCTTCTCCTCAACTCCGTGACAAACTCTGGTCTGTCTTCTCTATTAAATTTTATAGCGGTACTCATAGCAATTATTATTTTGTTTGTTACTATTTCTTAGTTCTGATAAAAAACCAATAATGTATCTATTACATATTGAGCGACAATTTCACAATTACATTCATTACTTCTACGAGTATATAGAATGCCTTTAATAAGATGTTTTTCGGGAAATGATTTTTGTGTTTGCGAGATTATATAGTCACCAAAAAATATCCTTCATTAAAGTCTTGATCAATAGCTCTTACAGAAAGGCCTATGATTGTCTTTATATATTTCAGAATAATTCTAGCTCAAAAAGTTAAGTAAAAGCCTATTGGATTTACTTCGGTTCATTTTTTATTCTACCGTAAATATAACGTTATCATTTAACAAATCTATTTTTTTGAAATAATATCGTATGACGCATTGGATGATATGGTGTTTTTAGGCAGAGGATGGGCTAACTGTCTGCTATTCTTGCGTAGACTGTGGGTTGGGTTTGAATATTTATCGGTGACGGATTGAAATCCGCCCCTATGTGATGTCACCCTTTCAGGGTTTTATGGTATGATTCTGAAGGTTTCAACCCATCTCTTCACGTAAGAAATGTATCGGTTATTTAATCATCCCGTCACTTTACGAAACTCGGCAATTTTTATTTGACCTATCAATCCATCATCCGCTGTAGATTACATTAACTATCAGAACAAGTGACAGAATCAATCACTCAAGCTCATTTCTAAGAGCTCTCATAAACATGAATCAAAAAAGTAATTATGATAAGTTATTCCAAATTATGTGATATTATATCAGATGGAAGAGTTAAGAAACTTAGAGATATAATAGATACCTCAGTTAGAGATATTAATCTTGTTCGATCAGAGACAGGAGCAACATTATTACATTATGCGTTATTAAACCCTAAATATGATATCATTAAATTATTAATAGATAAGGGAGTAGATGTTAATGCATTAGAAGAAACAAGGGGATATCCTTGTCTTTACTATTATATTCAAACTTATCAGCTGTATGGAGAAGACTTAGATAAATCGAAAGATGTTATTGCGTTTTTGGTTGACCTTGGCTTTGATATTAATCTTCGAGATAAATATGGGAATTCTACATTGTCTAGATTAATCTTGACATATTTTAACTCAGATAAAATCACTTACGCTGCAGTGAAAAGTGTAATTGTAGACTATAGCCATACCAGAGCTAACCTTGAAAAAGCACTTTCTTATGTTAGAGATAGATTAACACCTTCATCTGATGAAGTTGAGTTACTGGACTTAGAAAAGTTATTGGTTGCTTATATTAAGTGATTTTCACTCCATTCGCACACATTATGTCTGCATAGATAATATCAATGGAAGGCTAGCTATAATCTACTGGTCTTCCATTTTTTATACAAGTATGCTGGTGCAAGGTTATTAAGGTTGAATAATTAACCGACACACTTCTTACGTGAAGAGATGGGTTGAAGACTTACCGTCCCTACCCACCTCTTAGTGATGTCATCCCTTCGGGATTATACCATAAAACCCTGAAAGAGTGACATCACATAGGGGCGGATTTTAATCCGTCACTATACGGAATATGACGGATAAATATTCAACCTTAATAAACACCACGGCTAAAGTCTAAAGCCCACTATGTGCATCTTAGGACTGGGTGTCTACTATCTCTCTTTTTCCCAGGGCGATGCCCTGGGCTATTTGTATCACAATCTCCATTTTCCAGTCATACCACCCGAGCGTGGACGCTCGGTAAAAGCGCTTTTAGGTCTTAGGCTGGAGCCTAAGACCAGTGTCGTGGGAGGTCGTAGCGTGGACGCTACGACCAGTTTCCTACATTACTCAACAGAGCGAAGCTCTACTCAACGGGCGCAGCCCACTCAACCAGCCGCGCAAGCGGCCTCAACAAAAAAGGCCGTAAACTAAAAAGCTTACGGCCCATTTCAAATTCTATAGATCCCGGTCCTTACTCGGCGAAATATTTCACCCCTTTGGTATTGTAATATCCTCTATTCTTATTCTGGAATACCTCCAACAATCCATTCCTATAAGCGACGCGCTCATAAACTGCCGGAACAACTTCAACACCCTTGGTATTGACCACACCTTCACGATATCCTTGCCTTACCTTGAAGAGGCCTTCTACTACTTCCCTATTCTCATCTCGCATGGATTCAATATGGGTATATTTAGGCGATATCACTACATTTCCGTTACTGTCAAAAAGTGTTGCTTGCCCGTCTTTGATACCTAATAAGTAACCTTCCATATCGAAGAGGCGCTGGTACTCCATGGCAATCAGGGTTTCTCCCTTGCGGTTGATCAATCCCCACTTCCCTTCGTTTCCTACCAGGTAGCGACCTCTGGTTGTTGTCCAGTGGAACAAGCTGTACTGAGGTAACAATACGCTCTTTCCGTTCTGATCTAATAAGCCAACCTTTCCGTCTTTCTCTATTTTGAATAGCTGATCCAGCCCTTTATACTCTATTCCATCATAGATGGGTGCAACCAACTGCTTTCCTTCCTGACTCAAAGCCCCGTACTTGCCATTCACCTCCATCCACAAAGGATGCTTTCTAGATACAATCCCAATATTGCTATAACGAGCTTCTGTCAATGCTTGCCCCGTACTATCTACCAAGGCCCATTGATTGCCATTGGCTACCTTTCCTACCCCTTCGTTATCAATAATTTTTTCTTCCTCTTCTTGCTTTCTGCTCGTTGGCATATCCCACTGTCTGTCAAACTCCATTGCCATAGCGTAACTCTTCTTCCCTTTTTCCCGGGCATCAAAAATCTCATCATATTGTGGTGCAACTACCTCTTCGCCATCGAGTGTTATAAAGCCCCATTTTTTTTCCAGTTCCACCATATGTACCTGATCATTATAAGGCTTTACTTGATAATAACGGGCAGGTGCAACTTCTTCCATATTGCGGTTGATCAATACCATTTTATCTCCCTTCATCACTCGCACGTATCCATATAATGAATCAATTACCGTTGTATATGGTAAAGGTTCAAAAGCGTCTTTTTTCAGGTTCAACATTTGCCATTTTCCTTCTCGCTCTATCCAGCAGTACTCCCCCTTAAAGAAATGCATCTCTTCCTCGAATGCAGGGGCTAATACTTCTTTTCCTGTCATATCAAAAAGACCATACTTTTGATCTCTTATGACTTGGAAATATCCGGCTTCCGGCAACAACTTAATACGCTCATATTGAGCAGGGATCAATTTCTCACCCGTTACACGCATGCATCCCCATAGCTTTCCCCTTTTGGTTAATATATAGGTATCATCCAATGGAGCGATATCGTCATAAAACTCCCCGGATACTGATTGAAACTCCTTGTTCACCAGCATATACTGGTTCTCTCTTCTAATCAAAAAATAGTCCTCCTGAAAATGACTCACCCCATCAAAATCAATCTTAATCAATTCCTTTCCGTGGATATCTACCACCCCAAATTTTTTATTCAGCTCTGCTGAGAAATAGGGGGTATCCGTAAATTGTCTTAGTTTGGTGTATTGTATTGGCAATATTTCTTTATCACCAAAAGTACAAAGTCCTGTCTTCCCTCCTTTCATTACTTGAAACAAGGTATCGTTGACCGGTAAAATCAGATCATAAATAGGTTGTAAAAGGTATTTTCCTTTTCCATTCATAATCCCCTCCTTTCCTTCAATTTTCACTTTATAATACTTATCAGAAAAGAAGGAAACCTCTTGATAGTTAAAGGGAATTACCTCATTTTTTTCCTTATCCGTTGCTCCCCATATATTTCCATTTCTGAATGGAATAAGTTGTTGTTCTTGTGCCCAAGCTAAATTAAAAAATAAGGCAGCTACTAAAAATAGCATCAGTTTTTTCATATCTCGTAGTTATTGTTGAATCGTTTACAATTCGATAGCTGTCGAAATTGCAATATGGTTTTGTTTGTAGTAAAAGCTTATGTTCATAATGTTTAATTGGGCTTCGCCCATTCATGATGTTTAGTTGAACAACGAAAAATCCATTTCATGGATTTTAAAAACAAAACAACTAAACATCATGAACGCAGTTGTAAAACAACTGCAATTAAACATTATGAACATAAAAGTGGAAATCAGGCTGAACTGTTGAACATATCAACAGCTCAACCTAACAATATTAGTTTTTCAGCATCTTGGTTGTCAGCTTCATGCCGCTTCCCGTAGTCAACTGAATTACATATACTCCTGAACGGTATGCTCCTGTATTGAAGCTTACCTTATTCTGTCCTGTTCTAAAGGTTCCTCGACGTTGGTCTACCACCTTTCCAATCAAATTGTATACCGTAACTTGTACCTCTTCCTCTGCCTGTAGCGTAAAGGCTACCTGTGCAGACTGTTGTACTGGGTTAGGATACACCGTCAGTGTACTGTTCGCCACCTCAGGTGCTGTTACATTAGCATAACGTGCACCGGAAATATTACAGTTCACAAATACAAATCGAACCGCATCGGCAATCACAAACTCACTGGTTGAGGTTCCTGTTGTTCTCAGCTCTACATTACCTGCAGTACCTGCTGCAAACTCATACGTTCCCAGCGACTTCCAAGTACCTCCGTTAACCTTTTGGTCAATGAAAACTTCATTAGAACCTCCAGCGTGATTCACATCTACTGGTACGTTGCTCGCATACCCGCTATTGGCTGGATGACTCAAGAATACTTCATAAGTTCCTGCCACTTCAATAGAAGGAGTATAGATCACACTTTTTGTCCCTTTTCCTTCCTTATTATCATAAAGGTAATTATCGCCAATACGATCTGAAAGGTATGAGCTTGCAGGCCATGAACCTACCAAGGTTGCTTCTGGATTGTCAATGACAATTTCGGAAGCTGCTGGAGGCAAACAACCATTATTGGTCAAGTCTACGTAGTAATCCTCTACTTCACCATAAGCAAACGTTCCACAAGGGTTCAACGTATAATCCGCTGACGTACCATTCATTCCAACACGCATCGTCTTGATTCCTGATGCTACCCCAAATGGTATCTCAATCGTTCCTGTAAATTCTTTTTTACCTGTACCATAACCATCAAGTAGCTCTTCTCCTGCATCATCAAAATCACCATCGGCATTAAAGTCAATCCAGATTTTCCAATGCTCCTGATATGACGATCCACTAAAACCCGGTAACAAGGCTACACTATAAGATTCTCCAGTCGTAACGTAAACCGTTTGGTCGGTATGATCTCCGTATCCTCCGTCATTTCCTGATGTATGACTAAACGCTCCAATCGTCACAGACTGTAGCCATTCGTAGGTAGAGTTTGTTCCCGCTGCGGCACAAGGTGCTGGAGGTGTGGTTGGCGTCGCTTCCACAGTCACGGTAACCGTCGCTGCATTAGATCCTGCCCCATCGGCATCCGCTACTTCATACGTGAAGCTATCAGTCCCTGCAAACCCTGCATTAGGGGTATAGGTAATTGCTCCTGTTGTCGCATTTACGGATGTTGTCCCATTTGTAGCCGCAGTTTTCACAACTACAGATGTCGCATCCAATGTACCCTCAATGTCTGAATCATTAGACAATACATCTATGACTACTGGCGTAGTCTCCGAGGTCGTTGCCGCATCGTTGGCTGCTACTGGCAAGTCGTTTACTGCTGATACCGTTAGACTAACCGTTGCCAAAGAGGATACCGATCCCTCTGTGCTACTGACACGGTACGTAAAGCTATCCGCACCATTGAAGTTCGCATTAGGCGTATAGGTTACTGCACCTGTTGTCGCATTCACGGATGTTGTTCCATTCGTTGCTGCTGTTACGACGGTTACTGTTGAAGGATCAATACTTCCTTGCACAATCGCATCGTTGCTCAATACATTGACGACTACGCTGCCATCCTCATTGACTGTAGCATTGTCATTGTTTACGACAGGAATATTATCGTTCGAAAGGTTCTTACACTCTTTCAAGACAAATCGCATCGCATCCGCAATCACAAAACCATTCGTACCATCTGTACGAAGTACTACCGTTCCATTAGACCCTGCCGCAAAATCATACGTTCCCAGTGATACCCAAGTTGCTGTATTCTGTGTTTGATCTACCACTACGGTGGTCGTTCCATCAAAATGGTTGATATCTACAGGAACATTCGATGCTCTATTGGTAAATGCTGTATGAATGGTAAATACTTCATAGCTACCTGCCTGAAGGATTGTAGGAGTATAGGTCACTGACTTTGTTCCCTTATCAGCATTTCCGTCATGATAATAACCGCTTCCCAAGTAACCTACCTGAGATGAACTGCTATTCCATGATCCTGATTGCGTATACCCTGCATCACCTGCATCAATTTGAATGGCTGCTACCGTAGCACAGCTTCCTACACTACCCACATGATCAAACTCAGCAGGTAAAGAAGCCTCTACCTGATAGGCATTATTCAATAAGTAATTATAATCATTGCTCAGTTCCTTATGATACCAAAGTACGTGACCTTTCAAGCCTCTTCCTCTCGTATTGTTAATCTTATCCACTACCGTTGAAGAACTCACTTCAATACCAGAATAGATACTTGTGATCCCCGGTGTTACCTTAGAATTATCGTTTACATAAGACAATTGCTCTGTTAATGAGGTATTGTAGCTACTCAATGTCTCTCGATATACCTGAGGAATCACATAATCCAGATAGCCATTATTGACCCATGCCGGCCAGTCCTGACAGAAGTTGTTATAACCATATGGATAAGCAATAGGTGCATTACTTACTGCAATCCCCGGATCTGTTTCCTTCGCCATTTGGTAGAAGTCACCAATAAAGGCTGTCAATCGATCTGCTCTCCAACGCATCCATGTCGCATTATTGGTGGTTGTTGGCGGGAAGCTTCCTTTTTCTCTGAAATAGATTTCCTGTGTCATGGCATCGTATCCACAATCCAGATCAGGGTAACGTACACGATCCATCTGTATACCATCCACCGCATAGTTTCTAATAGCATCCCTTCCTAAGTCCAATAGGAAAGCCAATACTTCAGGGTGATTGTGTGTCAACCATACGACATCGGATTCATACTCCTGTGTGCCGTTTTGTCTTTGCGTAAACCATTCCGGTTTGGTCTGATATAGTAGATCTGTTTTTCTACCGGCAGAGAAGCCTCCTTCAAACCAAGCCACTACTTTCAGTCCTCTTTGGTGTCCTTCCTCAATCATCTCCTGAAGAATATCACGACTTCCTGCAACTGGATCAATATCTACTCCCAGTACTTTATTTAAAGTCGGGCTCTTGAAGTAGGTATATCCCATTCTCCATACCGGAACATATACCACGTTGAGGTTGGCATCGGCCATTTTCTGCATTTCAGCAGCAATCTCTGCTCTATCCGGAACATTACGCTCTGTCCACGCTAACCATGTACCTCTTAGCTCCTCCTCTCCTGCAATACTTACTTGTTGTGATTTGGAGGCTACCTTCCCGTCATTATCTGTAATTGTCAGTTCTACGGTATAGGTTCCATTTGCCGTATACGTATGAGAAGCAGTTGCTCCACTTGCTGTATTTCCATCTCCAAAATCCCATGCATAAGAAGTGATTGTACCATCATCATCGGTAGAAGTGGAAGCATCAAAACCAATCGCTGTGCCCGGTGCTGCCGGAAGACCACTGATGATAAAGTTAGCTTTAGGGGTACCTGGTGCGGCATCCAATCCAAAGTAACTTACCAGCTGTCCTGCAAAAGTTGTCTTGGCAGCCTGATCACTTACCGTTTCCAATGGGAAAGATATATAAGCCACTGCTCCAGGGGTAGATGAGTTACCAAATGTTCCCTTATAACCTACTCCACCATTCTTGCCCGCAACATTATAGGCAAACAAGGCCTCCGCTCCATTAGCCGGTGTAATGGCATCTGGATAATCCTCTGCGTATACCTGACCAAAGTTCAATACCGTACCAGCAAATTCTGTCCCTGCCAATCCTGTCGCCGGAATATAGTTTACAGAACCATCATCCACGTAAGTAGCTTTCAAATAATTTCCATAGAACGCCTGATCGGCTGCTGTTCCTTTGGCTGATAGATCCCAACCTATTTCAGAACCTGTTACGAATAGATTACCTCCTGTTTCCAGGTATTGCTCAATCAAATCTTCTTCTATCCAGTTAAAGGACTCTGCAATGGTCGACTCATCTCCTGTAAACCATACGACCATATCGTAGGCCTGTAAGTTTACTTTTCCTTGTTCTACGGCCTCGTTGGCTGCTGAGGTCACCGAGAAATCGCTGCCATTGGCATCACGGAAAATCTTTAGATAATCTGCTGTGAAGTTATGAACAATAGAACCATAAGAGGCACTTCCTCCAAAGCGGTCAAATCCATCGACAATCAGTAAGCGTTTGCTGCTACTGCTACTTCTTTGCACGTATACGTCAGAAGTGCTACTTTCAATCCCATCTGTCCCCACTGCAGCTAACTTAAAGAACTGTACATCCGAAGTTGTCGCTACTTGAAATTCACTGCTACTATTGAATGTATAAGTACCGATCCCTGCGGTTAGGGTATTCTCATCGGCTGCCAGTTGCCAATTACTCAGGTCATCCTGTGTTGTATAATACAAACGATACCCTGCCAAATCCGTCTCCGTATTTTCTTTCCAGCTTACAGAGATGGTATTATTGACGTTATTGCGTACATAATGCAATACTGGTCTGGATGGCGCATTACAGTTGTTATTACTACAATAGCCTGCATACTCATCTACGACCACATCATAAATAGCTGTTTTCAAGTTATCCCAAGCAGAACTAGGGCTTGCATATCCATTGATATTAATAGCCACAGACACATCCAGCCCTGGAATGTAGTACATGATACTGTTATACCCTGCCAAGGTTCCTGTATGTCCATAGAAGCTATATCCTCTATCCGACCAACGACGGGTACACAAACCGTAAGCACTGTTACGGGTAGAAGCTGCCTGCATGGAATTAATAGAGCTTTGTGTTAGGAAACCTTCGCTGAAGATTGCTTTAACAAACTTAGCTAGCTCCCCTGGTGTAGAGACCACAGCCCCTGCTGCAGCTACTCCACTCTTATGATACTCATAAGAACGTGTGTTCTCAGCCAACCCTGCAATAGGGTTTCCTGGATCACTACTGTCATCCAAGAATGTCTTGGTTAAGCCTAGTGGTTGTACCAACCAAGTATCCATCGCCTGATTCAAAGAAACCCCTAATATTTCTTCAATCAACATTCCCAATACATAAATACCTCCATTAGAGTAATCGTATCCACTTCCTGGGTAGAAAGAGGCGCCTATGGCATTGGAATAGGACATTACTTCACTATCGGTTAATACACGATAAGGATCCCCTACCGTTAGATTCCAGTAATTGCCATTATCGAAATGGTCACCGACACCCGCTGAATGGTTCATCAGCTGTCGAATCGTCATGGTCGAATTATAAGGTAGGCCTGAGATAATTAAGTAATCCGAAAGCTTATCATCAATATTCAATAAACCTTCTTCCTGCATACGCATCAACAATGCTCCAGTGAATGTTTTGGAGATACTGGCTACATAATATTTCGTATCAGGAGTAATCGTACTGCTTGTATACACATTACCCACTCCGGCGTGGGCATAAAGGATTCCTCTATCAGGTGTAGAGACGGCGACACTAACGCCGGGAGTATTGGTATTTTGCCATTGGCTTTGTAAAGTACTTCTAAGTCTTGCTTCTAATGGGTCTTGGGCATAGGAAGTACCTATTAGTGATAAGCATAGGGTAGCAACCCATGCTATCAATCGGAAGGAATAGTACATTAGTTATTGGATAGTTTTAGTAAACAATAATCGTGTGCGAGATACACGATTTCGGATGGAAAAAAGGCCGCAAGTTTCCTTGCGGCCTTAGGGTAATTCTAGAAGCTTAACGCTTCAGTAAGTTGGTATTCAATTCTAGTCCGCTGTTTGTAGTCAATTTGATGACATACATACCTGAGCGATACTTAGAAGTATTCAGTTGATATTCGTTGTTACCGGCACGATAGTTCGCTACGTGCTCCTCTACTACCTTACCTACAAGGTTGTACACGGAGATGTTTACTTGCTCGTCAGTGTTCAGACGGAAAGCAATGTTCGTGTAGTTGATTGCAGGATTAGGATATACCGTTAGCTCATTTGCCGTTAAGCCTTTCAGGTCGGTAGCCGTACGAGCACCAGAAACTGTACAGTTCACGAAGTCGAAACGAACCGCATCAGCGATCACGTACTTGCTTGCGTCTGTTCCTGTTGTTCTCAATACCACATTACCTGAAGTACCTGCAGCAAACTCGTACTGTCCTAGTGACTTCCATGTTCCACCGCCCGTAGACTGGTTGATCAATGTTTCTGAAGTACCTCCCAAGTGATTTACATCGAATGGTACGTTCGTCGCATAGTTCGGGTTGTCAGGGTGGCTTACAAACACTTCGTAAGTACCTGCTACTTCAATTGTCGGAGTATAAGTAACTGTCTTGCTTCCTTTGTTCTCCAAGTTATCGTAGTAGTAGTTTGCACCAACGTAGTCAGCCTCGTATGTACTTGCTGGCCATGTTCCAACTAGTGCTGCTTGGTCGTTGTCAATCACAACCGAAGTAGCTGTTGGAGGTACACAACCATTGTTAGATACATTCACATAGTAATCCTCTACCTCACCATAGTTGAATGAACCACATGAGTTCAATGTATAGTCTGCAGAAGTACCGTTCATACCGATTCTCATCGTTTTCACTCCACCTGTCACACCGAATGGGATCTGGATAGAAGAAGTATAAGCAGCAGTACCTGTACCGTAACCATCAAGCAATAGTTCTCCTTGATCCTCAAAGTCGCCATCAGCGTTGAAGTCAATCCAGATTTTCCAGTGCTCCTGGTAAGAAGAACCGCTAAATCCTGGAAGAAGCGCTACGTTGTATGATTCACCAGTTGTCACATATACCGTTTGGTCTGTGTGATCACCGTATCCACCGTCATTTCCAGATGTATGGCTGAATGCGCCAATCGTCACGGTCTGCAACCACTCATAAGTTGAGTTGTTACCTTGTGCAGCACATGGTGCTGGAGGCTCATTGTTCACCGTTACTGAAACAGTTGCTACGTTAGAAACTAATCCTTCGTCATCACTTACTTCATAAGTGAATACATCGCTACCATAATATCCTGCAGCCGGCGTATAAGTTACTACACCTGTCGTTGCATTGACTGTTGCCGTACCGTTTGATGGTGCGCTTACGATCGTTACTGTAGAAGCATTGATATCACCGTTAGGATCTGTATCGTTTGCCAATACATCAATTGCCACAGCAATATCCGTATCCGTAACTGCATTGTCATCTTCAGCAGATGGCGCAACTGCTACTGCTTCCTCCAATACTACCGTGTAATCCTCTACCTCACCGTAAGCAAAGCTACCACAAGGGTTCAGCGTATAATCCGAAGACGAACCGTTCATTCCAACACGCATACGTGTCGTTCCTGCGCTTACTCCTGCCGGAATACTCAAAGTACCCGTCACAGTGTTTTTCGCTACTGCAGGAATCGCATATACTTCCTCTCCTGCATCCTCAAAGTCACCATCCTGGTTAAAGTCAATCCATACCTTCCAGTTCTCATTGTATGCTGTAGAGCTATATCCTGGCTTCAAAGTCAATCCGTAAGAATTACCAATTGTCAACGTGAATGATTCTGCCGTTTTATCTGCATATCCACCATCGTTGGCACTTGTCTTACTGATCGAGCCTACTTTCACTTCTGCAATCCACTCATACGTTGAGTTGTTGCCTTGTGCCGCACAATACTGAGGAGCAGCTTGTACATAAACGCTTCCATTGGCAAATGGACTTTCGTTTGCGTTGTCATCCACTGCCGCTACACCGAAGTAGTTATCCGTACCTGTCAACCAAGCCGAAGATAGACCAATTTCAGTTTCACCAGTTACCGCTACGATTTTCGTTCCATCATGACGGTTAGCCGAAGTATTTGGCTCTACACTGAAACGATAAACGATATAACGCTCAGCAACGTCTCCATCTGAAGCAGCAGCCGGAGCATCCCACTTCAAGGTGTTGTTCTCCAAACGGAAGTTTGTAGGAGCTAATGGACATGTTCCGTCCAACCATCCCATCGTAGGATTGATCGACTGGTACTTATACTCATTCGCACTCAATGCGTCTTTTACTCCTTTTTGGTTACCCGTCAAGTCATTGGTTGTAAAGAATACTTGTCCCAATGTTACTTCGTTCGCTGACTTACGGTTCTCGATGATCATGTTCTGGATCGTAGAAGCTGACCAGCTAGAAGTAGACTCCAAACGGTACAGTCCCAATCCAGGGTAATGATGCTTTCCTGATGCCGCTACTTGGTTGTCCCACCATGTAGACAATGCCGTATAATCCTGAGCTCCACCAAAGTCCCAGTACAACTGAGGCGTCAAGTAGTCAATATCACCTGCTTGCAACCATGCCAAAGCATCTGCATAGATCACATCGTAAGCTGACATTCCTGAGATACCTGAAGGTACTCCTGATTTCCAGATACCGAATGGACTCACACCAAATACAATACCTTTGTTCTGTGCTGTGTTCACCTCCTGAATTTTCGCATAAACCATTGAGATCAACTGGTTCACGTTATCTCTTCTCCAGTCTGCACGACTCAAGTTATTCGGGTTGTATGAAGCAAAGGCAGAAGCATCTTTTGTGTCTGTCATTCCTTCATATGGATAGAAGTAGTCATCAAAGTGAATACCATCTACATCATAACGGGAAACGATATCTTCTACTACATCTACAACATAGTCTCTCACTCCTGGGATACCCGGGTTAAGGATATCTCTTGCTGAGAAGTCCATTACCCAATCAGGGTGCTGGTTTGCTACGTGCGATGCCGCCAAAGTAGGTGTTCCTTGCTGTGCACGGTAAGGGTTCAACCAAGCGTGCAGCTCCATTCCTCTCTTATGTGCCTCGTCAATTGCAAACTGTAGAGGGTCATAATATGGTGATGGAGCAACTCCTTGTGTTCCTGACAAATAATATGACCAAGGATCAATCGTAGAAGCGTACAATGCATCACTCTCAGGTCTTACCTGAAGCAATACTGCATTGATGCCTGACGCCTGTAGATCATCCAAGATGCTGATCAACTGTGCTTTTTGTGTCGTTCCAGATAGTCCTGGAGCTGATGGCCAGTCGATATTGGCTACCGTAGAGATCCAAGCACCTCTGAACTCACGCTTAGGGTGATTCGGGCTTACTTCAGGACCTGCTTCCACACAATTTTGAGGAGCAAATACAGAAACGGTTACCGTAGCTGTGTTTGAAACTAAACCTTCTGCATCCGATACCTGATACGTAAAGGTTGCGTCTCCTGTAAAGCCAGCTGCTGGAGTATACGTAATATTTCCAGCACCTACTGTTGCTGTACCATTTGCTGGTGCAGATACAATGGCCAGCGTAGATGCATCAATATTGCTATCTACGTCATTTGACAATACATCAATCGTTACTGCAATTCCTTCATCCGTTGCCGTTGCATCATCATTGGCTACTGGCGCTACATTGACTGTCTGAATGCTCAAGTAGTTCAATGCTTTACCCATGAAGTCCGTCTGCTCTGCAAGACTTGCTGTTTCCAATGGGAAAGATACGTAGATCACAGCACCTGTTGCAGAACCACTACCAAATGTACCGGTATAAGCTGTTGCTGCCGTCTTACCGCCATTGTAAGCCAAAATGTTCTGACCTCCATTGGAAGAGATGGCATCTGGATAATCTTCTGGATAAGTTGCTCCGAAGTTCAATAATGCTCCGTCAAAGCTTGTTCCTGCAACACCTGCTGCTGGTGTATAAGATGCGCTACCGTCATCCACAAAGTTCGCTTTCAGGTAATTGTTATAGAATGCTTTATCATCCGTAGACCCTTGGCTAAACAAGTCCCAACCAATTTCTGAACCTGACACCAAAAGCTTACCTCCTGCTTCCAGGTACTCTTTCACTTTAGTCTGCTCGATAGCAGCAAATGTTTCTGCGACTGTAGATTCATCACCTACGAACCATACTACGGCTGCATAGTTATCCAAATCTACTGTACCGTCTGCCACCTGTGCGTTGTCAGCTGTAGATACCACTGCGTTGTAGCTATCTCTGATCGCCTTGAAGTAACTTGTTCCAAAGCTATGTGTTGGATTCTTGTAAGAAGCCGATCCTGTGTAACGGTCAAAACCATCTACGATCAAGATCTGGTCTCCTGTTGATCCTGATGACCTAGAGTAAATATCACTAGCATCACTTTCCAACAATACACCATCACCTTGTGCTACCGCTTTGATCATAAAGTGGTAAGCTGCTCCCGTTGGAGCATCCACAAAGCTAGCATCGCTACCCAATGTTACTGAAGTAGTTGTTGCTGTCAATGTATTCTCGTCTGCTGCCAATTTCCAGCTATCAATATTATCATTCTCTGCATAGTATAGACGGTATCCTACCAAGTTACCTTCTCCATTCTGTGACCAACGTGCCTGTAGGCTGCTTCCGCCTGTAGGGTTACCTACAAAGTAAAGTGTTGGTCTGTTTGGAGGTGTACCCAAGCTAGTTACAGTAGGGTTAGTACGGTTAAATACTCCTGCCGATACTGTTACATTTTGTGTTGTTGTTGTGAAACCGTTCTTCTCAAACTTCAGGGTGTGCGTACCCGGAGTCAACCAATCGAAGAAATAGAATCCGTTATCAACATTATCCGTTACTACTACTTTTTCATCTGCAGTACCTTCATCCAATGTTACGGTCATACCGTTCACCGGTACACCAGACTCATCCTTGATGACACCTCCTACTTCACCGTAAGAAAGCGTTCCTGCATTAAAGTACTGTAAGAAAGCTTTCACTATCGCCCATGCTCCTGCCTTAGAGTAACCAGCGTTCATCATTCTTCTACCTTCTGCCTGCACGTCGTGGAAAGCTCCTTCTGACAGGGTAGCTGGCATGTTCGTTCCTGCCAACACTCCAAGGTGGTAAGGCAAGAAATCACGGTCCGCTCTATTGTAATAAGTAGTCGAATACCAGTGCTCATAGAAAAGCTTAGACATAATACCACCCATAGTCTTCGCTGCAGACCAAGTAGGGTTACCATTCACCCCTCTATAAAGCAGTAAGCTATAGTTGGCAACACCATTCGCTGCATTCGTATGGATAGAGTGCATATAGTCAGCACCAAAAGCATTGGCTGTCGCTACACGCTCGGACAGGGAAGGATCCCTCACTGCACTCGTTGCGCTATCAGTAGTTCTAGTCATCTTGGTCGTCGCACCAAGCTCAATCAAAAGGTCATTGACCATATTACCTACTTCCCAACATCCGGCAGACTCCCAGTAAGTAAACCCATTTCCCAATGGAGTTTGTCTATCATCTGAATCACGTCCCCCGTGTCCAGGGTCAATGGCAATTCTTTTCCCAGCCAATAGCTGAGGTACGTTGGCAGGAACCTGTGCGCTTGCAAAAATCGGCGCAAAGCAGACTCCTATCAACAACATATAGGAGAGAATTTTTCTCATTTCTGAAGTTGTTTTTTGGATAAAATAAAGACTATTCACCGTGGCTTAGTCAAAAAAATCATAACGTAATTATGGCATCATATACCTCAGGGATAGCTTATTAAAGATAAAATTGTATAAAAGAAGTGAATTAGTACTCAATCATGAATACCTCTCCTTCTGGCGTATTGAAAACGACTTTCCCTTCTTGTGCATCCGGGTACATCGCAATCTTACCAAAGCCTTCTGTTAGTTTTTGAGATTTCTGATTGTCCAAAGACAGTACGTAGATATCACTTTTAATGTAAGTATCGTGGTTATCTTCTGTCTCCATATAAATGATTCGGTTATTCCCCAACCATTTTGGTGCTTCCAGGTCGCCCAAATCTTTTACCACATTACCATTAAGATCCGTGATCACGGCCGTATACCCTGACGCTTTCATCAGAATATGCTGTCCGTCTGGTGAAACGGAAGTCCAGATATAGTCTTCGCGCGTTCCTAAAGGAGAAAATGTTTTCTCTTCCCCATTAGCCATGGTAACAATCACGCCATCCAACATAGACGTTGGACGAGCATCTACTGCTTTATTCAAGTTTTGGATCGCTTTATTTTTAAGCGCCAAAAAATGATGAGGTTGCTCCCCTTTAGCAGCACTCAATGGGGATAGTTTTCCAGAAAAAGTAGTCACCTCCATCAGCTGACGAGTCCCTTTGTCCGCAAAAACAATCTTATCACCATTAAACTCTGCGCCATAGCCAGCTCCAGGTTTATCCGTTAAGGAACGAGTAGACTTACCCGCCAAATCGTATAACTTTAATCCTGTAAACTTAGAAGAAGTTAGCAGCACCTGCTTCCCATCAGGTGATAGCTTGGGATAATAGCCTTGCACATCTAATTGCTGAATTTTCTGGCTGAATGCCGGAAAAGCAACAAATAGCAGCAAAGCCAAGCTTGTCCATTTCATGTTTGTGTTTGTTTTTGAATAAATAATTGACCACCTCTGCGAGAAAATAAAGGATGGCCTTAACCTTGAATGTGTTACCTCTTCGATGAGAGTTTAATTTGGTAGGAATGACTAAAATCATTATTGATAGTGATGACTCTCAATGATTTTTTTGCAAACGACAGTTAACACTTCGTAAAAGTGACGTTTTGGCACTACATATCAAATAACACATAACAGTGAAATTAACTCGTATCATTCAGTTACCCGTATCACTGATTTCGGTTATTTATTGTACTTATTTTTAAAAAAAATCCCTTTTAATGAAAAAAATGCAACGTAAGTAATTCAGAATATTTTATCGCAAATAACTATTTTCACCAAAACTTCAACCTGATAATGAGTAATTATCATTAGTATCACCTTAATAATCACGCTATATATAATAACAAGAATTATCGTAGTGATTTATTTACAATAAATTCACAAATCACTTCAAATCCCTAATTATAATGACTCAAAAAGCCCCTACAAAAGGGGATAGGAAAGGGCTTTCCTTGTAGGTACTCCGAGGAGAAAGGAGAAAGGAGAAAGGAGAAAGGAGAAAGGAGAAAGGAGAAAGGAGAAAGGAGAAAGGAGAAAGGAGAAAGGAGAAAGGAGAAAGGAGAAATTTAAATCCCCCTTTACCTTATACCTATTACTTTTTACTTTTTCTCCCTGCAAGAGTAGATACTGATATGCAACATGTTAGCATCCTTCATTAATACTCCCATTTAATCCCTAAGTACAATTCTCTTCCATGATTGGGCGCATAGGCGTAGGAAGTATCAAAGTAATCGCTAAACCCTATCGGTCGATTCGGGTCATTATAACCGATCAATGGAGAAGCTTCTTGTCTAAAATTAAATAGGTTCTGAATTCCTGTATAGAATGAAAATCCTTTATTAAACTGTTTGCTTACCTGAATATTATGCAAAGAAAAAGGCGTACTTCTCGTAGGGCGTGGTGTTTCCAGAGGTACTCCCTGATCATTCAAATCATATACCTCTGGTAAGGTCATTACTCCTGTAACCCTTGCCGTATAAGCGAATACCATTCTTTTTTCTTTCCATTGATAGTTAATACTCCCGACACCACTCCATTCTGGGGCGAAAGGAATAGCATTGGTCTCCCAGCTTCCAGCATCATTCTGCTCTGTTTCTGTAGCACGCTGCACATTAACTCCTAGGTTCATAGCCAATGGAAAATCAAAATTGTGATCTACTGTCACACCTACCCCCATGGTACGGGCATACCCTTCTGAATTCGCATAGATAATTTGTCCGGGCGTATCATAATCCGGTATAATCTTATTTGTGAAATGGGTATAATAGGCTTCTACATCAATAGAGCCACTACCTCCCATAGAAGCATATACCTGATTGATATTCAATGACAGGTTATAGGACTCTTCCGGCTGTAGCTCCTCTTTGATCACGACTTCCCGCTGTCCTGTCACAAACGCATGATCCTCTGTAAATAGGTTGACAATGCGAAATCCTGTGCCAAAATTAGAGCGTACGGTCGTCCACTCAGAAGGTTTCCATTTTGTACTCAAACGAGGAGCGAAGATCACTCCATGAGAATTATAGTGATCCATACGCAACCCTGACAATAAAGTGAAGTTGTCTCGAATAGTCCATTCGTCTTGCACAAATATCCCCGGGATAAACTGATTATTGGGTTGGTTGATCACCTGTCCATTTTGCTCCACTTCCGTTGCGACACTGTTATCATCATAAGCGTTATAACGAGCCGTCAACCCTGTAAGAATATCATGCTTCTTCCAATTAGTATTCCACAAGAAGTTAGCAAAAGCAATCTGCTGTTGTGCCACATAATGGTCACTTCCATAATAACTATCCTGATCGTGGTGAGACAAAGAAAAGTCCACTTTTAAAGAAGGTGCAGTATTCAGTTCATAGGTACCAAAAAGTTCTGTACGGTTCGTGTAGATACTCTCTCCATAGATCGTATCCGATCCTCTTAACGTACGGTAGTTACGATCGGCTAAATACTCTTCCACCCCATTTCTTCTATCCTCATAATAGTATTTCCCGGCCAAGGTGAATTTCTTTCCACTCTTTCGGTAGATATTCCATTTCGTAAAAAGAGAATAACGATCCATATTCGCTGCATCTCCAAATCCATCCCCATTGGCATCGTCAAAATCATTGATATAGGCATAGTTCAAACCAATATATCCTGAGGACTTCCCGATCTTCGGTGCTATCGCGATATTCCCAAAGCTTTCCAGATGAGACGTTCCCATAATATCCAAAGACAATAAAGGCTGCTCTGCCGGATCCTTTGTAATAATGTTAATTACACCAGCAACGGCTTCAGAACCATACAAGGTGCTGCTTGGTCCCTTAATCACCTCAAAGCGGTCAACAATCATATTTGGAATCCCATTCAAGCCATAAACAGAGGCCAGGTTACCATAAATGGGAGTTCCATCCATCAGCACTGCCGTATAAGGTCCCGGCAACCCATTGATACTAATACTATTCGTATAGCATACCCCACAAGCGACTACTTCCTGCACCCCGTTGACTAACTGCATATTTTCCACCAATGACGTACTGGCCGTAGGCAGGAAAATTTCCAGCTGCTTGGAGGTCACCACATCTATTTTCACCGGAGAGTCAGAAACAAAGGTAGGTTTCATGGTACCAGTCACCACTACCTCCTCCATTTGCTTTTCGTCTTCCTCCAATACAAAGTTCAATTGAAGGGTTACTTCCTCCTGCACCTCTACAGTTTGTTTAATCGAAAGATATCCCACAGAAGATAGCTGTAAAGTATATTTTCCTACAGGTATATGATCCAGAACGTATGTTCCGTCTTTGCCTGTTGTTGTTCCGATTTTACTGCCCTTAAGCCCTACAGATACAAATTCCACAGGCTGCCCTGCGTGGGTCACTTGCCCCTGAATACGTCCCTGCTGTGCGCTTACGGTACTGACAATTCCTAGTGATAATACTATAAGTAGCGAGAATAGAGAATGTTGTTTTATACTCATTGTCATATGGCTTCATTTTTTAGACAATACAAATATCTAAATTTAGGTTAATCTAAAAAATAAATTAGAGTATATTTCACTTCTTTTTATTACATGCAAAAAAAAGACATCCCACAGGGATGCCCTTTTTATATTCACCTTATAATAGTATTTCGATAGAACGCTATACTATTGATTGTAGTTTTAATCATTAAGGCAAAAGCACAGAATCTATTACGTGAATAATACCATTGGTAGCCATCACGTCAGCCTCAACTACATTAGCGTTGTTAATCATCACTCCTGAAGATAAGTCAACTGTCAACTCACCTCCTTGAAGGGTTGGGATCATTTGCTGATCCATAAGGTCCATAGACTTCACTTTTCCTTCTGCAACGTGATACGTTAATACAGCAGTCAACGTCTCTACTGTAAGGTCATCTAGGCTGCTAATACCGTTATCTGCATCAAATAGCGCTTGGAAAGCCGCATTGTTAGGTGCAAATACAGTATATGCTGCCATATCATTTGTGAAAGTGTCCACCAACTCTGCTTTCTGCAATGCAGCTAGCAAGAAGCTGAAGTCATCATTCATTGATACAATCTCAGCGATATTCATTGGTGTTGGAGGCAACAATACCTGGTCGATCACGTGAATTACGCCGTTAGCCGTCTTCACGTCAGCCATCTTCACCATTGCTCCATTGATATATACGTTACCGTCCATGATCTTCACCATTAGCTTTTCGCCTGCAAGTGTTTCGATCATGTCTCCGTCCATTAGATCCATAGACATTACATTACCTTCTGCTACGTGGAACTTAAGCACTTTTGTTAAAGTCTCCATGTCCAGGTCGTCCAGGCTGTTGATGCCATTATCTGCATCCAGCAATGCCTGGAAGGCCATGTTATCCGGTGCAAATACTGTATAAGAAGCCTCAGCATCTGCAAATACTCCTGCTAGTTCTGCTTTTTGTAAAGCCGCTAGTAGCGTACTGAAGTTCTCGTCCATGCTAACTACATCTGCAATGGTTTTTAGTGACGTCGGCATCAATACCTCATCAATAACATGAATCACGCCGTTACCAGTTTTAACGTCAGCCATTTTCACCATCGCACCATTGATATATACATTACCATCCATGATCTTCACCATTAGCTTTTCGCCTGCAAGTGTTTCAATCATGTCTCCGTCCATTAGGTCCATAGACTTCACCATTCCTTCTACAACATGGAACTTAAGCACTTTTGTCAAAGTCTCCATGTCCAGGTCGTCCAGGCTGTTGATACCATTATCCGCATCCAACAATGCCTGGAAGGCCATATTATCTGGTGCAAATACTGTAAACGATGCTTCTTTGTCCGCAAATACCCCTGCTAGCTCTGCTTTTTGCAAAGCCGCTAGTAGCGTACTGAAGTTCTCGTCTGCACTCACTACATCCGCAATTGTTGTTAGTGATGTTGGCATCAATACCTCATCAATAACGTGGATCACACCATTGTCTGTAGTCACATCAGCAGTGGTAACCATCGCACCATTTACGTACACCATGCCATCCATCACTTTGATCATCAGCTTCTCGCCCAATAGCGTTTCTACTTCCATGCCATCAGATAGGTCAGTAGACATCACATCTCCTTCTACTACGTGGTATTGTAGTACCGTAGTCAATGTTTCTTTATCCAGGTCATCCAAGCTGCTGATTCCATTATCGGCATCCAGCAACTTTTGGAAAGCGGCATCATTTGGTGCAAATACCGTAAATGATGCTTCTTTGTCTGCAAATACTGCTGCTAGTTCTGCTTTCTGCAAAGCCGCCAACAATACGGTAAAGTCCTGGCTTGTGCTTACCACATCCGCAATCGTATTAGAAGGCATCTCCTCTGCTGGAGGTAGCAATACTCCTCCGATAATGTGAATCACACCATTAGAAGCTTCTACGTCTGCCGTTTTTACCGGGATGCCATTTACAGTAATCGAAGAACCTGATACTGCGACCATCAAAGTATCCCCTGAAAGTGTCACTACTTTTTGTCCATCAGACAAAGCCGATGAAGCAACAGCTCCTGGTACCACATGGTACTTTAGAATTCTGTCCAAATCTTCCGCACTGATATCTCCTAAGCTAGAGATGCCATTGTCTGCCGAAAGCAATGCATTAAAGGCTGCATTATCTGGAGCGAAAACGGTGAAAGTACTTTCCTCACTTCCAAAAACACTAGCAAGATCTGCAGTCTGAAGTGCTGTCAATAAAGTAGAGAAGTCTGCGTTAGATCCTACAATCTCTGCAATGGTTTGAGACATCTCCTCATCCATCATGTCTTTTTCTTCCTCATCACAGCTTGTAAAAGCCATGAATGCCATTAAAATCAGTGATAAAAAATGATACTTTTTCATGTGCCGTATTTTTAGCTTTTAGTGAAAATTGTTTACGGGATCAGAAAAGCTTTGTTTTTTGAAAATGTTTGTATGAGAAGAGAAGCAAATCGCATATTCTTTGAATATTTCAATTACATGCTAATATTTTACATGTAAAATTCTTTAAATAATACAATCATTTATTAATAGACTTAAAACCCCTAAAAAATCGGTTTAAACAATTTCGTTAAATCCATTGTTGGTATAATTTTTGTGGATATTATTTTTAGGATAGGAAATTAAAAAAGGACACTACCTCATATGGGGCAATGTCCTTTTTTTATGAGTGGAATCCATGATTCAACTCTACGGCGAGATAACAACCGATCAAACCGACTTCTCCAACTGTCGAAGATATGCTCTAAAATCCTTAGGATACTCTGCTTCTACATGTACTTCCGTTCCATCTACATCCAAAAAATGTAGTTCACGGGCATGAAGGGCTACACGCTTCATCAAAGGCTCTTCGATCGTTCCTTTCTTCAGGTTGAACTTACGCTTCAATTGTGAAAGGTATGGCAATTGTCCACCATATAGCTCATCGGCTGAGATCGGTGCGCCCAGATAAGCCAAGTGAATACGAATCTGGTGCATTCTTCCCGTAACAGGCTTACAAGCGACCAAAGAGTGGTTGCGGAAAATCTCCAAGGTCATAAACTTGGTTTGGGCAGGTTTCCCTTCAATATCAATACGTACATTTCCTCTACCCGAAACGGCGATATTGCGATCCACCAAAATACGATCAAACTCATGCGTTCCGTCTACAATCGCATGGTATACCTTATCGACCTCTCTTTTCTCAAACTGCATAGAAAGGTTCCTGTAAGCTTCAGGAGTCTTGGCAATCGCCAGAATACCAGAAGTTTCCTTGTCGATTCGATGGCATAGCTGCGCTCCTTCACAGTAAGCCTTGGCCATCTCGTCAATATTCGTTTTGGTCTTGTCCCTGTCTTCTAAGGCAGAAACATAAGGGGGTTTATTAATAATGATATAATGATCGTTTTCCATCACGATCATATCCTTAAACTTTGGCAATTTCATATTATTCTTCTCTGTGTTTCTCCAATTCAAAACTAAAGGTACTTCCTTCACCCAATTTACTCGTCAAGCTCATATAGGAGTTGTGCTCACTCAAAATATGCTTAACAATCGCTAATCCAAGACCTGAGCCTCCTTGTTTTTTCGTCCTACTCTTCTCTACCCTATAGAAGCGCTCAAAAATACGTCCCTGGTCCTCTTCCGGAATTCCCATACCATCATCAATGATACTCACCTTCACTCTATCTTCTTTCTCCTTGAGTTGTATCGTCACATTATGCCCTTCATGATTATACTTAATGGCATTAGTGACTAAATTGAGCATCACTTGCATTAAACGATTGTAATCGGCATTTACTTCCAGTGATTCATTGTCAGGTAAATCCAGATGGATTGTAATGTCTTTCTTGGATGCTTTATGCTCCAACTGCTCATAGGCATCGACCATCAGATCCTGTATATCGAACACCTCAAAATCCATTTTGATCTGCCCTGACTCAATCTTGGATAGCGTTAGCAAATCTTCCACCAAGTGATTAAGCTGACTAAGACTCTTGGCTGCTTTCTTCAAGAATTTCTGACGCACCTTCTCGTCATCCATTGCACCATCCAATAGGGTAAGGATATAGCCTTGTGTTGCAAAGATAGGAGTTTTTAACTCATGAGAGACATTCGCCATAAACTCTCTACGAAATGACTCCATCTTCTTGAGTTTATCAATCTCTTGTTCCGTTTTACTGGCAAAGTCTGAGATCTCCTGATTGATCATCTTCAACGGATTGACCTTTTCTTTCTGTAAGATCCGTTCCTGTACCTCATTTTGTTTCATGAGGGGCTCATTAGAGAAGATTGGATTGTTTTTCAACCCATCCACTTTATTATAAATCTTATTCAACTCCCTGAAGATCATAAACTCCAAGGTGAAATAGGATAAAATAAAAGTAGAAGAAAAAGCAATACAACCCGTCACCACATAGGCCGTAGAAGGAATTCCTTCCAATAAAGACAAAAAAGAAACTGTAATAAAAGCCGTTGACAAAGCCAATAAAAAGGCTACGGCCCGAGAATTAAAAAACATAGTCCATCAATTAATTAAAACCTCTTGCACTACAAAACAAGTAAAAAATCTTGGGAACGTCTGTCTTTTGTAGGTTAATTAATTCAAGGTAAAAGGTAAAAAGTAAGAGGTAAAAGGTATTACTACCTTTTACCTCTTACTTTTTATCTTGCTTGGATGACCGCGTGAGACATCCTTATAAACTAGAGCGATGGGCGACCACATGGGGTCGCCCCTACTGCATTGGCATTTTTTCGATCCATTCTCGAATGAGACTTACCCCCTCTTTATGTACCAATCCCCTGCCCAGCTCAGGCATCATGACACCCGGATCTACACTTTCCATACGGTAAAGTAAGATCGAATGCTCTGGATGTCCGGGTACGATATCATAGTTTAGGTTTCCGGCTCCTTTTCCTGCGGCTACAGGCGGTTTGTTGATTCCTCTTTCCATAGCTGTAGAGGCAAACACCGTTAGATCCAACCCGGATGTTTTGGCCGGTCCTGATGGATTGTGGCAGTGCCCACAATTAATATCCAAATAGGCTCTGGCTCTTGCATCCAACGTTCCTGTAGAAGCATCATTCCATACGGCTACTTTTGGAATAGCATGCGCTTCTGGCAAGCCTTTCAATACGCCTTTTTCTGCCAGATAAGCCAATTGATTGAACTCCCCTTCCGCATATACATTGTTGCGATTAAGTTGTCTGGCTTTAGGTCCCAGGGGAGCAATATCCTGCCCAAATACATGGCAGCTCTTGCATTGATTCATGTTGGGAACAATATAGTTCGTGACCATATTTTCTCCATTATCATGTACCCAAGCCACTTCGGTCTCTCCTCCTGCCACTTGCAAGGTGGCTTCCGTCTGCTCCTTGTTCCAGATATAAGGCAAGGCTTTCCACCCTTTTGCTTCCTTGATTAGTAAACGGGTTTCTATAATGCGTTTCCCTAACTCAGGATTGTTAAAATCATTGGGATAATAAAAGTTCTTTATTAGTACACTTCCTTCTGGAAAGTCCAGCGCTTCTTTATCTTCATAATTAATCACTTTCCCCTCTGGCACATAGATAAAACGTTTCTTGTGTGCATAGTCTGTAAAAAGTGGGGTATTCAACTCGTAAGGATATACACGGTCTGCTGGTTGAAGGTCAGACAAGTTCCCTTTAAAAAATCCGTAAGCCGATAAGGTTTCTTTTCCAATATGGCTGGTAGATGCCAAGGTCATGGCCTCCACTTTCTTGGCTACGGGACGCTCGTTTTTATTGGAAGCCTTCTGGCACCCTCCTAAAAGAGAGAGTGCCAAAGCCCCTGCCAACAGTCCTTTCTTACCACTACGAATCATCATCTCATTAAATCGAAAGGTTGCAAGCATAATTCGTTACATCATCAGTAAAGTTCTCAAAATCATTTCCGGCATCCAGCATCACAAAGTTGACGTTCTTGTCATTCTGTACACATACTTTGTATTGCTCCTTCACTTGTCCGTTCTCGTCTCTACCATCTTCTGGCAATAGTCCGTCCCAAACAACATCAGGAATTGTCAGGCCATTTTTCAATGCCCACAAATAACCGAAGTCTGAAGAGAAAGAAGGAAGAATATACTCATTCTCAAAGGTATTGTCGTGAATGAAAATTTGTCCAGCATAAGGATTGTAGTTCTTGTCTGCCTTATAGTTGGAATCCAATCCTCTTACACCGCCAATACGTGCATCCTCCGGCATTTCTTCTGTTTGCTTGTCAGCCAGTGCATCCAGAATGCCATAACTAATAATCGCCGTACCTGCTGTTTTATGATGTGCCACACGGTTATTGTACATCTCCACTCTGGAAGTTGCCAAGATCACCACACCAGAACCCAAAGGAATCGTACTTACAATAGACCCCTTAATACCAAAGTTCTCCAGGTTGTTATCGTGAATATCGTTGTCATATACCTTGATATCGTGTCCATAGCGTGTCAACCCTGGTAGGTCAAACACCAATAGTCCACCCGTATTTTCATAGGCTTCATTTCCGTAGATTTCTACGTTACCACTATTTTCACTTTCGATACCCGCTACGTTATGGTAAGCTTTGTTATTACGGATCACTACATTTTCTGATTGTCCTACATAGATCCCTGCATCCGAAGCACCAATCGCCACACACTCCTCGATCAATACATTCTTACAGATCACCGGATAAAATCCATACGCACCATTCTCCGTAGATACTTCTCCTGTCCAGGCTACTTTTACCCTTCTGAACGTAATACTATCTGTATCTGATACCTTAATGTTATCGCCATCTGCATCCTCTACAGCAAAGTCCTCTAAAGTGATATTTACGCCATTGGCGATCTTGATTCCCTCAGCACCTTGCTTCTGTCCTTTAAAAGAAAGGATTGTCTTATCCATCCCTTTTCCACGGACAGTGACGTGTTTCTTGCCATCCATAATCAATGATTGACTGAAAAGGAAATGCCCTTCTGGAAGTTCAATAACACCGCTGTCTTCTACGGTAATGAATTGTGTTAAAATGGCTTGCTCCATGTCCAGATACTCTCGTTCCGGCGTATAGGAAGGTTTCGTGCTACACGCTGCAGCCAACACGGCCCACAGCATCAGCATCCCTGTTCTAATGGTTCCCGATTGCATAAAATGCTTAGTTAGTTTAAAAATAGAAATACATGAATAAGATGAATAATAAGTCCATTATCCCTGCGAAACAATGGCTTAACATCCAATAATGAATATTTATTCTTTTAAAAACAACAAACTAAGCTGTATTATTTGGGTGAATGATTATTCAATTATAGAATATACTGCAATGAAAATTAGTCAAAGAGCGATTTTATCTATGATGCTTTTCATTCTTTCATGAAGTGTAGAAGCCGATAAAATCTGAACTCTTTGACTAGAGGAGAAAATTAAATCCCCTTTTACCTTATACCTATTACTTTTTACTTTTTTTATTAAACAGCCACAACTGGTTCAAATCGGGTACACGGAATCTTTCCTTCCAGGGAATGTATAATAAACGAAGGACGACTACCATTCACCAACATGACGGGGATACGTTGTGAGAAGCAAATACGTACTGCGCTAATTTTAGAGGTCATCCCTCCCGTGCCCAGTCCATTGTCCCTTTCTTCAATAAAGGAAGCGACTTGATGTAAGTCCGTCACAGATTCAATTAAAGCCGCATCAGCATGCAAATGTGGATTCTTATTGTATATACCGTCAATATCTGAAGCTATCAAAAGCTGATCGGTATCTAATAAGGTGGCTACCAAAGCGGAAAGCTTATCATTATCTCCCAGGATTAGTTCCTCTACTGCTACTGTATCGTTTTCGTTAATGATAGGGATATACCCATGTTTCATTAGTTCATTGAGCGTATTGAGCGTATTGGTTCTGGATTCCCCTTCCTGAAAATCACGATAGGTCAAAAGACATTGAGCGATCTTTAAACCAAAATCACGGAATACCTCTGAGAATATTTGCATCAATTTAGGTTGACCAATCGCAGACAAAGCTTGTTTGGAAGGCAGGTCTCCCTCCTCTGCCCATCCATCAATTGTTATAAACTGGCGAGCGGTTGCTACGGCCCCAGAAGAGACCAATACTACCTGAACACCTTGTTGCTGTAGCTCTACGAGCTGCCTGGCAATATCCTCGATCTTTCCTCTGGAGATACTCTTGGTCCCCATGGTCAGGGTAGAGGTTCCTATTTTTATAACTAGTCTTTTCATAGTGTCATATCATTGTTGAGACCGTTTAGACGGCTGGTTGAGCTGTGTTCGTTGATGATGTCAATAGACAATGCCGCCAACTTAGTGTGATGTTACTCGTAGATAGGGTAGTGCAAACCCGCTTTAGGTCTTAGGCTGATTAAGGTTGAATAAATAACCGACACACTTCTTACGCGAAGAGATGGGTTGAAACCCACCTCTATGTGATGTCATCCCTTCGGGATTATACCATAAAACCCTGAAAGGGTGACATCACATAGGGGCGGATTTCAATCCGTCACTATACGGAATATGACGGATAAATATTCAAACTTAATCAGCCTAAGACCAGTGACTAACCATTGGTTGAGCGCTATGCTGTTGAGTTTTAGCGGTACTGCTCTTTCTCAACAGTCCGAAGGACTACTCAACAGCGTAGCGCTCAACCAGCGGCGCAAGCCGCCTCAACTGCTCAATTTCTTATTTGTCCTTGCCCCTGAATAAACCATTTATTGGTCACCAATTGTCCTAAACCAACCGGTCCTCTGAAATGGAGTTTCTGCGTGCTAATCGCAATCTCGGCACCAAAACCAAACTGTCCACCGTCCGTAAAACGAGAAGACGCATTATGGTATACTGCTGCACAATCCACTTCATGCTGAAATGCCAAGGCCGCAGTAGCATCCTCTGTGACAATCACTGCTGAATGTCCTCCTGAATAAGCATTAATGGTTTCTATAGCTGTTGGCATATTCTCTACGAGACCTAATAGTATTTTCTCGGATAAAAACTCTTCGGCATACATCGCTTGATGCTCCATCGCCTTTACCCCCCTAAACCAAGAGAAGTACTCTCCATCACCATATACCTGTAGCTGTTTTTCAAACAGTGCATCAACCAGTCGGGAAACCTTTTTATCCAAGTCTTTGATCCCTTTATCAATCAATACTTTATCAATCGCATTACATACACTCAAGCGACTTTTCCCGTTCAGGACCAAATCAATCGCCATATCAAAATCAGCATCCTTATGAATATAGATAAAGTTGTTTCCTCTACCACTGATGATCAATGGCACGGCAGTATTCGTCTTGATATAATTGATCAAGCCCTCTCCCCCTCTTGGAATGATCAGGTCCAGTTTATGGGTATTCTCTCTCAATAGCTTTTGCGTCTCTTCCCTAGAGATATTCAGGTATTCTACCACTTCTTTGTCAATACCATTTTGCTCCAATGCCTGATGCCATAGAGAAACCAAGTAAAGATTCGTATTCACCGCTTCTTTACCTCCTTTCAAAACAATCTTATTCCCTGCCTTAAAGGCTGAGATAGCCGCTTCTATGGTCACATCGGGTCTCGATTCATAGATAATCAAGATCTTACCAAAAGGAACGATCTTATTTTGTACCAAGATACCATTAGGGTGGGTATACTCACTAATCACTTTTCCTTGAGGATCTTCCAATGCGATCACCTCCTCTACGGCAGCCACCATACCTTCTACTTTTTTGGCATCAACCCTTAGGCGATCATACAGCGTGGGGTCCATTCTGGCTGTACTCTTCAGGTCTAACTGGTTCTGCTTTATAATTTCCTCTTTATTGGCTGCTATCAACGCCGCCAGATCCTTTAAGGTTTTATTTTTAAGTGATTCGTCAAGCAACATGGGATTCTTTTTAATGATTAATGAAGAATTATTAATGAAAAATAAGTCATTGCTCATTCTTCTAGGTAAATCCTTCCATCTCCTTTTATTATATTTTTAAAAATATAGATAATAACTATAAGAATCCTTAATAACTACTAGTTTTTAGGCTAAAATCACAAAAAAAGGGGAAGCTTTCATCCCCCTTTTTCAATCCATTACAAAAACTCCATATTATAAAGCTGTAACCCGGTTGGTGGAGCCAAAAATCCTATGGGTTGATTATCTCCACCCTTTAGGGACTCTTCTATATCCTGTAACGTAATTTCTCCCAATCCTAAACGCATTAGCGTCCCGACCATCAAGCGCACCTGATTTCTTAAGAACCCCTTCCCTTTCACTCGATAGATATAACTTCTTTCGGGAAAAAAATTAGCTTTAAACAGATCATTCTCTACGATTTCACTCAACAGGATCTCTCGCTCAAAAACGGTATCTGCCGAAGGCTTCTTGCAGTACTTCTGAAAGTTGTGCACCCCTTCAAATAACTTCGCTCCTTCCTGCATTAATGCTATATCCATTTCCTCTCGCATACAAACCATAATAGGAGAACAATACGGGTGATTTTCCTGTGCCGAAGCAAACAGGTACAAATACTCCTTCACCTTCGCATGCTGAATGATATTAAAAGAAGCATCCGTTTCCTCCATGCTAAGGATCTTGATATCATAGGGAAGCAATCTGTTGAGCGCTTCTACCGTCCCTTCAATTTCTACCGGTTCAAAGGTAAACAACTCAAAAGCCGACATATTCGCCGACACCCTTCCATCTGTACGGCTAGCCCCTAATGTCTTAAAGCGATCATGTCCCAGCACATTCTCAAAAGAACGCTCAATCATCCCCTGTACGGTCTTGACATTCTTCTGCTTGGCCCACCCATGATAACGCAATCCAAGGTACTGCACTTTTAACAGGTAAAAATATTCTTCTCTGGTCTTCATAATTACTGATGCAACAGTTAAATCATTTTGTTCATGATGTTTAGTTGAGCTTCGCTCGTTCATAATGTTTAGGTGAATCGTTGAATTTCTCCTTCGGAGAGTTGAATTGAGCTTCGCTCTATTACATGGCTTCTTGATTTAAGTTAGGCCGTTCATTGATTCAATTTTAAATAGATAACCAATCCTATCTTAATTGATCAATAAACAACTCAACGAGCAAAGCTCAAATTAAATAATTCAACTAAACATCATGAACGAGCGAAGCTCAACTAAACATCATGAACAACAAAGGTAAGCAATATCACATAAGCAAGCGGAACGATTTTTAATCAACATTTGTAAATAGAGCAGTTACTTCAACTAATTGCGCTTTTATATCAACCCATTAAGCCAAAGCGTAATCATTATACTTTAATCGCTATGAAACGACATTATTTCTCTTCTCTCCTATGCATCTTCTTGCTATGGGGATTTCATGAAAGCTATGCCCAGAAAAAAAGTAAGCCCAACATCCTGGTCATCTGGGGCGATGACATTGGTGTAGCTAATATCAGTGCCTACACTAAAGGTATTGTAGGGTATCAAACTCCTAATATTGATCGGGTCGCTAAAGAGGGTATGATCTTCACCGATTACTATGGGGAGCAAAGTTGTACTGCGGGCCGCTCCTCCTTTATTACAGGACAGAGTGTTTTCCGTACAGGACTTAGTAAGGTAGGTATGCCCGGTGCTGAGCTAGGGCTTAGTGGAGAGGACCCTACGATTGCTGACCTATTAAAACCTATGGGGTATGCGACAGGACAATTTGGTAAGAACCACTTAGGGGACAGGGATGAACACCTCCCAACTAACCACGGTTTCGATGAGTTCTTTGGTAACCTATATCACTTAAATGCCGAGGAAGAACCTGAGCATCCTGATTACCCTAAAGATCCAAAATTTAAGGAAAAGTTTGGCCCAAGAGGGGTTATCCACTCGTATGCCGATGGTCGTATTGAAGATACAGGACCTTTGACCAAAAAGCGTATGGAAACCATTGATGATGAAACGGTGGCAGCGGCAATCAAGTTTATCAAGAAAGCCAATGAAGAAGGAACTCCATTCTTTGTTTGGTGGAATGGTACCCGTATGCATTTCCGTACACACGTGAAGGAAAGTAATCGAGGGGTATCTGGTACACGTACCCAAAGTGAGTATGCCGATGGTATGGTAGAACACGATATGCATGTCGGTGAACTCCTTAAGGTATTGGATGAATTAGGAATTGCTGAGAATACTATTGTTTTCTATAGTACAGATAATGGTCCTCATGCCAACACCTGGCCAGATGCTGCCAATACTTATTTCAGAGGAGAGAAAAACACCAACTGGGAAGGTGGCTGGAGAGTTCCTGCCATGGTAAGATGGCCAGGAACCGTAGAACCAGGGTCTGTATCTAACGACATCATGCACCATATGGATTGGCTACCTACCTTCCTGGCTGCAGCAGGAAAAGATGATATTAAGGAGTCCTTAAAGAAAGGATACAAAGCGGGTAAAAAGTCGTTCAAAGTGCACTTGGATGGATATAACTTCACGGATGTATTAAAGGGAAGTGCTGAGCAATCCCCTAGGGAAGAGATCTTCTACTTCTCCGATGACGGAGATTTGACGGCTTTACGTTTCAATGATTGGAAAATTATTTTCATGGAACAGCGAGTAGAAGGCACCTTGCAAGTATGGGCTGAGCCGTTTATTCCATTGAGGGTCCCTAAAATCTTTAATCTAAGAATGGATCCTTACGAACGGGCCGATGTCACCTCCAATACCTATTATGACTGGCTTATTGACCATGCGTTTATTCTCGTACCCGCCCAAGCCTATGTAGGACAATTCCTGGAAACATTCAAGGAATTTCCTCCGAGACAAGAAGCGGCTAGTTTCTCTGTGGATCAAGTCATGGAAAAACTTAAAACTGCTACCAAGAATTAAATAGTCAATTTCAGAGGATACCTCATCTCACGATGAGGGTCCTCTTTTCTCATACCTCATTTTTTATTTATGAAACCTCACAATCTCTTTTGCTATATCCTTTGCTGCTGTAGTTTATTCCTGGGGTGTAATTCTAAAAAAGCTCCCACAGAAGAGAGTATCTCCACTGTTGCTCCTAAAAAGACTCCTCTCTCCTCCTGGCATGAATCGAAAAGTAAGCAAGCGATCCTCGACTTTGTATCTGTTGTGACTGACAGTAATCATCAAGACTTTGTTCCCATTGAAGATCGCATTGCCGTATTTGATAACGATGGAACACTATGGGTAGAGAAACCATACTATACGCAATTAAAGTTTGCTCTGGATAGAATCAAGGCCACAAGTAAAGAGCATCCAGAATGGAAAAAAGACCCTATCGTTCAAGCTGTCCTTAAAGATGACCTACAAGCGATTCTTAAAGAAGGAGAAAAAGGACTGATGAAAGTGGTAATGTACTCCCATGCCGGCATGACAACTGAAGAATTTGACCAACAGGTAAGCTCTTGGCTCGACACTGCCAGACACCCTAAAACACAGAAGAAGTATACCGAGATGGTCTACCAACCCATGATTGAGCTGATCCATTATCTTCAGGAAAATCAGTTTAAGGTATATATATGTTCCGGAGGGGGCATCGACTTTATACGTCCTTGGGCCTATAAAGTCTATAATATCTCAAAAGAAAATGTTATCGGAAGTAGCTTAAAAATGGCCTATGAAATAACTCCCGAGGGGCTTGTCATTAGTCGTCTTCCTGAGATAAACTCAATCAATGATAAAGAAATCAAACCGGTCAATATCCAACTACACATTGGACAAAAACCTATTGCGGCTTTCGGCAACTCTGATGGTGACTTAGCCATGCTATCATGGACAGCCTCAGGAAAAAATCATAGCCTAATGGCCTTTGTGCACCATACCGATAGCATTCGAGAGTGGCAGTATGATCGGGACAGTCATGTGGGAACATTTACAAAAGGCTTGGATAGTGCCCGTTCCAAAGGGTGGACCTTAATTGATATGCAAAGAGATTGGAAGGTTATCTACCCTTACCAGAAAAAGTGACGATAATCTCCCTTTTCCCATAGCAAGCATCACTACCCCTATTAAGTGTTTGATGTACATTTGAGCATTCAATCACCTGAAACCAATACGATCATGAGAAAAAATATGGGAAATATCGACCGGATTGCACGTGTCATTATAAGTATCATTATTGGTGTATTATTTCTGACGGACGTCATCCACGGAACTATCGGGATTAGCTTGATCGTTCTTTCTGGAATATTTCTACTTACCAGTGTCAGTAGCTTTTGCCCACTGTACACCCTGGTAGGCATGTCTACTTGCTCCTATGAATCCAAAGAATAAATGAACCCGAAACCTGTCTTTTACGCATGAAAGATAATCCCCCTAACAACATTGCTGTAGGGGGATTTTTCATTGTCTAATTTTTAGTGATTCCTTATCAATTTTCAGTGGACAAGCTCTAACAATATGTTTTTAAATTCTTACTAAAGTCAGGGATTCCAAAATCTTTTGCTAACTGAGTAAGAGAAGCACCCACAGTCTCTAAGCCCTCAACATACTCCCATTGCAAAGTAGTCAGCATTCCTTCAATCTGTTCATAAGATACGTTTCGGGTAATTAAAAAGCGTAACCCTCCTCTTTTCATTGGTGCTGCGGGAAAAAATGCCGCATTCAAGAAATAGCCCTGTTTCTTCATTCTCAATAAAATTTCACTAACATGCTCTGGAACTCCCACCGGTATAAAGAACAAAGGGCTATTGTTTTCCACAATTTGAGGAATCCCCAACTCCCTCAATCTTCTATTGGTAAAAGCCACTTTCTCTTGAAGCTCTTGCTGCAAAGCAGGTAACTCAGCAGAACAATGTAACCTTGCAGAAGCCAATGCTGCGCCTAGCATTGGAGGCTGTATTGGTCCACAAAACATCAAGGTACTACCACAATTCTTTACCAGCTTTTTCATTTCCTCATTTGGAAAGACCAGTAGACCTCCTGTCGCCGCATAAGACTTCGCTAAAGACATTACCAATACCATACGATCATGATGCTTGATCTCTGTCCTTACATAACCTACTCCATTTTCTCCTGCCCACCCCATACCATGAGCATCATCTATATAAAGGTGAAACTTCTTATACTTATTTAGAAGTCTTTCCAGTTCTTTCATGGGAGCAAAATCCCCATACATAGAGTAAACACCATCTGCCAAATACCACACGCGATCATACGTTTTGGAAAGTGTTTTTAGCTTCTTTTCCAGTTGCTCCATGTTATTATGCTCTACACGATCGACCTTTACCAATCGTTCCTTCAGTAATTTCACCGCTACCTGCATACTGGAGTGTGCCTGATAGTCCAATATCACGGCATCATTGTCTCCTATTATGGTAGGAATCGTTGCAAAGTGCCCCAGTGTCGTTGTTGCAGCCAAAACTACTGGCTTTTCATAAATCCTGGCAAACAAGGCTTCCAGTTCATCGTACATTCCTATAGACAAGTAAGAACGAGAAGATGAAAACTGTGTACCATACTTTTCTACTGCTTCTTTCGTTTTCTGTTTTAGAGTCGGGTGAAACTCTAGTCCCATATAACTACAGGAACCAAAGTTGACCATAGTCTTTCCTTCAATCCTTACCATTGCATTAGAAAACGCTTGATCTTCTGTTGACTGTTGGATAATGCCTTTTTGTGAAGCATTCTCAATAATTCCATTAATCGTTTTTAGCATAAGTTCTTTTCAATTAATCCGTAAGATATCGTGATAGAACAGCTCTTTAGAAGGACAGTATAACGGGTACCACGCTACTCCTTTCTCAATTCTATCATATCCCGAAGGTTCGGTAGCTCAGGGTACTGAAAAAATAAACTCTGCTAACAAGCTTAAAAACGATCAAAAAAATAGGTACGTACTATTAAAAAGGTCAATTCAGGAAAGCGTACTTCAGTAGAAGTTGTACAATTTATTCACTTTATCTCTCTATAATTCTTTGGAAATAAGTAACTTCACAATTGATAAAAACCAAATATCATGAATTGTTTAAACTGTACTAATGCAAACTGCCTCGTCAAACGCAGCTGTTTTCCACTTATACAAAAAGACTACCCTCTGAATATCAATACCATTAATTGTAAAAAAGGACAAACATTTATACTGGAGGGAAGTCCCGTATACGGTCTATTTTTTATACGCAAGGGAATTGTAAAAGTAAGTGCAACTGGCTATCAAGGGAAAGAACAAATCTTACGATTTGCTGGAGCAGGAGAAATCTTAGGACATAGGGGATACGGCACCGAGGAAGTATATCGAATCAGCGCAACCACAATGGGAGAGAGTGTCATTTGTCATATTTCTAATCAAGACCTGCAACAGCTCTTTAGAGATTACCCTAATTTCACCTACAATATGATGCGCTTTTATGCGGAAGAGCTCAACCGAAGTGATACCAAAGTACGTAAGCTCGCGCAAATGACCGTAAGAGAGAAGGTCATCGACACCATCCTTTATATCAATCGCAAATTTGGTCAGGTTAACCAGCTTCTAAGCCTTACGTTAAGCCGTAAAGAAATTGCTGATTTTGCAGGAACTACCGATGAGCAAGTCATTCGAACCATCTCCTCTTTGAAAAAAGAAAAGCTATTGATCAGTAAAGGACGTAAAATTGGAATTCCTGACATCGATCGATTGAAAAAAGAAATCGCTGAGCATAATTTCTTTTTGGACGCTTGATACACAGGGCGGTGCCCTGTGCTCGCGTTGCCCTGTGCTCGCGGTGCTCTGTACTCTCGTTACCCTGTGCTAGCGACTGACTCCCCGTGCTAACGATGCCTTGCAATAGTGATATCCTGTATTATTATTTATCCTTATTGTCATCTTTTTCTATTTTCACAGAAAACGATGGAGGCCTATATGTTGGAGGAAGGTATTGTTCGGGGATTGTCGTTCTATTCCCATCCCTTTTAGCATGGTACTGTGGTGATAGAATTTCCACTTCTGCCTCATTAAATGCATCCTGAATATTCGCATGCAATTGTGAATATATTTTGGCCGCTTTATCCGCCTCCTCTGTATAGGCATTGAGCTGGTAACTTACATAATAATCGTCCAAACTCGTTTGTAAAATAAATGGAGAGGGATCATGCTTGATATATTCTGTCCCTAAAGCGGCTGATATTAATAATTCATGTACTTGCCTCCAAGGTACGTCATAACCTATCGTAATGGTCGTGTTCAGAATCAGTCCCATGGTACGAGCATTGGCACTATAATTAGTGGTACTTCCATTAAGGATAGCTGAATTTGGAATCGTAATATCCTCATTCTTGATGGTACGAATGCGAGTGACCAATAGGTTTTTCTCCTGCACATCTCCTGTAGTATCCCCAATCTTCACTCTGTCTCCAAGTTGAAAAGGCCGCATATAGGTAATCACTAGCCCTGCGATAATATTGCTAATCGCCGAAGATGAACCAAGTGAAATAAGCAAACCAAAAAAGACACTGACTCCACGAAAAGCGGGAGAATCGCTTCCCGGTAGGTAAGGAAAAATAATCACAAAGGAGAATGCGTAAAGAATCACTCTTAGCAGACTGAACGTAGGAATTGCCCACTCTGGATAGAAACCCGGTAAGTGTAGTTTTTCTTCCTTGACCTCCTTTGCCAGAAAAGCTAAAAAAGTCACTACATAATGTGTTATCGCGAGAATAACTAAAATTGTAAACAAGACAGGAATATAGTCTAGAATAGCTTGAACAAACCTTTTTAATGGATCTAGCACATAATTGATCAAGGTCATGGCGATTCCTTCGGTAGAAGGAAATATTCCAAAAATCACTGGGAGAGTCAAGTAAACCACTAAAGCGATCATAATCCACTTCAGCACTTTAAGTATCGAACGAACGACTTTTGCTTGCTGTCGTTCGGAAAGAAGTTGATAGGTGTTGAACCGGAGGCCCTTCAGGTAACGGCGACACTTTTCCATCGTCCAATCATTGAGACGCGTAAACCCTTTATTCATATACCGTATCCCAAAAAAGAGTAGCAATAGCACCAACAACATGAGTCCTATACGCTGTAGTACATACACCCACCCTGTCTCCTCATAATAGGTAGATACGTGTTTCCGTAGTGATTTCTCAAAATGTATCGCTAGTTCCTCTCGACTATTCGAAACCCAGAAGGCATCCAGGTCTGTTACGCTCATAATAATTGTACTATCGTACATGACGTCGTGACTCTCTACCCCTGCGACAATACTCAGTTTGGTAGAATCAAAAGCTTCTTCCTCTACCAAGGTATTAATCTTTTCTTCAATATTTTGCACACGTTCCTCAGGAGAGAGTGGCCCTAACTTGGAGTAGATATAAAACAACGTATCTGCCCCCAAAACAACGGCAACTCCACTAGTTTCCGCTCTCAAGGAATCTACCCGTTGCCTTATTAAGGTATTATGGTTTTGGAGGGTATCTTGCAGTGCTTCCAGCTTTTCCACCAGCACTTTTCGGTCGGGGCTATCGTCAGACAAGTTGCCTATTTTTATTTCCTGTGTCTTAATGTCTAAACTATCCTCGGCACGTATAGAGTCTGCCATCGTCATGAGACTTTGAATTTGGTCTATACTTTCCTTTAAGGAATCCTGCTGACCGAAAGCTGATAAGGTAAGAAAAAGTAGCAGTACTGTAACCGAATTCTTTTTCCATGAAAATAGCATATTGAAGGCTAGCATAAGTAGAGTAGAAGTAGTCGCTTGTGCTGTATTGACTGGATCAATGCTACAACACGATCGTTAACACTTATTGATTATGCTAGTAAAACACTTTGGATAGGAGTGAAAGTTCAGGCCTAAAAAAGAGTCTTTCCTTAGACCTGTCGCATCATGGCAATGTATCGAGTATGAATAGCCACTAAATCGATAAAATCACGAAATGATTTATCGAGTCTCGGGGCATTTGCAAGCTCTTAGTCCCAAGTCTTTTGCTTTGGCTACGGTATAGGTAAAGATTTCCTTCGTACATCGTTTTGTTAATGCAGCATGCGTCTTACTGTTATGATATACTTTGCTTGTTCCACAACGATACACTTGCGTAGTTCCTGTATTGGAGTGTAAATAGACACTGCCAACTCCACCTGACAATAACAAGAAAGCAGTAAATACTAACGCTAATGTCATTTTTTTAGAACTATTTTTTCTAGGAGTCATCTTAGCTTGATCGCCTCCACATCGTTCCGCATAATACCACTCAATAACACTATTCATAGCTATAATAGTCTTATCTATGTTCCCTTCAGCTAAAAACTGCTCATTACCTGCATGCACTCCTACATTACTTTCCAGTCTTATCGTATTGAATTGTAATATCACGTAATCTGGTAAATAAGGCTTCAAGTGATGAATCTGCTCCGATAACTTATTAGACGATTGCTTGACCCCATATATCACACTCCATTCTTTCATCAAGGTTTCTAAAAGCAAACGCATCTTGAGCAACCCTGCAGGAATATCTCCTCTTTCCTGATGTTTTACTGCCTCACTCAGATTCTTTTCTACAAAGGGAAACTCCTTAAAAAAAGTACTATATGCTGTACTACTCCATTTTTTCTTCATGAAATCGCGCTATAAATACCTAGAATAATGCTACATCTCTTTTAATACTTGATGATACAAACATTTTTAGGATAAATGAAGAAAAATCACTTCTCAATATACTAGTGGACCACGCTAAGTTTTCTGATAGAAATAAAGATGCTACTTGCAAATGGAAAAAGGAGGAAGGAGGAAGAAAGAAGGTATAGGAACCTCTGCTCTGGATAATAATCCTTCATCTTTCTTCCGTAGCAATTGCTATAAGTTTATTTAGCAATCAATCCACTAGTGCTATATGTATAATGTCATTCTTTATTATCCTTATACTCTTTATTTTAAATGAGAGTACTTATAGGAGAGATTTAATCCCTTTTACTTTATACCTATTACCTTTTACCTTTTATCTATTACTGTAACAATGAAAAAAATCCTTATACTATTGGCCTTCTTATGTGTCGGAAGTTATAGCTACGCACAACGCCCTAACCATAAGACCTACTATTCTACAGGAAGTGAATTTATCTTTTCTTTCCCGAATGTCAACAACCTGGAAGATGAGGGAACAGTCATGCGTTTCTCAGCCTTCTTTAACCCTGAGATATTCATTCATCACGACCTTACTAAACAAGTAGGATTCTTTAGTGGGCTAACACTCCGTAACGTGGGGTTTATTATTGACATCCCAGAAGAGCTTGTAGAAGTACCGTCTCAGGATGTACGTAAGAAGATCCGTACTTACAATGTCGGTATACCTCTAGCCTTAAAATTTGGAGCCCTGGATCGATTTCATATGTATGGAGGATATGAACTAGAGTTTCCGATTAATTACAAAGAAAAAACCTTTATCAACGAGAGTAAAGAAGACAAATTTAATGTATGGTTCTCTAGCCGTACCACAACCTTTAATCATTCCTTCTTTGTCGGCTTTGAAACTCCTTATGGAACAGATATCAAGTTTAAATATTATGTCAGCAACTTCTTTGACGATAGTTATGATCGCACCCTAAAGAGTACCTCTCTCCGCTATAGTGACTTTGACGTCAATGTCTTTTATGTCTCCTTAAGCTTTAGGGTGTATCATTTTCTTCATGGTATGTAATTTTGTTTATCGTTTACCGCTTATCGTTTATAAACGATAAGCGGTAAACGATAAACTTAAAGTTTCCTTTCAAACACAGTCACATTATCCAATTGGTCCTTGACCTCCATTCTAAAAACACCTTTCAGGGGTTTGGTTTGATCCTTTTTCAAGGAATAGATCAAATCCTTTTTGGGATCATAGTGCATCAATAAAAATTCTCCATTGAGCGTACAGGTAGTACTTTTTACTCCAGAGTCTTCATCTTTTACCTTAAACTTTAATCGACTAGAGGATACTTCCAATACATTTATGACAGGGGGCACTGTATCTTCTGCAATCGTAAAAGTACCGAAGCCTCCACTTGTAAACTCTATATAATCTCCATTCCAGGTACCTCCTACATAAAAGCGATCTCCTTTAGCACTTAGCTGATAAACCGCTGACTTTTCCTTTTGCTGTAGAGACTTTGTAGCGGGCTTAAATGCTGCCGTAAATTTTCTTCTCAACGGAATCGTAGTATTTCCCACCCATAAGGTATCACCTTTTTGGAGTACCCGAATGTACTCTTTCTGAAATACTGCATTAGGCTCAAATTTGACCGTAATATCATTTTCCTGAAACAATACGGGCTTGTCTTTTTCTACCTGAAGATTTACCTGAGGGATTACTTTTTCATTTTCCACCCAGAATAGATCTGGGATACCATACTTCAAGGCCCATAAGTAGATATTCTTATCTCCTACTCTATAAGCTGGAGACAACTTTATCTTATAGTCTGAGATCAATACATTAGCTGCTTCTCCCATCTTTGCAGGCAATACCACCTTCAAAGTATTAGCATAACGCTCACAGCCCACCGTAACAGGTGCCACCTTATCCAAGGATAACACATGATTTCCTGCAGTTCCCTTCAAACCAAAGGACAACTCTCTCATATTATCAAAGCTATCCCATAATTTAAGCACTACTTGATGCTCCCCTCCATCCTTGATGTCCAAGATACCTGTTAAATGTTCTTCCGGATAAATGGGCAACTGATTGGCTTCTGTACGATACAAACGTTGGTAACGGTCTCTATCCTTGCGATAGCGCTCAAAGTTAACAAACGTATCCACAAAGGTATTCATATGAAAAGGAACACGGTCAATCACGTGTTTATACTGTATTTTACCATCTAGCCAAACTTCAATACGGTTGATTCCAAACTTATTGAAGCGGTTGTTATCCGCCTTGTCATAGGTTTGTATCTCAAAGGCTACTTTACCAAAAACCTCTGGCGACCTTACTAACTGGTAAGCCTTTCCATTTCTTGTCACCGAAAAATCACTCGTTTCATATTGTCCTTCTACCCTCGCTTCTATATTCATCGGAACAATACTCAAACGCTGTATGGTTGGTGGAGTCGTATCCTTAATCTCCTTGAAACCAAACTTCACTGGATTCATCGGACGTTGCTCCATATCCCTGATCTCAAAGTGAAGATGTGGTCCTCCGGATGAACCTGTATTTCCTGAGTAACCTATTATATCTCCTTTCTTAAACATAAAGGTTCCTTTTCCGGGATATAAATCTACTGAAAAACTATTGCGCTGATATTGTTGCTCAAGAACATAGTCTGCAACTACTTTGGTAAAACGCTGTAAGTGAGCATATACAGTAACCTGTCCATTCTCATGCTGCAAATACATCACATGTCCATATCCATAAGGTGATACCCTGACTCTATTCAAGTAGCCATCTGCCGCTGCATAAATCGGCAATCCTTCTATCCCTGAGGTTTTGATATCCAACCCTCCATGAAAGTGTGTTCCCCTGATTTCCCCCATCGTTCCAGCGAAGGCATTCACTTGATTTGGGCGAACCGGAAACATATAATACCCTGGTTGATACCCCTGTTGGGCCGAAAGTAAAAAGGGGTATAGTAATAAGTTAGTTATCAAAAAAATAAAGTATCTGGACATTGGTTTAGTTTACTTCTATGAATGGTTACACATATATACTAGGAAAGAAATAAAGATAACTTCCTCTCCAGAATCAATCAATAATCACACCTATTTCTTTTCTAAGCCTCCATGTGAGGATATAAAAAAAAAGCCCGACAGAAATTATCCGTCAGGCTTCTTTTTGTATAGATCTTTCGATCAACAATTATCCAAGTTTAAAGGCGATAGGTAATACCCTTCTGGATTTTACTGCTCTACCTCTTTGCTTACCTGGACTCCATTTCTTGGCTTTTTTCAATACACGTACTGCTTCTTCGTCACAACCAGCACCAATACCTCTAACTACTTTAATGTCTGTCAGGCTACCGTCTTTGTCTACAACGAATGATACGTATACTTTACCTTCCACACCCATACGTCTTGCTTGCGCAGGATATTTCATGTTTTTACCTACCCACTTGTAGAATGCACCAAGTCCTCCAGCAGGTTGAGCTTCTTCCTCTACAATCTCGAAGATCTCATCTTCTACTTCCTCTTCTTCTGGCTCAAACTCCTCAATTACTGCATCCTCCTCTGGTTCTTCGAAGAACTGGATATCAAGGTCTTCCTTAATTTCCTCCTCATCTTTCACCTCTTGGATCTTAGGGGCTGTAATTTTTGGTGGTGGAGGTGGTTGTTGTTGTGTTGGAGGAATTTCAAATGTTTCCTCTTCATCCATAACCAATGCACCTGCCGTTTCCTCTTGAGATTTTTCATCATAAGTAGGATACTCAAATGCCACCAATGTGATCAACAAACTCAAAGACAATCCAA
Source organism: Algivirga pacifica (assembly GCF_039543525.1). Lineage (NCBI taxonomy): Bacteria > Pseudomonadati > Bacteroidota > Cytophagia > Cytophagales > Flammeovirgaceae > Algivirga > Algivirga pacifica. The sequence continues at coordinate 179,528 of NZ_BAABJX010000036.1, forward strand.
TCAACATCAATAAAGAAGAATACTTGGAAACGTCTACAGAGTTGTACTTCTTTACCAAAGTATCTGACGCATCGTGCGCTTGTTTTTTCTGCTCCAGGATATCGCTTCCAGCCTTTCTAATCAGAGATCTGAACAAGAAAATCAATCCTACAATCAGAAGCACAAATATCGCCAAGATACCCGAAAGACCTAACTTGCCTAGTACTTCTACAAACATTAGATAATAATTTAATAGTACGTAAATTAACTATACTGCTAATTAATCACTTCCGTTACAAACGTAATCTTCTTAATAGATTAGTATGTATTAGAAGATTTCTTGAAACTTTTCAAGCTTTCACTTCGTAGAGTACAAATGTAACTTACCAAAATCAAACACTCAATGATATTTATCAAATCTTCAATAAGAAAGCGTTCGCACTCTATTTACATTTTGTAAAGTTAGCATCTTACTATAAAAATTCAAAGAATAAGCTATACAATACAGTTGAAAATAAATATAGCCCACTCCCCTGCAGAATATAACTAACTCATTATAAAGCTATTCTTAAGCACTGCTTCAGGCATTTTATTTTATCGCTTGCTTCAAGAAGTTTAGTAACTGTTCTACTTCTGTATCCTCAATAGCCGGAAAGTTAGCCATTCTCAAGGTATGTGGCTTCCATTTCCCATATCCATTCCCCAAGGTGATCCCCGCAGCTACTGCTTCTTTCTTTAGCTTATCAATCTTTTCAGGAGCTGCTGTAATTGCCGCAACAGTCAATGAACGTTGGCGACGTGATTCAATCAATAATTGATATCCATACTTGACCAACTCCTCATTGACCCACATCATACGTTCTTTAAGGTGATTGGCAACTTTGCGAATAGGCGCTCGCTGCTCCATCACTCTTTTCAGCAGATAAATGTCGAGAATATTGGGAGTGTGCGTAGTTTGATAGTTCAGCATTTGTTCATGGATATGCAAAAAACTATTGTAATGCTCCCGATGATTTAACCGTTGCGCCTGCTCTACGGCAAAGGGAGAACAAACCATCACTGCCAGTCCAGAAGGTAATCCCAAACACTTTTGTACAGAGGCATACCATACATCCGCAGAGAGCCAATCGTGATTTACCCCTCCCATCGAAGACGTCGCGTCTACAAAAATCAAGGAATTGCGGTAACGTTCCCTTACTGCTTTGAGTGTATTTTCACTAACCTTGGTCGCATTAGAAGTCTCATTGCTGGTCAAACACAATATATCAGTATCTGAGGGGACTTGTTTCTGTAGCTGAGTCATTCCCAACTGTCTCTGCAATCCAAATTCCACTCCATATGTATTCGTATACAAACGTCGGCGATATTCCATCCACTTCTCACCAAAAGCTCCATTATATAGGTGTAGACTATTTAGCTCAGCAAAAGACTGGGACAAGATCTCCCAACATTCTGTGGCTGAAGAAGTAAAATAGACATGATAGTTCGAGGGAATATCCAAGCGGTCCTTTACCAAGGCCACGGTCTCTTTGCAAAGGTTGATAAAAGGCTGACTTCGATGATTCTGAGATAATATTCCTTCATCCATCGCATCGGCCATAAACTGCTTAATTTCAGGGTATACCTTAGAAGGCCCTGGATAAAAAGTCATCATGGTTCCTTATTTTTTCTCAAAAAACTGTAAAAAAGCTAAACTTTTCACAGTGATTTTGGATATTTATTTTAGCAAAACATTTTCGGTTTGCTTATCTCTTACTCTATAAACTAACAACATTCTTTCCCTCATGAATCGCACTTTATCTGGTAATTCCTTGGCTACGACAACTGAAAAGCAACTAAAAAAGAAAAATACCTTGTACTTGGTTTTGGGAAGTATATTCCTTACCAATGCCTTGATTGCTGAGATGGTAGGCCCCAAAATCTTCTCTTTGGAAGCGCTACTCGGAACTGCTCCTGCACAGATTGCATTACTAGGAGAATTTACCCTTGACTTCAACCTTACTGCGGGTGTCGTAATATGGCCTATTGTATTCATCACTACAGATGTGATCAATGAGTACTTTGGTAAAAAAGGGGTCCGACAAATCTCCTTCTTAACAGCAGCCCTTATTGCCTATGTATTTATTGTACTGGGAGCTGTAACGGACTTGCCTCCAGCTCAATTTTGGCTAGACATCAACAATACCGATAATGCTGGAAACCCATTCAATATCAATGAGGCTTTCAATAAAACCTTTCTACAAAGTCAACGTATCATTATCGGTTCCCTTTTTGCATTCCTCATCGGGCAATTTACGGATGTAATCACTTTTCAGTGGCTTCGTCGATTTACCCAAAGCAAAAAAATATGGCTGAGAGCGACTGGTTCTACCCTGATTTCCCAATTGATTGACAGCTTTGTTGTCTTGTATATTGCATTTCATGCCTTTGATGGCCCCTGGAGCTTTAAGCAAGTAATTGCTGTTGGTATCATCAACTACATTTACAAATTTATCATCGCAATCATCAGTACCCCACTGATTTACCTTGCTCACTACCTGATAGACCTCTATCTCGGCAAAGAATTTGCGAGACAACTAGCAGAAGATGCTGCTGATTCAAAGTTATTTGGAAAATAATCCTTAATTTGTGAACCATCTTTGCAGGTGCAACTATCCATCACAATGGGTAGTGGCATCAAAGATATTTTTTCTAATACTCCAAACAATTTGCCAACAAACCTAACCAACGCGGCCATGAGCTATCAAAAGAAAGACCTATATCAACTAGATTTTACGGGGTTGTACGAAATCACTGCAGGCAATACTGACTTTATGCTTAGCTTGCTACAAGTGATCAGTACAGGGCTAGACCAGTACCCTCAAAAACTCAAGCAGGCTTTGGATAGCCAAGCGATCGAAGATTTTGCTTCCATTGCTCATAAGTACAAGTCCAGTACTGCTTATCTACACTTTGAAGACCTACAAGGTTTACTGAGTGAACTCGAAAAAACCGCTGTATATAACACTGATCTCTACCTAAAACATCAGATGGTAGAAGAGCTCTCCCATTTTGCCCTTGAGCAAGTCATGCTTAAAATACAGGAGCTATTACTAAAATAGCCCCCCTCTTTTATCTGTAGGCAGAACACCCTGATTAACAATAGAATTACCCTATAAAGAACTGAAGAGATTAAATCTCCAACAACTTTCTTTTATTCTAAAAAATTACTGTATCTTTGCAGCCCAAAATTTTAAGAATGGGGAATCATTCTATCATACTGCCGAGTTCTTAATAAAAGAACGTGAGGGCAGCATTATTTTAATTCATACAATTATGGCAGATAAAAAACAGCAAAGACCTTCCTCAGGGAAAAGCCGTAAAAGCGGTGCAAAACCTTTTGAGCAATTCATGAAGAAAAAAGGTACTCAAGAGGAAAGTAGTCCTTCCAGAGGGGGAGGTTTCAGCAAGAAAAACACGCAACGCTCTGCTCCAAAGGCAAAACCAAAAGCCCATGGTAGTCAAGAACACGCTGAAGCGCCATCTTATAACTTTGCTAAAATCAGACAAATTGAGAAAGAACAGCAAACCGCTGACCAACTCGACAAAAAAAGAGATGGTATTCGTCTCAATAAATATATCTCCAACTCTGGGGTGTGCTCCAGAAGAGAAGCAGACAAGCTGATTGAACAAGGGGAAATCACAGTAAACAACGAAGTAGTTAAGGAACTCGGCTATAAAGTAAAAGGAAAAGACCTCGTTCGTTACAAAGGTCGCGTACTTAAGCGTGAGAAACTCTTTTACGTATTATTAAACAAGCCTGCCGGATTTATCACAACCACCAAAGATCCTAAAGAGCGTAAGACTGTGATGAACCTGGTAAAAAATGCCTGTGAAGAACGTATCTATCCAGTGGGACGTCTAGACCGTGCCACTACAGGACTACTATTATTTACCAATGATGGAGAGTTTGCCAAGAAAATGGCCCACCCATCTAACGAGACGCAAAAGGTCTATTACGTAGAACTAAACAAGCCTCTTTCAGAAGAAGATGAGTATACGATCCGTATGCGAGAGTTCGAGTTGGAAGACGGACCTGTAGACCTGGATGGTCTATCGGTAAATGCTGAGGATAGAAGACAAATTGGTATAGAGCTACACTCTGGTCGTAACCGTATTGTTCGTAGAATCTTCGAACACTTCAATTATACCGTGGTTAAACTAGACCGTACCGTACTCGGTGGACTTACTAAAAAAGACCTTCCGAGAGGTAAGTGGAGATACTTGGACGAGCAAGAGTTAATCAACCTGAAGTACCTGGATAAAGGAAGTAGATCTTCAAAGAAAAAGAAGAAGAGATAATATAAGAAGGCTAGCCGTGAATGGTTGGCCTTTTTTGTTTTGCAAAATCCACCCGCTTTGTTGAGGCGGCTTGCGCCGCTGGTTGAGTGACACTACGTGTCGTTGAGGAGCCCTTCGGGCTGTTGAGAAAGAGCAGCACTGCAATATCTCAACGGAGCGAAGCTCCACTCAACGGCACGCAGTGCCACTCAACTAGCGGCGTAAGCCGCCTCAACTGTCGGTTACTTATTCAAGCTTAATAATCCCACCCCTTATCAAATCTCTTCCTTATATTAGTAGCATGAAAAAGGTTGAAATTATCCGTAAAACGAGAGTACTGGACCTCTTCCTGAAAGTCGACCAATACCTCTTACGTCACGAGAAGAAAGATGGTAGCATGAGTGAAACACTCGACCGGCTAACCGTAGAAAGAGGAGATTCCTGTACCGCACTGATCTATCATACAGAAAAGCAAGCTTACCTCATGACCAAGCAGTTTCGTCACGCCACCTATGAAAAAGGGCCCGGTTGGTTATTGGAGCTGGTAGCAGGTTCTATTCCGGAGGGAGAAGACCCGGAACATATTATGCGAATGGAGATAGAGGAAGAAGCTGGGTTTGAGATCACCGAAATGGAAAAGCTTTATACATTCTATGGCTCGCCAGGGGGACTATCTGAACGTATGCACCTTTATTATGTAGAAGTGAGTGAGGCTCATAAAGTCTCTGACGGAGGAGGTAAAATAGAAGAAGGAGAGGATATAGAAGTGCTTTATTATACCTTGGAAGAGCTGAAAAACATGTTGAAAAATGGGGAAATTGAAGATGCTAAGACCATTATTGGCATTCAGCACGCCCTATTATCTTGTTCATAGTGTTTAGTTGTTTGAAATTATACTAATCAAGATTGAAACTGTCGTTCGATATCAGTTTATCGCTTATCGCTTATTGTTTAATTAAGCTTAAATATTTATCCGTCACACTACCAAATCGCTCTGTTGAACCGTTGAATTGAGCTCGTTAGTAATATGACTGTTATTTATTCAAATTTAATTAAACGATAAGCGATAAGCCTGTAATCATCCCGTAAGCAACGACAGGATTAACCTTAAACACTATAGAGTTACAAACCACTAAACATCATGAACGAGCGAAGCTCAACTAAACATCATGAACATTTTATTTTGCCGCGGCTCTTCTCAGCCGGTCATTGATTGCCAGTCCTAATCCTTTTTCCGGTACCAGTTCTACCAAGATCACATCAGGTTGTACCTCATGCAATGTTCTTAGGGTTTGAAACAAATTGCGAGCTGCTTCTGACAAATCTCCTGAAGGAGAAAGCAAAAACTGTTGTTCTTCTGGAAGATCTTCAACAGATTTATCCAAGGTAACCGTAGCTATCTTTTGTCCTTCAAAAGAAACAAGGGCTTCTTGGATATCTTCTACAATATGCATTTCTATACCAGGGGAGTAATGCTTTTTAAGCATCCCCGGTGCGGTAGGTTGTGAGCTGGAATGCTCTCTTACCACGACATTGCCGATCACGGCTTCAATATCTTCTACGCTGATACCTCCTTTTCGGTATACCGTAGGAACTCCATCAGGAAAACCTACAATAGTAGACTCTACCCCCACCTCACAGGCTCCCCCATCCAATACGTAAGGAATCAGATGACCAAGGTGCTGCTCTACGTGAGCTGCAGTCGTAGGACTCACAAAGCCAAAAGGGTTAGCACTTGGAGCTGCTACTGGAAAATCCAATTTAGACAATAACTCCAGAGTAAAGGCATGACGAGGAATACGAACCGCTACAGTATCCAATCCACTGGTCACCAGATCATGAATTTGTTCACTTCTTGGTAAAATCATAGTGAGAGACCCTGGCCAAAATGTTTTTGCCAATTGCTCTGCCATCTCTGGAAACTCAGAGGTATAAGCCTTCACTTTCTCAATCGAGTCACAATGTACAATCAGAGGATCAAAAGACGGGCGTTGCTTCGTCTTGAATATAGCGGCCACTGCCTCAGGATTTAAGGCATTCCCTGCCAGTCCATAAACGGTTTCTGTAGGAATCCCTACCAATGCTCCCTCCTGCAAATATTTTTGTGCAATCTCGATATCTTTTCCAATCATAACTCTACATTTTACTAACGTTCCGCAAAAGTACAATGGTTTGAGGAAATATTGGAATGATCTAAAAGAATAATGTTGAATCGTTGAGGCAGCTTCGCATGTTGAGTTATGGTAATAGTGCTGTGATTATTAAATACGTGATTGGTGATTGGTAGTTCGTTTTACTAAACGTCCATACTAGTCACCAATCACTAATCACGAAAGACTCTGCTGTAAGAGGTTATAGACAAACCTAATCATCAGAGCACTAGTGAACCGATTGCTAAGTTTGTTGACAGAAAAAAATATCTGCTCTAAGAGTTCAGTGCTTTTTCCTTCTTACAGATAATTAACCGTGATAAACTCTAATATAGCGTTGTGATATAGTCTATGGCCATCTTGTAACCATATAATCCAAATCCAGCCATTACTCCTTGACATACAGGACTCAAATAACTGTGATGACGGAAAGCCTCTCGGGCATGTACATTAGAAATGTGTACTTCAACTACTGCCGTAGGTACTGCAGCAATGGCATCAGCCAAAGCAATAGACGTATGCGTATAAGCTCCTGCATTAAAGACTATCCCTTCGTAGTCAAAACCTACTTCATGAATCAGGTTCACTAGCTCTCCTTCTATATTGGATTGTGCATAGCGAAGCTCGTGCTCAGGAAATTGCTGCTGTAACTCCTCAAAATATTCTTCAAAAGTCTGGCTTCCATAAATCTCTGGTTCTCGTTTTCCTAAAAGATTTAGATTCGGGCCATTTAATACCAAAATTTTCATATTGTATTTTGCTTAGTTTATCTACATTTTATGTAATTTAATAAAAAAATAATCCATCATCTTATAATTAGAACAAACTACCTTACCATGTTAATACCCTCTATCCTACTCAAACAACTCTACACTCGTGGAAGTCTAAGAAACACTGCTGAGGGCATTGTTTTCTCCATCAAAAACAGGTTAAAAGACGCGAGTCTATTGGAAATCAACTCTGTAAAAGTCAACAAGCATAAAATAAGCTTTGATCAGTTAATGTTAAACCTGGGAGATCAACAACTCACCACTCATGAACTGAACATACAAGAAGAGCTTCCTTTTCCTCTTAGAAAAGTGATAAACTTCTTCGTATCCGATGTACCTCCACTAAAAGCTGGTGAAAAACATCACATAGAACTAGAGTTTAAGGTAAAACCTTTTGGTAAACTGAAACTTAGCGTAGAGGACACTATTCTAACCGAAGAGGAGGCTGGGATCCCTAGAGATGACCACGATGACTACTCTAAAGAAATCATCAAAAGTAGACAGCAATACCTAACGAACTTCACTAAAAAAGAGCTAAAACATATCAATCATTACTCTGTAGATACTCAACTATTACCAGGAAATATTGAAAACTTTATAGGGGTAGCTCAAATCCCAATGGGTCTTGCAGGACCTATCCAAGTGAATGGAGAGCATGCGCAGGGAGAGTTCCTGGTTCCTATGGCTACAACAGAGGGGACATTGGTAGCTTCTTATAACAGAGGAATCAAAGTATGTAATCTTTGCGGAGGGGTAAGAACCACAGTACAGGAAGATATCATGCAACGTGCCCCTGTCTTTGGTTTTGAGAATGCCTTAGAAGCCCGTAAATTCTCTGAATGGATTAAAGAAAATACTCCTTCTATCGCTCAAGCAGCGGAGGCAACATCCTCCGTAGCTAAACTACAATATATTGACACCTACCTTGCCAGCAAGTATACTTACCTTCGATTCAATATGTCGACTGGAGATGCCGCAGGGCAAAATATGGTCAGTAGAGCAGTAGATGCAGCGTGTACTTGGATACTTGATAATTACTCGCACCCTATTGAGCGTTTCTTTCTGGAGTCCAATTTTGCCACAGACAAGAAAGCTTCACAGATCAATATCCTAAAAACCAGAGGAAAACGGGTAACGGCAGAGATTGTCTTCAAAAGAGAAGTACTAAAAGAGGTGATGCGTGTTGATACGGTTTCACTAGAAAGACACAGTAAAGCAGCACAAATAGGCTCATTCCTATCAGGAGTCAATAATAATGGATTACACGCTGCCAATGGTATTACAGCGATGTTTATCGCTACGGGTCAGGATGTAGCCAATGTTGCAGAGGCCTCTGCAGGCATACTACACACAGAGCTTACCCCAGAAAATGACCTATACATGTCCATTACGCTTCCATCCTTGATTATTGCTACTTATGGAGGAGGAACAGGACTGAGTACTCAAAAAGAATCTTTGGAATTGATGGATTGTCATGGAAAAGGAAAGGCTCAAAAGCTAGCCGAGATTATGGCGGCGGTTGTTTTGGCTGGAGAAATCTCCTTGGCTTCGGCTATTTCTTCTTCGGACTTTGTGGCCGCTCATGAAAAGTACGGTAGGAACAGATAAAATCAATACCTGGGCGACCACATCCAATGCTGTCAAGTTAAGGAAACAGTGTATGTAGAAAGCATAGTGCAAACCCGCTGCAGGTCGTAGCGTGGACGCTACGACCAGTTTCTAGGAATATTTCGTTTAACTTGACAGTATTGGGGTAGCCCCTACAGCTCATCCAAGGAGCCATGTCCCGGACGACGAAGCTTTTTAAATGCCGAAGCGGTCATTCCTGTTTCTTTCTTAAACTGAGCAGACAAATGTGCTGTACTACTATACCCGAGCTGAAACGCAATCTCAGAAAGCGTCAACTCATCATAGAACAGCAACTCCTTTACCTTCTCTATTTTCTGCTTTACAATAAACCGTTCGATAGTATACCCTTCAACCGAAGAGAAAAGGCGACTCAATGCGGTATAATCCTGAGCGAGCTTTCCCTCCAAAAAGGTAGAGTAGTTTACTGATAAATTATCTTCTTGATGATGAATTTGTTCGATCAACAGTGTTTTGATCTTTCCAATCAGCTGGCTTTTTTTATCTTCCAGTAACTCAAACCCTTCCTGTTCCAATGCCTTAGCCAAAGCAGCCCGTTGCTCATCGGGCAAAGGATTCTCCACCGTAACCTCTCCTAAAGCCACCGACTGATAAACAATACCCTCTTGCTCCAACAGGTTCTCTACCGACCGTATGCAACGAGGGCAAACCATATTCTTTATATATATTATTTCCATTAATAGAGTGCTATATTTTAAATAGAAAAACATGAGTTACCCCTTAAATGTTAATATGGGATAACTCATGTTTCTCCTTCATCCTTTCTCCTTCATCCTTTCTCCTTCACCCTTTTTCGAACGACCACAAGGGGCGCCTATACTAGATTCTCACGCCCAATATCGTAATATCATCACGTTGCTCTACACCAGCCATATGTGACTTCAGGGCTTTCTCTAATGCTTGCTTTTGCTCTTCCCCTGACTTCCCGATATTTTTCTCCAGGATCTCTCTCAATTTCACCGAACCAATTTTCTCCTTGAAAGGATTATTCTGATCCGCATAACCGTCCGTTGTCAGGAATAACATATCTCCTTTTTGAAGGTAAAGATTATGGGTTGTGAACTGCTTCTTCACCCTATGGATACTTCCAATCGACTTTACATCTCCATACAAAATATCGAAAGACTTCTCAGAGTTGGAGTAATAATACAATGGCCTCTTAGCACCTGTATAAGACACCTTTATCATTCCAGAAGCCGTCTCTTCTATAGCACACAATCCCACATCCATCCCATCATCATTGATTCTTCTTTCCTGTCTCAAGGTTGTTTGCACTCCCTCATTCAATAGGTTCATAATCTCTACAGTATCCGTCACCCCATTGAAGTTGATAATTTCATTCAGCAATGTGTTACCAATCATAGACATAAAGGCTCCGGGAACGCCATGTCCTGTACAGTCTACTACTGCTAAATACTTAATATTTTTACCTTTATCCGTTTTCACCTCATTGTACCAATAAAAATCACCGGATACTAAGTCTTTTGGTTGATACAATAAAAATGCATCTTGGAATCCCTTCTGAATCAACTCAAAAGGAGGAAGAATAGAAAACTGAATGGTCTGTGCATAACGTATACCATCAGTGATATGTCTATTCTTTTGTTTCAGCTCCTTATATACCTTATGGTTAGCCACTGCAATTGCTGCATAAGAAGCCAAAGATTTGAGGTTGGAAATACTCACCTGCTTATAAGCATTCTTCTCCATAGACTGCATCTTGATAAGTCCTACAGGTTGTGCACCAATGATCAATGGCATAAAGATCATGGAACGAGGCTGAGGCTCAGAGAAATCAATACTACCCTCAGGAATATATAAATGATACTCCTCTTTCAAGTCATTAATGATCAACTCTACTTCATTACGAAAACTCCACCCAGCCAAACTTGATTGATCGTCTAATCGTACCACCTTGGAAGAGCCCTCCTTTTGAGTATAACCTTGATCGTAGAACTCAATGACCTGCTCTTGCTCATGGTAAATACCTATACCGAACACTGAGGCATCCAACAATAGGTTAACACCTTCCTGTAACTCATCTATATGTTGTTCAAAATCCAGCAAGGCCGTAAATCGCTGTCCTATATCTGTTACAGCCAAGGTTTCTTCATGAACTTTTACGACTTCCTTTCTAGCCTGATTCAAGCTTTTGGACAAGGAGTCTAGTTCATCTCTTTGTTTCTTAAATTTTCTAGAAAGAATCACCAGTACCAATACCATAATCAAAAAGACCACAATAACTGCTACTGAAATATACAGGCTTCTCTTGACCTCTTGCGTTTCTATTTCTTTTTGCTCAATCTCCTCATCTTTTTCCATGATTTGACTGCGCATCCTATTGAGCATCTTATTCGTTTTATATTGGGCATTTTCAAAGGCCAAGTCATTATCAATCAGGGATTCTTGCAAACGTTGTAAATAGGCCTCTAATTCTTTTTTACGCATATTAGAAGGTGCATCACGTTCCAGACGCTCACTGATCTTCATGATTTCCTTTCTCAAGTACTGCCCATTCTCCTGCAAGAGCTGCTTTTCGGCCTCCAATGCATTAAACACCAAATGAAAGTTCTCTTTATATTCTAAATGCACTTCCTCTGGCTTCTTCTCCTTATTTTCATCCTTGATATACAAGAACAAGTAGTTATCCTCGAAATCATAACGACGGTTTTCAATGCTATGAGACGGGATACTCACCTCACTATTATTAATGGAATCTGCTAAGATTTCAAATTCCCCATGTTGATTCGTTTTATATTCCTTACCATCAATAAATACACTGACATTGGAAGCTGTAGAAATATCCTCCTCATACACTACCACAACCAGTACAGGACTAATATCTGGTTCAGTTTGCAGTTCAACCTCTTTTCTTTTTTCGACAACTTTCTGCTGTATTTCAGGGCTCACTTTCTCTTCCGTTTTAGCCACCAGCAATTGGGGCTTGGTCAAAATAACGGAATTGCCATTTTCTCCTATATGAATTCCTTCCTTGGGAGTAATCATCCCATCAATCAGGAAATTACTCTCCTTGGTAATCTCTGCATAAGGGGGAAGATGAAGAACAAACTCTCCTCTAGCATCTGTTCGTACTTTTTGAGGAAACTGCTCTCCTTTTAATTTAACCTCTACATCTGTGAGTGGATTTCCTATATGATCTACAACTTTTCCCCTCAACTGAAAATCCATTTTGACCATCATGATCTTCACCTGAGCATCATCCATCATAGCCCAATCACCCAAAGAATAACGTTCTTTGCTAACCACCACCGTATTGATAGATGTTTCCCCCAATATATTAGGGATGTAAAATGTTCCATCTTTTGTGGTCATCACAGGATCAAAGTCATTAATCTTTACCTGTACATCTGGTAATTTTCTTCCATGGTCATCTGTTACCACTCCTTGGATCGCCTTACCTCCTTGGCCAAAGGAATAAATCGTAAATAATGTAGACAGTAGAAAAAACAGTAATTTTAGTCTCATAAACAGACAGGCTATATTCAGCGATTAGTTTTCAGAAAAATATATGGTTCAGTAAGGTACTCGAGATCACTTTCCAAGACTATAGCATAAATAGTCTTTTTATTGGCAAGTTTTATTTTGTGTTTGTTTGCATTACGTCTTCTCTGAATAATACAAGCAAGGAGTTCACAAATACTTCCAAAACAATCATAACACGTGATACATAATAACGCATTCATAACGTTACCGCCTAAAAGTTATTATCTATAACCATCATTCCTTTCACGTCATATTAAAATCAGAATCAACTCATTTTATCAATTGTGGAAAGCAGTTGCAATAGTTCACCAGAAGAAGACACTCGTTTACTTCCTTCAGAAAGCAATGTCGTTGACACTTCCATTTCACCAAAGATATTAAATAATATTTGTACTTCCGCTTTTTCAGCTGAATTGACAAGCTGAAATCCTTCTCTGGACAACATGCGACCAATCCATGTATATTTCAATTTCACAGCCGGAGTACATTCCTTTTCTGTCAATGCAAAAAATAGCTTTCTACGCTCTGCCCCTGACACAAAATGAAACGTCCCATTCAAGCGATCAAAGCAAACTCCTTCAGAAGTAAAATACCGTTCTAATAACCCACTCCCTACTAGTTCCTCTACCTGACCGAAATGATTTTGCTCTCCACCTGCCACCAGCCATAAATAATCTGCCGACTGCAAAGCCAACTCCAATTCATGGGTAGTCAGTAAGACCGTTTTATTATACTCCTTCACTACCTTACGCAATAATCTCACCAATTCTATTCGATTAAGCATATCAAGGTGCGCAGTAGGCTCATCCAAAATAATCAATGGGGTATCCTGCACCAACGCTCTACCTAGCATCACTTTCTGTCTCTGCCCATCACTAAGTGCATAAAATGGTTTATGAATCAAGTCGGATAAATGCAATTGTTCCACCACTTTATCAATGACCTGATGATCTTTTTCTTTCAATGTCCCCCACCAGCTCGTATAAGGGTATCGGCCCATTGCCAGTACTTCCAAAGCTTTCATATTCCCTACCGCAACGGCATCTGTCAAAACCATACTAATGGATTGTGCCAGTTTTTTGGGAGTATAAGTGTGCAAGGGTGCTTGGTTTAAAAGAATCTTCCCTTCCAATAAAGGCTGCACTCCTGTGATCGAGCGCAATAAAGTTGATTTTCCAGCCCCATTGGGACCTATCATACAAATAAATGCCCCTTGGGGAATTTCAAAAGGCAAAAAAGTCCCTACCTCTTGAGAAGGATACCCCGTTTTAATAGAAGTTTCTGTCTTAAGTAATGGTTTACTTTCCATCAAAATGCCCTTTTAATTTTATTTCCTCTAACGATCACCCAAACCACTACTGGTGAACCAATTAAAGCAGTTACTACATTGATAGGAAGGGCCATTCCATCACCAGCCCATTGTGCCAGAATATCACAACACAATAATACTGTAGCCCCTATTAGGATCACAGAAGGAAGTAATACTTTGTGGTTCCCTTCACTAGTCCATTCCCTACTTAAGTGAGGCACCGCAATACCTACAAACCCAATGGGACCACAAAAACCTGTTACAGCCCCCGCTAACAAACTGCTGGAAAGGATCATCCCGGCACGTAATTGTTTCACCTTCACGCCCATACTTCCTGCATAACGCTCTCCCAGCAACATGACATTCATACTATTGGCCATCCATAAAGCCAATAACAATCCCAAGGCAATACTACCTGCCAGAAAAGGCAATTGTTCACTCGTCACTCCTCCTATGCTTCCAAAAGTCCACATCAAATAATCTTGTATACGCTCTGGCTCGCTCAAGTACTGCCATACACTTACCAAAGCAATCGTAAGGTTTCCCAACATCATCCCTACAACCAACAAAACAATATTGTCTCTTAAACGGGAGGCTATCATCAATAACAATAGCATAATAGCCCCACTTCCCGCTATAGAAGCCCCAATCACTAACCAGGCACCAGAAATCCCTACTTTCTGAATTGCCGCTAGTCCAACACTTCCTCCTGAGAGGAGCATCACTGCCCCTACCCCCAAGCTAGCCCCGGAAGTAATTCCCAATACGGAAGGCCCCGCCAAAGGATTCCTGAAAAGTGTTTGCATTTGCAAGCCACTCACAGACATAGCTGCACCTGCCAATATAGCGGTAATCGCTTTGGGCAAGCGGATATACCAAATAATCTGCTCATTAACCGAGTTAGCAGGGGTACCAAATAACGTATTTAACACTTCCATAAACGGAATGTGAACACTACCTACCGAAAGGTCAACAAAAAAAGCAACGATGATGAAGAAAATGAGAATAAACCACCTGGTTCCTTTGTTTAAATACTGTTTTTTTGAATATTCCTTTATTATTAGCATATGACTTAAAAAAATGATCGTTACAAAGGAACGTAAAAAAGATCATTCTACCTTAAAAGCGTCACGATAGAAGCATTATTATTCCTATTTCGTTATAAGTTTACTTAGCAGTCAATCCACTAGTTATATTCTTTTGATTAAACACCGTACTAACAATGATTCGTCCCTCTACCCCTAAAAAGTCCTTGGTCATTTTTGACTTTGACGGTACTATTGCTGACTCTTTTGAACAAATTATCAGTATCTCCAATAAATTAGCCCCCCGCTTTAACCTAGCTCCTGTCAGCAAGGAAAAAGTCAATACCTTAAGAAACCTCCCAGGAAAAGAAGTTATACATCAACTGGGTATCTCAAGGTTTAAACTCCCCTTCTTTATCAGAGCTGTAAAGAAAGAATTTACACAGGAACTCCATAAAGTGAATATTATTCCCGGCATCAAAGATTGTGTCATTCAACTGACCAAGGAAGGACATCAACTGGGTATCGTTACCTCGAATACAGAGGAGAATGTCAGAACCTACCTTGAGCAACACGGGCTACATACTTTCTTTACTTTTATCTATTCATCTTCTAATATCTTTGGGAAACACAAAGTATTAAAAAAAGTGCTGAAAAAACATCAGGAATATACTTCCCAGACATTTTATGTAGGCGATGAATGTCGCGACATTGAAGCTGCCCACAAATGTGATATCCGCATGATCTCTGTGTTATGGGGCTTTAGCTCCAAAAAAAGAATTGAAGAGCTATCTCCTTTCTACATTGCGCAAAACCCTAAGGAGATTCCATTGGTGATTCATTGATATCGGTTATCGGTTATCGGTTATCGGTTATCGGTTATCGGTTATCGGTTATCGGTTATCGGTTATCGGTTATCGGTTATCGGTTATCGGTTATCGGTTATCGGTTAAGAAAGTTATTTTAACGATAAGCTATAACCAATAAACTTTTTTCAACATTTTTTTTAAACGATAAGTAATAACCATTGCATGGCGCCCGAAAACTTTTTTCAACGATAAACCATAACGTTTCTCCCTCCTCAAGGAACTATCTTTATCATTAATAACTTTTAATCGCAGGAACCTTTATCTCAATAGCTTACTGTGATGCAAAAGTTTATTATCCCTTTACTTGTTCTCATCCTGACTTCCTCTTGTATTTTCGAGAGTGAAAAAGCAAAAAAGGCCAAAAAGCTCGATAAGCAACAATCAGCACTGATGAAATCTGCCGATCAAGCTGTAGAGATTACCGCCTTCGACTTGCGTCAAAAGATGCATGCTTTCCTGATGTATTTCGCGGGAACGGTAGAGGAAACTGCTGATGAAATTATTCGCTCCAGTGAAAGTATGGAGGTAAAACGAAATGCCCTCACCTGGAAGCTCTATGCCATTCCGGCGGCCCAAAGGGCTGTTCTGGTCAATGATCCTCTCATTGGTCTGTTTGACATCAGTATCTTGTGTGTACAAATGCGAAATTTCTTCTTATCAGAAGAAGGAAAAGACCTCTTTGGGTACCATCAGGGGCTTGTCATGTCCCAAACAGATTCTTTGATCGTTAAGTCTGTAAGAGTCTATGAGATGCTATCCGAAAATAGAGACCCTACACAAGCAGCAGGGTTGATCAAGGACTTCGCAAACGATTATCCTATTCATAGTCTTTATTTTAATCGTATGTCAATTACACCTTTTCTAGCAGAATACCATGATAGTGAAAAAATGGGGTTAGCAGCGATGGCACAGGGTGCAACGGATAATCTGGAAATACTGACAGAACGGTTGAATGTATATATCGGCTTACTTCCCCGACAAGCTCGGTGGGAAGCTGCCCTCCTTATGGAAAATGCCTTGGAACAAGCCTTAGGTGATTCTTTACCACAAGAACTCCTATACCGGGTAGACCGCTTGGATAGTTACCTCAACCGCCTCACCACAGTTACAGAGCAGATTCCCGGACTCATTAATCAACAACGACTCTATATAACACAAGACCTCAAAGAGGAGAGAGCTATATTACTACAAGCATTACAACAAGAAAGGATGGCTATCTTTTCAGAACTATCAAAGGAAAGAGAAATTATCTTAAAAGAAAGCAACAAGGTTGTTTCTGATAATATTGATCTTGCTTTTGATCGATTAGATGGAATTATACAGAAAGCCATATGGACCATTATTATCAGTACGGCTATTGGTATCATTTGCCTTGGTATTGTGGCCTTTATTCTTCTAAAGCTTATTCAGAAAAACTAAATCTGATTTATGCTAATGTTTAGAGCTTGTCTCATCCTTAAACCTCATAACAATCTACTAATTCACTGAATTATACAATAGAACTTTCATTCATTATTTTTTTTGAATGTAAAATATCATCATATTGCAATCTTGTAAACAAGCATTAACAAACATGATCTACTACTTTTTATTTTTAGGCTTCATTAGTGCTTGACATAATGCTGATAGAATACTTTCCATACTTATTAAACTAGATTAACATGAAATACTACTTGGGGCTAATGAGCAGTTTGCTCAGTATTGGCCTTATCGCTGTACTTAACACCAAGATCGGAGTGGTGCCTCCATTGGGTAAGTTTTTAGATCCTTTCAATGGGTTCTGGCAAAATGCCAAGGAAAAAAATATCGCAGTAGACGAAAATATTGCTCATCAACAATTAAAAGGCAAAGGGACCGTACTCTACGACTCCCTATTGATTCCACATATTTATGCAGAAAATGACTTGGATGCTTACTTCCTTCAAGGATATGTAACTGCCTCCAATCGTCTATGGCAAATGGAACTACAAACACATGCCGCTGCCGGTAGACTTTCAGAAATTCTTGGAAAAAATGAGAAAGTACTGGGCATGGACCGAGAAATGCGTCGCAAAGGAATGGGATTTGGTGCTGAGAACTTCCTTCGTCAACTGAAAAAAAATCCTGAAGCACTAGCGGTGACTGAAGCCTATCGTAACGGTATCAACGCCTATATCAATAGCTTATCTTACGCTGACCTACCGATAGAGTACAAGTTATTGGACTATCGACCAGAGCCATGGACCTTATTGAAATCGGCTTACTTGCTAAAGTATATGGCGGAAAGTCTTAGCAGTTGGGATGCAGACTTCGAATACTCCAATGCTTTAGCCCTGTTAGGGAGAAACACTTTTGATCTTCTTTATCCGGATATGCTTAAGATGCAAGATCCTATCGTCAATGGTACGACTCCATGGGATTTTCAAATTGCCGCAGCTCAAAAGCCTAACAATGTAACTCCATTGTTAACACATAAAAAAGACCTGAACACTAAACCTGATCCGGATAATGGTTCCAACAACTGGGCCGTAAGTGGCGCCAGAACACAGAGTGGTCACCCTATGCTGGCCAATGACCCACACTTGGGCCTTAATGCTCCTTCAATCTGGTATGAGATTCACATCACCTCTCCGGAGCAAAATGTTATGGGCGCATCCTTACCGGGAGCTCCTGGTGTGATCAGTGGATTCAATGAGAATATCGCCTGGGGAGTTACCAACGCTCGTAGAGACGTAGTCGATTGGTATAAGGTAACCTTTAAGGACAGTACGAAGAATGAGTACTTATTAGATGGGAAATGGGTAAAAGCAGAAAAACGTATCGAGACCATTAAGGTTCGTGGAGAAGAAGCTTTTATCGATACCGTCACGTATACGCAATGGGGCCCAGTAATGTATGACGAGACCTTTGGTACTCATAAGGAGAAGCAAAACTACGCTATGCGTTGGGTAGCGCATGATCCAACGGAAGAGGTAGTCGCTATTTATCATCTAAATAGAGCAAAAAATTATGCAGACTACCGAAATGCGATAAAATACTTTAGCTGTCCTGCGCAAAACTTTGTATTTGCAGCCAACGATGGAGACATCGCCTTGACAGTACAAGGTCGTTTCCCTCTTAAGTGGGAAGAGCAAGGCAAGTTCGTAATGGATGGTTCCCGCTCTGATATGGCATGGCAAGGATTCATTCCTGCAGAACACAATATCTACACACGAAATCCAGAAAGAGGATTTGTAAGTTCTGCCAATCAACACCCTGTAGATGATAGCTATCCATACTATCATTTTGATGCGCATTACGAATACTACCGTAACCGCCGTATCAATGATCAACTGGGGCAAATGCAAAATGCTAACCATGAAACCATCGAAGGGTTACTGAATGATAACTATAACTTGATGGCCAAAGAAGCATTGGAGGTAATTATAAAATACATCCCAGAAGAAGCGCTCAACGGTCACGAGAAAATTGCTCTACAATCTTTAAAGGATTGGGATCACTTCAACGATGCGAAAAAAATTGCTCCTGTATATTTTGAGCAATGGTGGAGAATCCTATACCCTATGATATGGGATGAGATGGCCAAGGACCAAGACATTAGTTATATCAAGCCTAATAAAACGGTCACCATCAAACTAATGGCAGAGCAACCGAACCTTTCATTGTTTGATATACAGGAAACTCCTGAGAAAGAAACTGTTCAGGATGTTGTACTTAAATCTTTCCAACAAGCCGTAAAAGAAGTAAACGACTGGAAAGGGAAACAAGAAGGGGAAAAAGATTGGGCAGCCTTTAAAAGCACAACCGTCCAACACCTTTCCAGAGTACTAAAACCGTTTAATATCACTGGTATTCGTAACGGAGGTAACCGAGGAGTAGTCAATGCCACGAGCGAAAAGCATGGGCCATCGTGGAGAATGATCGTAGAGCTAGACCCTAAAGGTACTAAAGCATGGGCTGCCTATCCAGGAGGACAATCAGGAAACCCTGGCAGCCCTTTCTACGACCAACAGATCAACAGATGGGAAGCTTGTGACCTTTATCCTCTGGACTTCATGAGCAAGCAAGCCATTCAGGAAGGAAATATTGATGGACAACATATCCTATCCAAAATTAGCTTCGACAAACAATAAAAGCATTCAACACCTATGAAATATATACTTTTAAAAACCACATTAGTTGCCCTTTCTGCTGGGCTACTTCAACTTGTATTACCGTGGTGGAGCATTGCCATCGCAGCCTTCGCTGTTAATATCATTATTGGCAGTCGCAAGTTCAGCTCTTTTTTATCTGGCTTTCTTGGAGTAGGAATACTTTGGGCCATTGTAGCCTGGAATATTGACCAAGCAAATGCTTCCCTACTATCAAGCAAGATTGCTGAGATCCTGCAAGCCCCTAACCCTGTTTCTGTGATGCTATTCACTGCATTGGTGGGTGGACTGGTAGGCGGTATGGGAGGCCTAACTGGTGGCATACTGAATGGTAGCAAAAGGTAACCTTTTGATAAAAAAGGACCATAATATAAGGGGTGACCACAAGGGTCGCCCCTACTGTTAACCTTTTCTGACTTTCTACGTATACTATTGTGATGAAAACGAGAGACAATGTAAACTAAACAAGCATTCTACTTGTATTCCTTTTATAAGTGTTTCATTGGAAGTATTAACTCCCTCATCGGGAATACAGGTTACCGTTCAACACAATCGTATTTTTATGGAAAACATTGCTGTACCCCCATTAAATGTTCCACGAATCGTTATTATTGGTGGTGGGTTTGGAGGCATCCGTCTAGCCAAAGAGTTTAAAAACAAAGAAGTACAAATCGTCCTCCTAGACAAAAACAATTATCACACCTTTCAACCACTTCTCTATCAGGTAGCAACCGCCGGTATAGAGCCCGACTCTATCTCTTTTCCTTTAAGAAAACTTTTCAAGCACCAACGTAATATCACCTTCCGAAATGCTCGGGTCAGAAAAGTCATTCCCGAAGAGCAAATCGTAGAAACCAATATTGGCTCCCTTAGTTACGACCACCTTATCATCGCGACAGGGTCCCGTACCAACTTCTTTGGAATGAATGTGATCGAAGATCAATCCATGCCCCTGAAAACCATCCGACAGGCTTTGGACCTTCGTCACCTCATGTTACAAAACTTTGAAAAAGCGCTCATCACTGCCGACCTTAAAAAAAGGGAGAGCATGATGAGCTTTATTATTGTAGGGGGAGGTCCTACAGGAGTGGAGTTGGCCGGTGCACTGGGAGAGCTCAAGAGACACGTACTCCCACAAGATTATCCTGAACTGGATGTGCGACGTATGCAGATCCACCTGGTAGAAGCCGGGCCAAGACTATTGAGTGCCCTCTCCGAAAAATCTTCTCAAAAAGCATTGGACTACCTCAAACGACTGGACGTAAATGTATGGCTAGATACGATGGTCAAACATCACGATGGACATAAGGTAGATGCTACCGTGAATCCTTCAGGACAAAAACTAGAGATCATGGGCAGTAACCTGATCTGGTCCGCAGGAGTAAAAGGCAATCATATTGCGGGCCTAAAAGAGGATGTTGTTCAGAATAATGGAAGAATTAAAGTGGACTCCTTCAACCAAGTGGAATCCTACGATAATATTTATGCGATTGGGGATGTAGCGCAAATGACTACAGAAGATTATCCTTTTGGACATCCTATGGTAGCTCCTGTAGCTATTCAGCAAGCTAAATTATTAGCAAAAAACATCTGGGCTAAAGTAAAGGGAAAAAATCTGAAAACCTTTACCTATAAGGATAAAGGGGCTATGGCTACCATTGGTAAAAACAAAGCAGTAGTTGAAGTAGGCAAGTTCAAGTCCCAAGGAGCCTTTGCCTGGTTTATCTGGATGTTTGTCCATATCATGTCCTTGGTAGGGTACCGCAACAAAGCCATTGTCTTTGTGAACTGGCTATGGAACTATGTCAATTATGATAGAGGTATTCGACTAATCATACGCCCCTTCGACTTACAGCTTCGAAATGATCGAAGGAAAAAAGAAGAAGAAGAACGCATTGTGTTTTAAATCAAAAGGGCCGCATCGTGGATGCGGCCCTTTTGATTTAATCCTTTATAGTACATTCAGTACTTGTTCTTTAATCTTCTCCAACTCTTCCTTCATATTCACGACCATTTTCTGAATCTCCAGATCGTTAGCCTTGGAACCAATAGTATTGATTTCTCTACCGATTTCCTGACTGATAAAACCTAGCTTCTTACCATTGGACTCTGCAGATTCCAGGGTCTCAATAAAGTAAGAAAGGTGGTTGCTCAATCGCACCTTTTCTTCAGCAATATCCAACTTTTCAATATAATAAATTAGTTCCTGCTCAAAACGGTTAGGATCAAAGTTATCGTTATTCTCCAGCTCCTGTACCTGCATTCTCAGTTTTTCTCGGATCTTCTCTAAACGGATAGGATCTCTATCTTCAACTCCTTTCAGGTTTGTACCAATCGTATCGATATTATCCTTGAATGCTTTCTCTAGGGCTTTTCCTTCCTCTTTTCTATAATTGATACAGTTTTGGATCGCTTCCTCTATGGCCTGCTTAATAAAAACCCAGTCATTCTCCAATACCTCAGCATTACTCTCCTTGGCGTATACCTCTGGCAGTCCCATAATAGTCGCCAACAAATCACCCGTTTCCTCACTTCCCACTTCCTGAGTAATCTCCTTCAACTCCTGATAATAGGCCTTCACCACATTTTTGTTGATTTTTGCCTTTTGCGCTTCAGCGCTTTTTGAGGCGTAAGCGATGGTAAGGATCACCTTACCTCTCAAAAGACTATTGGTCAACAAATTACGTACTTCGATCTCTTTGCTTGAAAATGCATGGGACATTTTCACCATCACATCAGCAAACTTGGAGTTCAAAGTTTTGACTTCTACGCTTACACTAAGTTGATCGTTTTCAATCTGAGCACGACCAAATCCCGTCATTGACTGAATCATATATAGGTATATCTAATTTATTATTTTATGCACTATAGCTTCCTTAAAGATAGTACTTTTCTACTAAGGAATACTAAGGCTTTAATGTATTCTAAACAAGTCGATAGGGATGAATAGTAATGAACTAACCCCCAAAAACTTACAAATTGATATTTTTACTTAATAACTGTAAACAATATTATTTTCTTATCGTTGTATCTGAGGTGCTTAATAAAAAGCATTATTCTTTATTGATACCCACACCAATCTATTACCTTTATTCCATACTTAAACTAACTCAACATCAAGTAAGTGAATCACTACAAAACCCAATTTCACTCATGATCATTCAAGAGTCTCCATACATCAGTATTACCCATCGGTGTAATGAAAACCTTATTGAAGTGCAATGGAAGCCTGCTTCCCTGCAAATGGATGCGGAAGCCTACCAAGCGACTTTATTGGATTTAATTACTATTGCAGAACAACACCAACCTAAAAAATGGCTGGGAGACACTCGACTCTTTTTCTTTCAAATCTCTCCCGAGCTACAACACTGGACAGTTCAAAAATTCAATATTCCCTTAAAGAATATAGGGGTAGAAAAGATGGCTATTTTGGTGACTCAGAAAATTCACGAAACCTTTGTGCAGTATTCTCAACAAGACTACTCCTCTTTCCCTTCTAGCGAAACACAATACGAATACTTTAAAGATAAAGAAGAGGCTATGGACTGGCTGACTACCTCACAAAACTGAGTAACCACTTAAATTTTATAAAACAATTCCTGAATTCTATAATTATTCTAAGTGAAAGGAATACGTAATTTGTTCTATTATTAAATCACTAAAAATAATTATACGATGAAAACCTATCAGTTTCATACCAATATCAACTGTGGCAATTGTATTGCAAAGGTAACCCCTGCCCTCAATGAAGAATTTGATATCCTAGAGTGGTCTGTTGACACCGATAACCCTAAAAAAGTACTGACCGTAAAGGGTGAGGATGAACTAACGGAAGCACAAGTTATGGCTGCCGTAGAAAAAGTAGGGTTTAAAATTGAAAAGGCTGGGTAAACCAATGAAAAAAACGTTATCTGTCAACGGAATGACTTGTGCTGCCTGTGCACAAATCATCGAAAAGCAACTCCACAAGCAACAAGGTGTACAAGAGGTGTCTGCCAGCTATGCCAATCATTCTGTGCAGATCACTTTTGATGAGCAAAAGGTGCAAGTTCAAGACCTCACACCCTTACTAAAGGACTTGGGATACACCCTAAAAGAAGAAGGGGTAGCCGCCCCCAACACCGTCGAGCAAGAAGACCATTCCCCCAAATATAAACTATGGGTTGCCATGAGTGCTTCTTTCCTGATTATGTTCATTGCCATGGGACCTTGGACCATCCCTTTTGCTCCTTACCTAATGTTTTTGCTCACCTTACCTACAATTTTCTATAGTGGCAAAGACTTTTTTGTCACTGCCTATCGACAAGCCAAACACGGCTCCGCCAATATGGATACCTTGGTGGCGATGGGAACAGGAGTGGCATTTCTATTCAGTGCGGCACAAACCTTCTTTCCGAATTGGAGCGGCACCCAAGGCTTCTATTATGAAGCTGCCAGTATGATTATTGCCCTTATCCTCTTAGGAAGGTATTTAGAAAGCAGAGCCAAACGACAAACCCGAACGGCCCTGGAAGCCTTGATTGCCTTGGGAGCCAAAAAAGCTATAGTTATCCGTAATGGAGAAGAACATTCCATCCCTGCCCAGGACATCAAAAAAGGAGATCGCCTATTAGTAAAAACAGGTGAGAAGTTTCCTGCAGATGGACGTATTATTCGAGGAAATACCTATGCTGATGAAAGCATGATTACAGGAGAACCTGTTCCTGTATATAAAGAAAGAGGACATACAGTAACAGGGGCTACGATCAATACAGGGGATACAGTGACTATGATTGCTGATAAGGTAGGAGAAGAAACTACCCTGTCCCATATTGTACAAATGGTCAAAGAAGCTCAAGGAAGTAAAGCCCCTATTCAAAAGCTGGCTGACAAGATTTCTAGTGTATTTGTTCCGGCTGTTATTCTTATTGCCCTGATTACTTTTTCCATCTGGTACTTCGTCATTGGTAACTCTTTTGCCTTTTCACTATCCATGATGGTATCTGTGCTGATCATCTCCTGCCCATGTGCCTTAGGATTGGCAACCCCTACTGCCATTATGGTGGGAATAGGCAAGGCCGCTCGCATGGGAATCCTTTTCAAGAATGCCGAAAGCTTACAGGCTCTTCAAGAGTTGGATATTATGGGATTTGATAAAACGGGTACTATTACAGAAGGGCGTCCAGAAGTTCGTGAACTGCAATGGCATCCGATGGCTGCCGAGGAGTTGAAAAGTGATGCACTTGCCGTGGTCTATGCCATGGAAAAAGAAAGTACTCACCCCTTGGCACAGGCTATTATTAACTTTATGGATAAAAGAGGATATTATCCTATTACAATAGAAAATAGTAAAACCTACCCAGGGGAAGGTATGACTGCCAGCTATGAAGGAAAAAAATATTGGTTAGGCAACCGACGTATTGTAGAACGCTTTAGTAAAAGTCAGGCAGACTTATTCAAGCCCAAAAGTCAAGATAGCACACAGGTTTTCTTTGGTCAGGAAGAACAACTACTGGGAGACTTCCAGATCGCAGACAATATCCGTCCGACCTCCCGAGCAGTAGTCGATTCCTTACAAGACTATAGTATGGAAGTACATCTACTGACCGGTGATCAACCTATGGTCGCTCAGGCGATCGGACAGGCAGCAGGCATTACTCATCTACATGCCGGGTTGATGCCCCATGAGAAACTCACATTAATCAAGGAATGGCAAAAACACGCTAAAAAAGTCGGAATGGTGGGTGACGGCATCAATGATGCTCCAGCCCTTGCCCAAGCTGATATAGGCATTGCCATGGGAACAGGGACTGATGTCGCTATACAAACTGCTGATGTTACCCTATTGAAAGGAGACTTAGGATTATTGAATAGTGCCATTAAGCTATCACAGCTAACGCTAAAAAATATCAAGCAAAATCTATTCTTAGCCTTTATCTATAATATTATTGCCATTCCTATCGCCGCCGGGGCTTTTAGCAGCTTAGGACTAACGCTTAACCCTATGATTGCAGCAGGAGCCATGTCTTTAAGTTCTATATCTGTGGTATTGAATAGTCTGGCCCTCAAGCGCAAAAAAATCAATCGACCGATATAGTAAGGAAAAATCTTTACCTTTGCAGCCGTAAAGATTTTAGCGACCGTCTAATTAGAACTATGCAACAATACCACCAACTATTAGAAGATATCCTAGAGAAAGGTACCCAAAAGGGTGACCGTACTGGTACAGGAACCAAAAGTCTCTTCGGTTACCAAATGCGTTTTGACTTATCGGAAGGTTTCCCTATTGTTACCACTAAGAAAATCCACTGGAAATCCGTTGTCCATGAACTGCTTTGGTTCTTGAATGGGGAAACCAATGTACAATACCTACAAGAGAACGGCGTAAAAATCTGGAATGAATGGGCTACAGAGACAGGAGAACTAGGGCCAGTATATGGTGTGCAATGGAGACATTGGAAATCACAGAACGGTCAGGAAATTGATCAAATTGCCCGTGTGATTGAAGACCTAAAAGTAAGACCTAACAGTAGACGTATCATTGTTTCTGCCTGGAATGTAGGAGACTTACCGGATGAAGGAGTATCTCCACAAGAAAATGCTGCCCAAGGGAAAATGGCATTAGCCCCTTGTCATGCTTTTTTCCAGCTCTATGTTGCAGACGGAAAGCTTTCTTGTATGCTTACCCAACGTTCTGCAGATAGTTTCTTGGGGGTTCCCTTTAATATTGCAAGCTATTCGCTACTTGTACATATGATTGCCCAGCAATGTGACCTGGAAGTAGGTGAGTTTATCTGGACCGGAGGGGATGTACACATCTACAACAACCACTTTGAGCAAGTTAAGACTCAGCTATCACGTACACCAAAGAAATTACCAACCTTAAAGATAAAGCGTAAACCTGACTCTATTTTTGAGTACAAGTTTGAGGACTTTGAACTCATAGGTTATGAGTATGATCCAGCAATCAAAGCTCCTATCGCTATTTAATGTTGAATCGTTGAATTTCACCTTCGGTGAGTTGAATTGAGCTTCGCTCGTTGATTCGAGTTGAATTGTTGACTGAAGTCATAAAACGATTCAACTCGAATCAACGAGCGAAGCTCAATTCAACGATTCAACGGTTCAACCACTATACGAAAGTGGGTTGTTTATTCGTTATCAGAACAATATTATTACACGAAATCCATCTATCAGCAAACATCATAACCCTAGAATATTTTTTCTGACCGTACCATACTGTGGCGATGCCTGCTTCTATCGCTTTAAGAGATGTTTCTAATATTATGAAAGTAACTTATTCCTTTAACATATTCATCATCAAACAGGCGCTATTGGTAGCCCTTACTATTGTGGGATTTATCACCAATAGTTGGGGACAACCACCGGTATCAGAAATCACAAAACTACAGGAATACTATCAGCAAAGAGCCAATCGATTTCTTGTAAAAGATGCCATAATTCATGAATACTATAAGATTCACGAAAAAGGCATCAGCATGTATGCCTCTCCAGAGGATAAAAAAGCTGACAAGCCAGAGTTCCATTTGGCATGGGACGAACTTGAACGCTTTAAAGACTTGATTGAGTATACTGATCGTAACCTGCAGTTCGCCCTTTATCAACGAAAAGGCACTCGTCCATTCAATATACAAGAGAATACGACCATCGAGATCCTGAAGCGCAATCACTATCTTGAAAAAGCTGCAGAAGGAAAGAAAAAACTGCCTTTGTCGGGTATCCGCATTGCCATTGACCCAGGGCATATTGCTGGAGACATGGATCTTGCAAAAGCTGAAGGGCGTTTTATTGAAATGAACTACAAGGGGAATACCTATAAACTGAAAGAAGGTGACCTTACGCTTTCTACGGCTATGGTTTTAAAAGATAGTCTGGAAAAGCAAGGCGCCAAGGTCTTTATCTCCAGGGATCAGCCTAATCAAGGGGCCAATGGAAAACCTTATGAGGTATGGAAGAAAACAGACCTAACCGAAAAACTAAAAGACATGGGGCTTTCCTCCCACAAGATACAGCAAACACTCCTTAAATCACCGGAGTACAGGATTTACCGAGAGTACTTCCTACAGGATGACTTGGAGTTGAGAGCTGCAGAAATCAACTACTTCAAGCCTCACTTAACCATTGTCATTCACTATAATGCAGATGATAAAAACTTTGGATGGAAGCAGCCTTCCAAGAGAAATTTTGGAATGGTGTTCGTCCCTGGTGCTTTTCTTAAATACGAAATGAGAACCCCTAGAGATCGTTATGACTTTATTCGGGTATTGGTTAGTGAACAAGTAAAAGAATCTTCGAAACTCTCTGCACACGTCATGCAGGCTTTTGAAAATAAACTACAGGTCCCTGCCGTTAGTAAACAGGAAGAACCTGCCTATTTGCAAAAACTAGCGATTCGACTAGATAAAGGTGTGTATGCCCGAAATCTCCGTTTGTGTCGACTATTGAATACGCCAATCTGTTATGGGGAACCTTTATTCCAAGACAATGAGCTAGAGCTGAAAGCTTTAAATGGCAATAATCTTAAAGAAGGGAAAATCAGTAGCAGAGTGGTACAGGTAGCCAATGCTTATTACGAGGGAATTATGAAGTACCTTTCTGACTCAAAAATACTTACCGAATAAAAAACACAAGGGCAGACTTAGAAGCCTGCCCATTGTGATTCTTTCAACCAGCTATGAAAAATTAATTGTCAGAAGAAATAATCACCACAAAATGATAAAAATTTCCCTTTATGATTCAAATATAGTGAATAAATCTTAATAGACAATTATAAATGGAACTTTTTTATATTTTAAGCACATCGGTAATAATTCATTAAAATAGTCTAAAAATCGCCCCTATCAGCGGTGTAATAAAAGCGGTAAAGCCCCCCATTATTCCTATTGCTACACCAGCTGCAGCTCCTTCCAATATCCCAATTTCCAAGGCTTTTGCTGTTCCTATTCCATGTGCTCCTGCTCCTAGAGACAAACCAATGGCTACCTTATTTTTGACTCCTGCCCACTGCAAAAGCTTTGGTCCTACTACTGCTCCAAATATTCCGACCAAGATCACGACCACCGCAACCAAGGACGGAATCCCTCCCAACAACGTAGTTATTTTCATCGCTATAGGTGTCGTCACTGATTTAGGTGCTAGTGTAACCAGTAATACCTCATCTACTCCCAGCACGAACAATAAAAGCACCACACTCAAAACACCTACTACACTTCCGATAAAAAGGGCCAATACTAAGGGCTTAATATTTCCTTTAAACATAGGATACTTCATGTATAGCAACACCCCCAAAGCAACCACAGAGGGACTCAACAAAAAGGAAATTGACGCTGCACTTTCCTCATAAGCGACATAAGGCACATCCAAGGTATATAAAACAACGGCCAACACCGTGATACTCCACAATATTGGATTCAACAAGGCCCATCGGAAATGTTGCTGAACCTTTCTAAAAAGTAAATAAACCAGAATTGTCAGAAGCACAGCTCCCCACTTAGACTGTAATAACTCGCTCATATTCTTTTTCTGTTTTCCAGGTACTCATACGTTTTCCCCACAACCAATATTACCAAGACCGTACTCACACTAGAAGCCAACACAATCGGCAGCCAAGCTTGTTGTAATAAGTCCAGGTGCTGTAAAATCCCCACTCCTGCCGGAATAAAAAATAATGCCATATAAGTGGTTAACTGTGTTGCCGTCTCTCTAACCCAATGTAGAGGGATCAGCTTATACTGTAAGCTCACAAAGATCAAAGCCATACCCAGTACACTTCCTGGTAGGTACCCCTCAATCAACCTACTACATAACTCTCCTATACCCCAGAAGAGCAACAAGAGAAGAAATCCCCGGAGCATCTCATATATTTTTCTCATAATCACTGTATCAAATTTCCTTAAAAATCGTTCTTTTGGTATAGATTTTCTGTACAAAGTACCAATTTTGCCTAAAATTTGTGTTCATGATGTTTGGTTGAATCGTTGAATCGTTGAATTTCACCTTTGGTGAGTTGATTCGAGTTGAACTGTTAGCTGATATGTGTCATACTCATATAACATATCAACTCGAATCAACGAGCAAAGCTCAATTCAACGATTCAACGATTCAACCAAACATCATGAACAAACACTGTAGAAACAAACTAAACACTCTATGTATAAAACGCTTATCCTACTCTTCCTTGCCTTACTCCCTTTCTTGCAAGTAGCAGGGCAAGAACAAAGGAGAAGTCAATATTATCGCTATCAAGGAAAGATTATTACTGCAGAGGATTTTCAGCAGTACCCTGAACCGGTACAAGCCAATATTATAAAGGAGCAACAGGAATACAGTAAAGTATTGTTATTAAAAGCCGTTGAAGCGGAGTCTATGGCACAACCTAAAGCTGCCTTTGCCTATCTGGATACAGCCCTAAGATTGTACCCCGAGTTTGCTGAAGGGTTTGCCAATACGGGATTGTTACTTTTGAAAAATGGCTATCGTGAAAATGCTGTTCGCTACCTGACACGGGCTACCCAACTCAACGATAGTCTAACCTATGCCCATTGGGGACTTAGTCACCTCTATACCTCCATGGAACAATACGACAAAGCTATCCTAGCACTCAATAAAGTAATGGAGTACAATCCTTCTGAAAAAGCCTTACAACAACGAAGTGATCTTTACTTTGCACAAGGCGATTATACCCTTGCCATCAAAGACATCAACCAGCTTCTTGAACAAAATGAAAGTGCTGCTGACCTATGGGCACAAAAAGGAAAAATCTTGTTACTACAAGAGGATATGGCAGGTGCTACACAAGCTTATCAGCAAGCGACTACTATAGCTAAGGACTCTACTCTTTATCTGACTACATTGGGCGTTTTACTGGAGCAACAAAAAGAGTATAAACAAGTTGACCTTCTGATCACTACACTGGAACAACAGCAAGCTTCTACAGCAGAAGCCTACTTTCTGTATAGTTTACAAAAATACCGTCAACGCTCTTATATAGAAGCGATGGCAGATGTCAACAAGGCCATTAGCATACAACCTAAGGCTCATTACTATATTCACCGATCAGCCTTATATATCCTGCGTTCGAAGGCGGAATCAGCACTCAATGATACTAATCAGGCTATCGCACTTTCGCCAAAGAATGGAAGTGCCTACCTCAACAAGGGCATTGCAGAGGAGATGCTACAACAGTATGACAAAGCCTGTCAATCATGGCAAATAGCTGCTGCAAATGGCGTTAGTATTGCCAACGAATACCTAAAGGACTGTAAATAGATGAAGTTCATGCCTATACTACCGAAAATACAGATCATTTTTTCACTCATACTATTGTCCCTACAAGTCTATGGACAAAACGTACCTTTTGAGTCTGCTTCTTTCCCTGAAAAAAAAGAAGACCTCAAAAGAGCCAAACGAAATATCCGTGAAGCAGATGGCTTAATTAGCATTGAGCAAAACTACAAACAAGCACTAAAACTGTACCTTAGGGCCTATAGATTCAATCCTTCCAACCAGGAACTCTGCTTCAAAATTGGGGAATGCTATTTCAATAAAGAGTCGATTCAAATCGATGAAGCCCTTCGTTATTGGCTGCAGGCAGATGAGCTTTACGAAGAACGTTCCGCCAAAGTAAAGCTAAGAATTGCGCAAGCATACCATCTAAATAGCGATTGGGATAAAGCAATGATCTACTTACAAGAAGGGAAATCACTTCTTAATGGGGAGGACCCTTTATATGAAGAGATCAAACGAGTAGAGCAATATGTATCCTCCGGAAAGCTTCTGGCTGATCAGCGTAGCGGCTCTACCATAGCAGATCTGGGTATGAGTATCAACTCAAGACTCAACGAATATGGTAGTGTCATTCATCCTGATGGTAAAGTGATGTATTACACTGCTCGACGCTATAATTATCGTGATGAGACGGTTGATATTGATCAGGAATACTATGAAGACATTTATATCTCTAAAAGATATAGTTCAGGAGGGATATGGAATCGAGGAAAAAATGCCAAAACGACCTTAAACAGCACTGGTCACGAGGCAGTATGTAGTATCTCTTATAGCGGAAAAACCTTGGTACTCTACTACGGGGCCAACAATGGAGATTTGTACTATAGCAAGGTTTCTCCCCATAACCCCACTAAAGTATCAAAATCAGCTCCTTTTCCTAAACCTATCAACTCTCCATACCGAGAGACATCAGGCTGTTTCTCTCAGGACGGTAATACCTTCTACTTTACCTCTGACCGAAAAGGAGGGAAAGGTGGCTTAGACCTATATGCAGTTGAGCGAAAGGGTAATCAGTGGGGCATTCCTACTCCTATTACCACTTTGAACACTCCTTATAATGAAGAAAGTCCTGTAATTAGTAAAGATGGGACACAACTATATTTTTGCTCCCAAGGGCACAATAGTATAGGAGGCTATGATGTATTTGTATCAGAATTAAAGGATGGTGTATGGCAAGCCCCCGAGAATCTGGGCATCCCAGTCAATACTCCTTTCAACGAGCTTTACTTGTCTATGGGGCCTAGCGGACAATCCCTCTACCTATCTTCAGACCGACCAGAGGGACAGGGACTTTTTGATTTATATTCTGCCTTTTTACCAAAAACCAACCGTACACCTACGCTGGAATACCGATCCGTAGATTCTACCTTTCAGTTAGCGGAAAATCAAGATTTAGATCACCTTCGTCCTTATACACTAGGGCAAGATTTAATCTATGGTTCTTTGAAAGGAAAGCAAGCTACTGAAGTCATTCAGGCTACCGTGACTGTCGCCGACATTAACTCACAACAAGTGATCAAAGAACTGACTACTGAGAATAATCGCTTCGCCTTACTGCTTCCTAAAGAAGGAAGCTATGCAATTAATATTGCAGCGGATAATTACCTATTTCACTCTGTCAATGTAAATGCTGCACTCAATAAATTCTTATCCATAGAGCTACAACCTATTGCCATAGGAAGGCGTATGGTACTGAATAACTTATTTTATGAAGTAGGAGGCAGTAGACTAACCAAGGCATCTTTATTTGAGCTGAAGCAAATTGCCCGTTTCCTTGCACTACACCCCGAGTTAAAGGTAGAGATCTCTGGACATACTGATACTACAGGTGATGAGACCTTTAATGTCAAGCTCTCTCATCTAAGGGCAGAGGAAGTGATTAAGTTTCTAATGAAGGAGGGTGTTAAGCGATACCGTATTAAAGCCTTTGGGTATGGCTCACAGCAACCTATTCGTGACAATACAACAGAAGAGGGGCGTTCAGAAAATAGACGAATAGAACTGAAAATCATTCAATAGTGAATGTTCATGATGTTTAATTGAGCTTCGCTCGTTCATAATGTTTAGGTGAGTTGATTTGTTTATTGATTCAACTCAACAGCAAGCTGTTGAAATGCAACAGTTCAACTAAACATTATGAAAGAGCGAAGCTCACCTAAACATCATGAACAAAAACTACGGCTTAAAGAAATCTCGTTGCAATACGATATTGATCGTCGCATAAGCCACCCTAAAAGGATCTTCTACGTATACCTCAGGGCGATAGTCTCCCATAGTCAACATCTGCTCATATAAACTAGGTCTATTCTCCAATACCTGTACCTGCTCGCTGTCAGAAAGGTTATTGTTTAACCCAAAATGTAACAGCAGCTCCGCAGCTACCGACCATTCTTTATATAGTTTACGCTTATATCCTACTCCCAATTTAGCTTCCGTAAGATACTTTTTACGTGGTAAGTTAAGGTATACATCTTCGTTGTCAATACTTACAGAGGAGATAAAAAAGTTCTGCTCATCGGAGTAATCCATGGACAATATACTCTGTTCTGCAAAAACGGCCTTCAGTCCCATACCTCCCAAGAGATAATAGCTGCTGCGATCATTTACCGACCAAGAGGGCTCATAGATATAAAATGTTGATAAACCCAAGGCATCTTGTGACTCTGACATAGACTTTTCTACCTCCATAAAATAGCGTTCATCTACATCAATATACTCTACATAAGCTTCTGTATAAGACAAACGCTGGAAACTCCCCATAAGCCTTAATTTATGTTTATCTCTCAACCTCCATGTTCCCAAAAGTCCCCATTCAAATGTAGGATGCTGGCTAGTTACACGATCCGAATCTTCTCTATCAATCGACAACCACTGTCCTTCGGATACCTCTATATCCACGACACTGGCTGATAATACTTTATTGAAATGTATTGTACGAGATAAACCAACCCCTAAAGACATACCTAGCTCAAAGAAAGGATATCGGTTATATCGATTAAATAGTTTCGCATAACTCAACTGGTGTTTCCCTTCCTCCGTTGGAAAATAATAAGGGTCCTGCTTTAGGATAAGGTAAGCTGCTGAATCGGCCTGTTGATAACGACGCATCTCCAGATGGGCTTTAGCCAATAGCTCTAAGGCTTTGACTTCTTTGCCTTTTTCAAATTTCTTACCTTCTAATAGGGAGCATACTTTATCAAAGTTTCCTCCATAGTAATATCCTTCTGCCTTTTGTAAAATTGTTTGTGCATTCGCTGCTAATGGAAAAGTCATTCCCAAAACCAGCAACAAAAATAATGCTCTCATAATTGGTTATATCTCTTTAAACCATCTATTGGCAAGACTACCTTATAGTCCTGTTTGTAAATTGACTTCATCCGGATCCTTCTCCTGACTTCCTTCTACGGCTCCTGCCCGAAACATCTCACTGTACTCCGACCCCACATACTCTTCCCATTCTTGTTCTGTTAATGTATCAGAAGAAACTTCATTCAGCTTATAAAACAGACGATCCAACCTCACCTCTACGACATTTACCGCTCCACTATTCGTCCCGATAAATACTCTCTCCTCATCTGGACTAAAAGCCACCTGATGAATCCAATTATCAAAATCATCGATTTCAATGGCTCTCTCCTTAGGCTCATCGGCCTTCCATATGCGTACGGTACGATCATATCCCGCACTTGCCAGATACTCGCCACTATCGCTGTAACGCAGGTCACTGATCATGGACAGGTGTCCTTTGGAAAATGGTTTGATAAGCATTTTCTTCCTCCCAAGCATTCCTTGATACATTCTCCCTTCTACAGAAGCAAACGTCACCTCATTGGCATGAGGTGGAAGGGCTATATTCCAAAGCCTATGCTTCACTTTCACCCATTGAGAGGTACTATCAGGAGAAATCACTTCTACGGTACCTTCTTGTGTACAATAAGCCCATGTTCCATTAGGAGATACCGCCAAGTCTGTTACTTTCTCTCCTTTTGCATGAATATCTATTATACTCCACTCCCTTCCAGCAAGGTCAAAGCGATACAAGATTCCTTCAGCACTTAACAACAATAACGACTGCTCATTTTCCTGCGCAATAGAGATGATAGATTCTTTAAACTTACTCAGGATACGCTCTGGTTTATCATTTCCTTTTACCGTATAAATATCTCCTTCCCTGGTAGCTATAAATAGTTTATCCTGAAAAGGATCATAGGCCAAGGAGGTTACATTTTTGTCCTTAAGAAGCGTTTCTTTATTCTCATTTAAACGATAAAGTCTTTCATCCTCAGATGCGACAAAAACCTCTTCCCCTTTCCCCAGTACCATCGCTTGTACCGGATGCTTAAGCTCCGCCATATTTTCAGAAAGCGGCACTTCTTGTATCTTCAAGGCAGACCTCAAGCTTCTATAGGCATCACTATCACTGCCTTTCCCTCCCAACAATTGATAAGCTACGTAAGCTTGTCTAGCCAAGCTACTGCGCACATGTTGATCTTCCATATCCGGAGCACGAAGCATCATGTTTTGCGCTACCGATAATTGCCTATACTTCTGAATCTCTTCCGTTACCTGCTGTGCCTTCTTTAAAGCGCCTTTAGCGGTTTGCTCATTAAAAGTGGCCCGTTCAGCACTCTGCATAGCTATTAATCGCAAGGAATCAGCCTGTTGACTTTTTCTGAGTGCATAAGCCCGTTGGCGATCCGCCTCTTCCTTCTGCCTTTCTGCTAGCATCGCATGCGACTCTGCCACTAGTCGCAAGGAATCCGACGTATACTTCGCCTGCAGTGCCCTCAAACGAGCCTCTTCTGCCCGTTGCTCTGCTTGTTCAGCTTTTTCTTTCTCAATTAATACCAATTCTTTTTCCTCTTCCAGCTCCACCACTTGAGCAAAAGCATATACTGCAAAGATTACGGCCAGTACCATAAAGACGACGTTTCCGATGGCGGCAAAACGCAAGCGTCTATTCTTTCGACTTTCTCGATGACTGGCCTGTATAAACTCCCGCTGTAGTTTAGTCACTCTAGGACGTTTCTCTGCCTTACTGGCCTCTACCATCCAGTTCCATGCCTCCCGACCGATCACTCCTCTCAACAATAAAGCTGGGTTACGGGTTGCTTCCTCCCACTCCCTCGCTTTTCTATCCCAATAGCTATGCATACTAACATAGTCACGGTCTGTATCCAGTTCCCGGATCAGCTGTCCAAAAGCACTGATATAATTATCCACATTAGAAAAATCAATC
Organism: Algivirga pacifica; assembly: GCF_039543525.1. NCBI lineage: Bacteria > Pseudomonadati > Bacteroidota > Cytophagia > Cytophagales > Flammeovirgaceae > Algivirga > Algivirga pacifica. The sequence goes on from NZ_BAABJX010000036.1 coordinate 215,756, forward strand.
CAATTGATTGACTTTAATTGCTTCGGGAACTGCTCTATGTCAGCATCCTCATAATTAATGGTAATGATACGCTTCCCTAAGGATGCCGCATATTCCACCTCCTGTACACAATACTCAGAATTAATAGAATCAGGAGAAATCACAAAAAGGTAGTTCATGGATGCTGCAATTCCCTTTTTGATCTCTTCCCAGAAATCTTTGGCTCCAGTAGGAATATTCTCTTGGTCAAACCAGGTGGTCTTTCCCCTTTCCTCCAGGTCATTATTTAGCTGTCTAACAAAACGGCTATCTTTTCTGGAATAAGAGATAAATACCTCATAATCCAGTTCATTACGTTTCTGGTCGCTTTCCAGAATAAAGTCTCTCTGTATTTTGGTAGGCTTGTTCTTCTTTCGGTCTTTAGCTCCTTCCAGCCAATCCAAGGCACGATCCAGTGCATGCCCTCTCAATAGAATAGCATTATTGTGATTAAGCTTCTCCCATTTTAGGGCCTGGATCAAGATATGCTTATGCTGATTCAAGTAATCCTTGTCTTCCAATAGCTCTATTGGCAAGGACTCTTTCTGCATCTTCCAATCAATATATTGTAAATCCCGAATAGGTTTAGGTAACTCCTCATCCGGAGTATTTTTTACCATCACCGGGATCACTTTCTTTTGTAAAAGAAAAGCGTAACGCAACTCCTTCTGACAAGCCTCTGAAGCTATGGTTTCCGGAGAAATCAAAAACACAAAAGTGTCGGCTTGCTCAATCCCCTTCTGTACCTCATCATTATAAGATTCTCCTTTAGGAATATCCTCTTGGTCTATCCAGGTGGTCACTAAATGACGATGCAAAAAAGCTCGCACTTCCTGCATCTTGGAGGATACCTTTCTAGAGTAAGAGATAAAGGCATCAGTATAAAGGTTTTCGCCATTCTTACGACTCTCTGCCAGATAGAATGTATGCAACTCCGAAGGTACACAAGGAACTGTAATTGCATCAAACTTATGCAATAGCCATTTCTCAGCCTCCATACGCTCTTGTCCTACCAATAGGAAAGAGGGGTCCTTGCTATTTTCCAGCCAGCTAATGGCTTTCTCTAGAATACGGGTATGCTATTGAACATAAGCCTGCTCAACCTTTATAATACTTTCTATTTTCTGAATGACCCCCTCAAGTTCATCAATCACACTCCATTGAATAGGGCATTTCCATTCATTCAGGTAAACTAGGTTATCGTGCTTTTTCCAATGGTTTTCATAATCTTCTCTCCATTGGTTATACACTTTTATATCTCCCAAATGCTCCCTGGCATAGATCCAGTCCGTCTTGGATAATACCTCTAGCCAACTCTCCACCTCCTTAGCCTGTGAAGCTTTTCCTTCTGCCCTCAATTCATTCACGGCATGCTTCCAATCGCCTGAGTCTGGCATCACATGCACAATAGGAATAATTCTTTTCCCAAACTTAATGGCATGTCCCAACTCAATCAGGCAATAAATAGAACGGATAGAATGGGGGGCTATTACAAAAATAAAGTTATCAGCCCGTTCAATACCATGGTCAATCTGCAACTGATAATCTTCCCCATGGGCAATATTCACCTTATCAAACCACACATTGACGCCTTCCAACATCAATTGTTGATGTAGGCGAGCAACAAGGGCCATACTCTCCCCTCTCCCATAAGAAATGAAGACATCCCTAAGTAGTATGTTCGTTTTATTGGTTTCTACAGCTACCATAGTTTTTGAGGTTTATCCTTCTAAAAAATGCACGCACTGCGGTCGGCTCTGTTGGTTTTAATTAGCAAGCAATCTGATGATTATTCAGCAAGTTACACAAAGCCTTGTTATACTACAATAGCATTCTTGCAAAAGATATATTTTTGACTTTAGTCTAACGTAATAATATATCTGCCTTCTTATTTATTACTTTTACAAAAGAACAAATCAAAGATCACTATAACGCCAAACTAATAGATTGACAATTGCCATGAGTTACCCGACCCATCATACTGTTTTACTAACGCTACTCTATTGTCTCTGTTTCCATACGTTAAAAGGACAATCCTATACCAATACTTGTATCAGTAAAGAAGACCATAAACTTATTTTTCTTATCAATGAAATACGCAGCAAGCAAGATTTACCCGTATTACAATACGCCCAGGGATTGACCTATGTTGCTCAAACACACCTCGCCGATCTCAACTTGAATCATGTACCCGAAGGCCCCTGTTTACCTTATAGCTGGTATCAGGTAGAAGGAGTTACTAACTGTTGTATCGAAGCCTCTAAACCTGATTGGTCCTGTGTTATCAGCAAACCTCATGAACTGATCGATTACCCAGCGAAAGGATTTGAGGTGGTGCTTTCCTTACATGAGGAAAATATGAATGCACAAGAGGTCATCCATCAACTGAAAACATCCAGTCAAGCAATGACTATGGTATTAAATCAAAAAAATTGGTCTGCAATAGAATGGAAGAGTATAGGGTTATCCATTGGAGAAAAGTATGCGATCCTTTGGTTTTCCAATTATCAGGAAACTGCACAGAAGATCATCATCTGCGAAGAAAGTACCTCCTCTATTGCTCCGTGACTGTTGAAGTTGCTTACGTGGCATAATGTCTTCAACTTAAGGAAATAGTACATATAGAGAACGTAGTGCAAACCCGCTGCAGGTCGTAGCGTGGACGCTACGACCAGTTTCTACCTTTTTACTTTCGGCTTAAGTTCACGGCATTGCGCCTGGGACGAGGGTGATGCTACTAATATTTTTCCTGAATCATTTTCAAGGCAATTGCAGAAAGGAACGTAATCCCAATCGCAAGATATCCCGTCACTTCATAGTTCTGATAAAAACCCTCTGCACTCATCGTAACAATAAACCCTGCCAGGAAAGAGGCTGATGCAGAAGCAAACTGTTGCATGGCTGTACGCACACTCATGAATACGCCTCTCTGTTGAGGGGGAGCTGTACTCAACACCAATGCATTACTAGGTATAAAGCGACTACCACTAACAAAGAACAATGTTGTATAAAATAACACTAAAGGAATAGGGGTAGGCTCCAAATGGGTCACCAACCACATAGGAATCATAGCCGTCAACGAAAGAAGTGCTACCATTTTAAACTTCCCGTAATCGTCCGAAAGTTTCCCCACCAATGGAGAACTAAAGATGGTTGCAATTCCTCCAATCAAATAAATCCAGGTAAGATCTTGCTCCTTAAAACCCACATTCACCACCATATAAGGGGCTAGAAAAGGAATCACAATAAAGTGTCCAAAGAACAAAAGGAATATCGCTCCCAGTGCAATCAATTGATTGCTATTTTTCAACATTTTCTTCAGTTCCTTTACGGTATCCCGAGCAGCCTGACTGATATGAGGCATCGTCGGTAGGTTACGATACAACAATACCCAAATCACCATACCAATCAAGACAATACTAATAAAAGGCACTCTCCAGGAAAAAGTCACCCCAAAGTACAATCCAAAAGGCACTCCCAATGCTGAAGCTCCAGAAAAGCCCATCATCAAAATCCCCATGGCTCTCCCTCTCAACTGTGGAACAATCATATCTCCGATAATGGCAAACAATAAGGCATTGATAATCCCTCCAAATACTCCTGTAAATGCCCTGGCACCCATCAAGGAGTAATAATCAAAGGCAAAAGCACACCCCAATGTTCCTACCAGAAAGCCTCCGTAGAGCATTAACAAAAACTTCTTACGCTCGATACGATCTATAAAAAATATAGAGACCAGCCCTGAGATTCCTGCCGCAAAAGTATAAGAGGATATAACCATACTCCACATGGGAGGCGTCAAGGAGAAGCGCGTCTGGAACTCATGTCCTAACGGCATCATCACCATAAAATCTAATATATTGGTAAAACTAACCCCTGCCAGTAGGTAGAGGTTGAATAACTCTTTTTTTGTGAGTGACATAAAATTATGAAATGGTCTCGCTAATCAATAAAAAGCAAAAGCAACGAGAATACAATAATCTTGCTACCTTTACTACAAAACAGTATAGACTGTAGTGAACTAACACAAACCTAAAAGGTTTTTTTTTGATGAACATCTCTTCTCCTTTATTAAAATTATTTGGCACAGGAAAAGCAATGCTCACCGGTGTCTTTTTACTTCTTTCCACTTGGGGTTATTATCAATTAGGCTATGAAGTCGAACGAACAAACTTCCTACTTCTTTCCAGTATATGGGGAGGCTTATTTCTAATGTACGCCTTTCTACTTATTCAAAAAACAGATTGGAAAATACTTCTCTTCAGTAGTATTGCCTTTCGGGTTCTATTACTTCCCGCCGTTCCGGGGCTTTCGGATGACCTCTATCGTTACTTATGGGACGGCTTGCTCCTACAGGCTGGAGAGAATCCTTTTCACCACACTCCCTCCTTCTGGATGCAGACACTTTCACCAGCAGAAGGATTGGATACCTTTCTCTTTGAACAGCTTAACTCCCCAGACTACTTTTCGATCTACCCCCCCTTATGCCAATTGTGGTTTTGGTTTGGAGGACTCTTCTATTCTTCTGGAGATGTATTCTACAGTACTCTGTTTATGAAGGCAACGTACCTGCTAGCAGAGTTACTAAGCTTTTACTTTATCTATCAGTTATTGCATCAATTATCACTTCCTGCCCATCGAATTCTTCTATACGCCTTAAACCCACTGGTTATCGTCGAGCTCAGTGGTAATATGCACCCGGAGGGGTGGATGGTATTGGGACTAAGTGGAAGTCTTTATTACTTATACCAAAGAAAATTTACCCTAAGTGCTTTTTGGCTGGCAATGGCTATATCTGCCAAACTGCTGCCATTGATGTTTCTTCCGTTCTTTTTGCGATACAAGGTATTCTACCGTGACCCCTTGCCTCAGGCAAGGACCTACATGAAACCTATTATTACGGTATTAAAAAATCTTACCCTTTGGCGCTTTTACAGTACTGTGGGTGTATTCTGCTTACTTGCATGGCTACCTTTGCTAGACCTTTCCATGCTTCTTGGGTTTCTGGATAGCCTCGATCTTTACTTCCAACGTTTTGAGTTCAATGCTTCTATTTATTACGTGGTCCGAGCCATTGGCTATCAAGTAAAGGGATATAATATCATACAGATAGCCGGACCATTATTATCTCTATTCACCGTTATTTTTGTCTTTTGGACGGCCTTAAAACGTCCCATCAGCTTCGATACCCTTATCAAGCGATGGCAAATGGCTTTAACGGCCTTTTTCCTGATGGCAACCATTGTACATCCATGGTATATTGTTACCCTTGTTTTTTTTAGTGTTTTTACCCGTCAGTGGTATGCCCTGATATGGTCTGCCTTAGTCATTCTTTCCTATTATGCTTATCAACAACAAAACTATGAAGAGCATATGGGTTTGATCGCTTTGGAATATTTAGTAGTTTTCGTAATTCTATTTGGAGAATCCGCTCTAAAGAAGAAAATTACTAAACTAACACACTCCATATGAGACAGAAATTACTACGACAAGGTGCCAACGAACTAAGTTACGAGATTCGGGGTATCGTAAAAAAAGCAGAACAGCTCCAACAGCTAGGACAAAAAATCTACTGGGAAAATATTGGTGACCCTTTTCAAAAGCACCACCAAATGGCTCCCTGGATGAAAGAAACTATACAGCAACTCGCTCAAGAAGATACAGCCTACGGCTACTGTCATTCTAAAGGAGTACTACAAACGCGTCAGTTTTTGGCTGAGCGTACCAATGCATTGGGAGGTGCTCAAATCACGGCAAACGATATCCTATTCTTCAATGGGTTAGGAGATGCTATCGCTAAGCTCTATCAGTTCCTTATTCCTGCCTCAAGAATCATAGGTCCTTCCCCTGCGTATTCTACACACTCTTCTGCAGAAGGGGCGCACGCCAATGCTCACCCCTTAACCTATAAGCTTGACCCTAAGAATAACTGGTATCCTGATATGGATGACCTTTACCTTAAGGTCAAGTATAACCCCAATATCGTAGGTATATTGATTATCAACCCAGATAATCCTACCGGTATGGTTTATCCTAAAGAGATCTTGGAGCGCTTTGTTGCTATCGCCAAGGAATTTGACTTGTTTCTGGTATGTGATGAGATCTATTCCAACATTACATACAATGGAGCAGAAGCCTTCCAATTGGCAGAATACATAGGGGATGTTCCCGGTATTGCCATGAAAGGAATCTCTAAAGAGTTCCCTTGGCCGGGCTCTCGTTGTGGTTGGATGGAGTACTATAATCGAGATAAGGATGAGCAGTTTGAAAAGCTGTGCCAGACCTTGGACAACGCCAAGATGATTGAGGTTTGTGCGACCAAGCTTCCTCAAATGGCCATTCCAAGAATTATGGGAGATGAGCGATACCAATCCTATCGAAACGAAATGAACGAAGAAATTGGTAAGCGCAGTAAATTAATTAAAGAGTTATTGGAAGATCTTCCTCAACTCTACTTCAATGAGACCTACGGGGCATTCTACAATACCATTATCTTCAAAGATGATGCGTTAAAAGAAGGGCAGTCCATCGAAATTGACAATCCTGAAGTTGCTGAACTGATGGAACAGTGGTTAGCCCAAGAACCTGATATGCCTTTGGACAAACGTTTTGTCTATTACCTTTTGGCTTCCAAGGGCGTTTGTGTGGTTCCTGTGTCCTCCTTTGCTTCCGATTTGCAAGGGTTTAGAGTCACACTTTTGGAAGAAGATGAGGAGCTAATGCAAGAAACTTTTATGCGTATAAGGGATGCTGTAAAAGAATATTGCAGCTAGGTTGAGGCAGCTTACGCCGCTGGTTGAGTGGCACTATGTGCCACTCAACCAGCGGCGTAACCGACGCCATGTAATGGACTCAACAATAATGTTAGTCTGAGAAACGGACACTTCCGTAACGAGAGTCTACCTCTACCCTCTTGCCCGTATTCTTCTTATTTCTATATCCCTCGTACTCTCCACTAGTATTTTTCTCATATTCCTTCATAATATCCAATCCTTCTAGTGTAGTACTGAACCCTCCATACTTGGTAGTGACCGCAAAGTCAAAAGCAGTATCCTTATCAAAATTAAGACGCACTCCTCCATAAGAAGAATCTACACGGATATCGGTAAAAGATGTCGCTATACGATCCACCTTAAGCGAACTATAATCCGTTTCCCAAGACAACACACCTGTTAATTCTCCAATCTTTAGTTTGGAATAGGCACTTTCTCCTTTCAGCTGATGAACTTTACCAATAGAGGCCGAGCCATACTTATCCTCCCAGTCCAAGTTTCCAGCCTCTTGAATATCGAACGAGCTACAATATTTAGACTCTATATTTCCTCCTTTCAAGTAGTCAATGGAAGCCTTGCTGTACTTAATTTCTAGTTTACACTCTTCGGTTTCCAGTTTTTTGGCATAAAGCTGACCATATCCCAATTCAAGACTAAGCTTTCCGGTATAATCTTCCATAGAAATATTCCCATACTTATTCTCCAGATCCAAAGCCAATGCTTTCGGCATTTTCACATGATAATTAATCTCATATCCTTGACGGTTGTTACTGCCATTTCCTCCATGTATAGTCGTTTGATAAAGGTACCTGCCTCCTGAGATACTTTCTGAAATCTCTATATCATCCAAGATGTTTTGTGCTTTCTTGGCTGAACTAGCCCAAGCCTTTACCTCTACCTTGATATCAATTTCTTTTCCATCATTTGTAGCGATTACCACATTCCCGAAACGGTTATCAATCGACAATAAGTCACTTTTATCTACCTTATGATTGTACTGAAAGGTTTTGGTTTGTTCTTCTTGTGCCTGAGCGGAAATCACCCCCAAGAGCAAAAGCATACTAAATAGATATATCTTCTTCATCGTCTTCTACTTTATCGTTGTTTTTTAATTGTTCCAAAATGCTGATTTGCTTATTGAGTAAAGCAATTCGTAACTGTAGGTTCTGTATCATTGCCTCTAATACCATAGGAGCCCCCTGCTGCTCTACAGCTTCTTGTTTAAGCTCATCAAACCCATCTTCCAGCAACTGTTGTTCCTGTTCAAAGTCACTCAATAATCGAGGGTCACTACAAGGCAAGGTTTGTACATATCGTTGCTTCATACTTATCAGAGAAGTATAATGTCGCTCTGCTTCTACAATCTCCTTTGGTAAAATAGGAGACTGCCCGGTTCCCATCCAAAACTGAAACGTATACCCCAGTCCAAATCCTACCAAGATCACAGCCGCAGCATATTGCCATAATTGACGTATACTTATTGCGATTGTCTTCCCTGTTTCCTTGGTTGCTGTACTTTCTGTATCCTGAATAGCATCGGTCTTCTCAAAGGCCGGCAACTCTCCTTCTATCTTTGTCCATAACTTATCTGAAGGCTGTAATACGTCCAATGCATTCTGCTGCTCCTTGATGTGATCTTCCCAGGATTGCTCATCCCTTAAGGTTGTCCGAATCGATCGCCACGAGGATTGAGAAGGTTCTTGCTTATTCAGTTTACCCTTTTCCACAAAGGTTTGTGCCGACAAACCATCTTCCAGCAAACTGTTGAAACGCTCTCTACTCATCAAGGATGGTGTATATACCTCCAACGCCTCCTGATGTTTGATGATAAATTTCTCCAACTGATCCATATACTGAAGGTTAAAGGTTTAACAATTGTCTCAGCTTTGTTTTGGCTCTGCTATACTGTGACTTGGAGGCAGATACTGAGATTCCTAAGACCTCTGCTATTTCCACATGATCGTATCCTTCTAATAAGTAAAGAGAAAAGACTACCCTATATCCGTCTGGAAGCAACTGTATAGCCTCTCGGATTCTATGGATATCATATTGTTCCTGATCAACCTCCGACGTATCCGTTGCAGGTTCTTGATACATATCATCCAGACTGTCAAACTGTACTTTCTTTTTGTGGAGATGATTAATACATTGATTGACCACAATACGCTTGAGCCATGCACCAAATGTGGCATCTCCTTTATAAGATTGGATATTAGCAAATGCCTTGATAAAGGCTTCCTGCAATAAGTCCTCCGCCTCCTCAATATTATTGGTCATACGAACACAAATATTGAACATCGCCTTGGCATATTGCTGATACAATTCATATTGGGCCTTCCGGTCCCCTTCCATACATCGTTGGACAACCTGTGGTAACATGTCTGTGGATTTGTTGCAAAAGTTTCTTCACTCCCTAAGTACTTATCTAAGGGAGCTATTTTAATAGACCGCAAAAAATTGGAAGGGTTGCATGTTCAGTGGGCAGTGAACAGGGAATAGTTATGAATTATGGGTGATGAGTGATGAGTTGGTTCGTTTGGAGGTATAAGGTAACTATAGTAGTTAAGATTGAAGAAGTCGCATTTTATGTTTAAAGACGCCATGTAATGGGTTATCGCTTATTGTTTATAAACGATAAGCGATAAACAATAAGCTGTATATTATTCCGCAGACAACGACAAGATTAACCTGAAGTACTAAAAAGGGATAAGGAACCTTTTACTTATTACCTACTACCTTATATTTTAAGTCGGGGCGCCCTTACGCATTGTTGCATTGGTCGCAAACACCGATCACCAAAAAGTTAGCTTCTAAGGCTTTAAATCCCACAGGCAGTTTAACATGTTGAATAGCAATCTCATTCATGCAAATCGTCTTGCCACACTGCTGACATTTAAAGTGTACATGATCATGGTTATGTTCCCGTTCCGAGCAATAAGAATGATCACAAAGAGCATACTTTACAATATTATTCTCATCAATCACTTTATGCAGAATCCCTTTTTCTGTAAAGGTTTTTAGGGTACGATAGATCGTTGCCCGATCACACATTCCATTTATTCTCAGCTCAAGGTCATTCTCAGAGAGCGCCTCCTTATGCTTGGTGAAAATATCCAGAATCTGCGTACGGCTTGCAGTACGTCTCAAAGAAAAATCGTTCAATATATCGATGGAAGAAGACATGGCTTAAGGTAAAAGGTAATAAGTAAAAGGTATAAGGTGATCACTAATCAAATGACTACCTACTCTATGGTCATCAAGGTTGGAACTATCTTATTCGTTTATTGTTCATCCCTTAAAAAATATAAACGATAAGCAACAACCTATGGCAAGATGAACCTGACACACCATATGTACAAAGGTAGAAAAGATCTTAAAAACTGCCTAAACGAAAAAAGATCACCTTGGTGGTGATCTTTTTTCGTTTACGATAATCGCAAGATATTACTTATTCTCCCTTACGGTAAACGTATAACAGAATGCCTCAAAAATTGGCACGTTATCAATTTCTAGTTTACGACCAATCTCCAAAATTTTCTCCAACTCTACCTTGTTAATGGTACGCTCATTGATCAGGTCATCATCTTCTTCCAGGAATAGGAAAGAAAGAAACTTCACAAAGATAAAAGGCGCATTCAGGATATCCCTTTTGATATCTCCCGTTAATGCGTCTGGGTTTTTCAGTGTTTCCAGAATCACATTATTCTTCTTTAGGGAAGAGTGCATGGTCACCTTGATTACTTCATAGAAGCGATCTTCCCACTCAGGGAAATTCTTAATCAAGTATTCTACGGCAGGGGTAATAGGATCAGAATTTAAGAAAAAGCTTCTTCTGGACAACTTTCTTGCTTTTTTGTTCAAGGTAAGCTCCTCAAAAAGACTTACACTTCCGTTGGCAAGGGCTACTCCAATAGAAGGAGCCAAGAGGATAAGAGAAATAAACTCAGAATCTCCCATATCCATAAAATTATCATCTACTTTAAGGAAGTCTTTTTTCAGGTCCATAATCGCCTGCATTACTTCCTTTTCTCTGACAAGAGCAATCAGTTCACTTCCAGTCATGTTGAATTATTTAGTTGATTTAACGTTTTCCGTTTCTTGTGCAGTCTCCTCTCCTTTATATGGAATGTGTTTTTTTCCAAAGATCGAGAAGTGCACGTATCGTTTAGGGTATTCTCTAAAGTCAATTAACAAAGCATCCAGATCTTTCATAGTTGTCAACATCTCATCATGCAATGCTTCCTCTTTCATAAGCTTGCCCAGGGTCCCCTCTCCTTCATTGACAGCCTTCAGTGTGGATTGCAAAGATTTCAATGTTTCATTGGTTGAAGCGATCGTCTCACTCAACTGCGCACTTTTCACCGTATCGGTAATCGAATTAATATTATTCATCAGTGCAGGAATATCCTTATTCAGGTTATCCACTAATAGGTGTAGTCCTGAGACAGTTTGATTAATTTTATATTGATTTGCGGCCATCAGTTGCTGTGTGGTCACTAATGTCTTTTGTGCTTCCAATCCAACCTGAGCATAGATCTCCATCATCTGCTGCACGCTATCCATGGTTACTTTCAAAGAGCCAATCAAAGGATCTGCCTTCTTTTGGATAGAAGACAATATATTCTCTTCAATCTCTCCTTTGATATAATCACCACCTTCTAAGTAGGTGACATTTCCTTTGGATTGAGGAATATCAAGATCCACCATTTTCTCTCCCAAAAGACCGTTATCCGATAATTTCGCTACGGTATTTTTAGGTAAGCGCAAAGCCTTATCAATAGCGATCTCTACTCCTATCTTATTTCCTTTGTCTTGTAAAATTTTAATATCTCTTACAGTTCCCACCTGAAAACCATTGAGCTGAACGGTATTGGATTCCAATAACCCTGCTGCATTATCATAGACCACATAGTAAGTGTTCTCTGATGAAAATACATCCACACCTTTCAAAAAATTAAATCCGATATATAGGATTGCCCCAGCAATCAGGGTAAACACTCCAACTTTGATCTCTTTCGTCACGTCTGGTTATAGTTTTTTATGACTAATTCTTAGCTTTTTACTTTCTGGTTCTATCTGTTCACTTCTTATACGATGTACCTTTATTTGGTCTTTTCCAGAAAGCACATCATGTAGTTATACGAAATTGCAATTTAAAAGGGTTTCGAATATATAAACAGATTTAAGGTATAATTTTCAATTTTTTAAAAAAATATTCCTACCCACCTCCCTTTAGATTTACATTTATTAATGATTCAAGTGCGAATATTGTGCTAAATCTCCTAGCTTGTGTTAAATTCGTTAATTAAAAAGAGAATTTCTTGTGTAAGTCAGACCTTTCGTCTAATTACCTCTTCAGCTAAGAACATATATACTACTAAAACTACCAGTAAAAGGTTTGAGAGTTTTACTTTTTCATAGATCATCCATAACGAACTTGAGATTGCTTCCTCAACTTAACATTATCAAAGTCACCTTACTCATGTGGGGGATGACCCTACTTTCTATTGGCTTCTCCAATGCCTCTACTTTTTCCACAACAACAAGTAATGATATTGTCATTACGCAAGAGCAAGATACCGCCAAAGTAAAAGCTGCCGTTCGTGAGTTATACCTTACGGTAAAGGAAATGAATAAAAAGGCCGATAATGAATCACTGAAACAATTAAGTGTCGGCTTAGGGAACTTTGCCAACAAGCCTATATTCCGAGGGGATCGTTATAAACTAGATCTCATGGAAGAGATGGCCGAAGAACAAAGGGTGCAGGCATTCATCAAACTAGACAAAGCCTTGCTGGCTGAGGACCAATCGCTATGGGAAGAGTTTACTCCTGAAGACCCCGTTTTTGAGTACCTGGTCGATATTGCTTATGAATTTAATGAAGAAGCAGCTTTAGAAGGCCCTGAGCAAGTCCATGAGCTATTCGATAAATTCAAAAAAGGAGGTGCCGGAGCTCTGGAAAAACCTAAAGGCTTATTGGATACGGGGATCGATTATGACTCTGATAGTAGCCGTCTGGACTTCAAGCGACAGCTCATGTACCTTACAGGAAATGCCAAGGTGGTTTTTGGAGAACGAGAACTCAAGGCCGGCCAAATTGAAATGGCTTATACTACCTCTACAGTCAAAGCTTATGGTATCACTGACTCTGTCGGGAATTACGTAGAACGTCCCGTCTTCAAGGAAAGCGGCAAGACTTACAATGCCAACGAAATGCTCTTCAACTACAAAACCAATAAAGGGATTATCAAGGGGATTGTAACCGAAGAAGGAGATGCCATTATCCAGAGTGGTGTCATCAAGAAGACCCCTAAGGAGTCTATCTATATGGAGGACAACGTCTATACTACCTGTACACTGGAGCATCCACATTACGGCATCCGAAGTAAACGCATGAAAATTGTTCCTCGTAAACACTACGTGACTGGACCTTTCTTGTTTGAGCTTAACGAGATTCCACTGCCTATTGGCTTTCCTTTGGGACTATTTCCAGCACAAAACAAACGTTCCTCTGGGATTATCTTACCAGGGTATGGAGAATTTAGGGAAAGAGGGTTTGCGCTAGAGAATGGTGGCTTCTTCTGGGGAATTAATGATTATGTGACACTAACCCTTACAGGATCTATTTTCACCCTAGGAAGCTGGAATGTATCCTCTAAGGTCAATTACCGTAAACGCTATAGTTTTTCAGGAAACTTTGGCTTTGACTATGCGAATAATATTAGGCAACAAGATGACGGTACTTCCACAACCTCCAAGGATTATCGCCTGATATGGAGTCACACTCAACAAACGTATGGATCTTCCCGCTTCAGTGCTAGTGTCAATTTGGCCTCTAGTAACTTTAACCAAAACAACTCCTACGATGTCAACGACAGGGTACAGGCCTCTACCAACTCCAGTATTCGATACTCTAATAACTTCACTATTGGCAATGCCACTTTATCCGCCAACAGTAGTTTACGTCACAACCAAAACCTAACGACAGGAGAAGCTAGTATCAACCCCGATTTAAGTGTTGCTTTAAGTAGAATTCGACCTTTTGCAGGACTATTTAAAAGAAGTCAGAATATTTTATCACAACTTAACTTATCTTATACGGGACGTTTCAATGGAGAAATCACCAACGACCCTCCGACTTCTAGTTTTCCTTTTCCTGTTGTTCAAAATGACACAGAGATCGATCCCAATGCGGGCCTAGGGGAAGATGAATTGTTACCAGACTTGTTCCTGAACTTTGGGGATTATATTGACGACTTCCGATATAATATTACCCATAACATTCCTATATCGACCAACTTCACCGTACTCAAGTATTTCAACGTCACTCCGTCTGCCAACTATACTGAGTACTGGGTTCCAAACAAGTATGATTATACCTGGAATGGTGCAGAAGGAGCCGTGGAAGTAGACACTATTTCTTCCTTTGCTCGCTATTATGAGTTCAGTACAAGTGCTTCCGTTAGTACCAACATGTATATGTTCTATGACTTTACGAATGGTGCCAGACTTCGACAAGCGATTCGTCCAACAGTCAGTATGAGCTTCCGTCCAGACTTTGGATCTCCGGATTTTGACTTTTACCAAGAGGTACAAACCAATGAAAACGGTTCTTCTTCTCAGGTATGGCGTTCTTCTGGTGCTTTAGGAGGAAGTCCTTCAGTAGGTCAAAGTGCCAATATGAGTTTTAGCGTATCCAACCAGTTTGAGTTAAAGAAAAAGAGGAAGGAAGATGAAGAAAAAGCAGAGAAGATCAAACTAGTGGATGACCTCTCCCTTAGTTCATCCTATGATTTTGCTAGAGACTCCCTGAACCTCTCCAATATATCATTGAGAGCACGTACTCGCTTATTCAATATCTTTGACGTCAGCTTTGCCAGTACCTTTGATCCTTACCGCTATGTACCGACCTCCATCTCTGTAGACCCTATTACGGGAGAGGAAACAATCCTTTCTTCTGTAAAAACCAATGATTTCTTATTAGGAACAGAAGGGAAGTTGGCTCGATTAACACAGATGAACATCTCTATCGGTGCTCGCTTCTCTCCAAAGAACTTTCAAGACAAAGCGGAAGAAAAATTGGAGGAATACGAACCGAAGAATCAAACCGAAGAGTTAATCATTGAAGATATACGCCGTAATCCAAGTGATTACATCAACTTTGAGGTACCCTGGAGCTTAAGCGTCAACTATATCTATAACATTAGCCGAACAGGTCTACAAGAGCTTAGACCTACACAAAATATTCGATTGAGAGGTGATCTTAGTCTTACTCCGAAATGGAAGGTGGGATATACTACAGCTTATGATATTGAGGAAAATGAGTTTACCTCTACCCAAATCAATATCAATCGTGACCTTCACTGCTGGCAAATGACCTTAAACTGGGTACCCTTCGGTCGAAACCAAAGCTATAGCATCAATATTAACGTGAAGTCATCGGTACTGCAAGACTTGAAATGGCAGCGACAGAGTAGAAGGCCGCTGTTTTAAGAGTTTGGAGTTTGGAGTTTGGAGTTTGGAGTTTGGAGTTTGACTTTCAAAAAAGTAAACTAATAATAATTTCTAACTCCTAACTCCTAACTCCTAACTCCTAACTAATTTATTTCTCGTATTCTTTCAACAATAACGCTATCTCCGTAATCAAGCGATCTACATCCTCAGGGTCTGTACCACTATAATAACCACGGATACGCTTCTCTTTATCTACCAGAATGAGCTTATCACTGTGAATAAAATCATTTGGATTGCTCTCGTCAGGCTTTGCCACTACAAAGTAACCACAACGTGCCTGCTCGTAAATTGCTTCCTTCTCTCCTGTCACAAAATTCCACATATTCAAGTCTGCCCTGTAGTTTTCAGCATAGGCCTTTAATACTTCCGGGGTATCCTTATCAGGAGTGACGGTATGTGCCAGAATCTTGATATCCGGATTCTCTTTATAACGTTGCTGCACACGAATCAACTCATTGGTCATGATCTTACAGATATCGGGACAAGTCGCAAAGAAAAAGTCCGCAACATAAATCTTTCCTTCATAGTCAGCAGCTGTCACAGTGTCACGATCTTGATTAATAAAGGCAAAGTCTGGTATACGGTGAATGCTATCCACTTCATTAGGCTCACAGTTCACCGCCTTCATGGAGTATACTTTCAATTCCGTGGGATTAATCATCTCCAACTCGTACTGGTTTTCTCCAAAAATATTAAGGTATAATAAGATCAGGATGGGAATCCCAAATGCTATTGCTAAAATCGTAACCTTTACTGCTGTTTTCATCTGCTTGTTTGTTTAGTAGTTCATTGCACGGCAAGTATCCCCTTCTGGAACTATACTTTGAGAGTAAACTTCCAGAAATAAAAAATGGTTTAGCAACTTGCTGTGCAAAGTTACTAAACCATTATGATAAATAGCAATTGCTACTCTAGACCTTATGCAAAGATTGCAAGGATTGCGTCTACAATCTCTTGTCCTTCTTTCCAAAGTGCTACCAACAACCAACCTAAGAAGGCCATTGGCAAGATCACTGCCCACATCAAAGACTTCACTTCGTGCTTCAAGTGCATAAACTCAGCAACGATATAGAAGGCTTTTACCAACGTCAATAGGATGAACAAGATGTTCAACATTGTTCTATCCATGCCGTCAGGCCAAGCAAATGCCAAAATAAATTCGATTGTGGTCACCAATGCCAGAATACCGGCTACGGTCCATATTTTCTTTACGTTCGCTTTTTTGATCTCTTCCTGAGAAAGCGATGCATCATGTTGTGCCATAAGGTATCGTTATTTTAAGATTGTCTCCAATAATTTTACGAATTACACCAAGTAGAAGAAGGTAAATACGAATACCCATACAAGGTCTACAAAGTGCCAGTAAAGTCCTACTTTCTCTACCATTTCGTAGTGTCCTCTCTTCTCATAAGTTCCCATTACTACATTGTAGAAAATCACAATGTTTAGGATCACCCCACTAAATACGTGTAGTCCGTGGAATCCAGTAATGAAGAAGAAGAAATCCGCAAATAGCTGAGGTCCATATTGGTTCTCCAATAGGTTCGCTCCAAAGATCTGAAGACCGTCTCTGATCACACCTTCGTCTGATCCAGCAATAAAGTGAGACCATTCCCAAGCCTGACAACCCAAGAAAACAATACCACCAATTACAGTCCATAGCATCCATTTTTCTACCTCTTTCTGAGACTTTCTATGGCCAGCTTCTACCGCTAGTACCATGGTCACACTACTCAAGATCAAAATGAAGGTCATCAACCCTACGAATACCAATGGCATGTCGATCCCGTGCATGAAAGGGAATGCGTTGAATACCTTTTCTGGAATTGGCCAATACAGATCTTCTGAACTGGTCGCAAATTGGAAGGCATCAAAAGACCCTTCGTATGCTGGGTGCATAAATCTTACTACACCGTAAGCGATCAAAAACGCCGAAAATGTAAAAGCATCCGAAAGCAAGAAAAACCACATCATTAGTTTTCCATAACTGGCTTTCATCGGCTCTTTACCTCCCCCCCAAATGTTTTGCGCAGAGGTCTTTGCAAGTGTTGCAGTTGATGACATATTAGAAAAAGTTATTTAAAATTATGATTTTGCGTACAGAAAACTAGAATATTCCCATATATTCCATTAATTCAGCCACAAAAAAACGGGAGTTTATGCATTAAGTCAACATTTCTTAATGATTTTTATCATATTTAAATGAAAAAACATTACATAAACCCTGATTATGAGCCTTTTAAACACTTTTTCAATACCTCCCCTGAAATCCCATAATCTCGGAATTATCAAATTCAGTAACCTTCTGGGAAATATCGCTTTAATTAAGATGGAATAAATCACCATCATACTACCAACCCGCTTTGTTGAGGGCACTGCGTGCCGTTGAGTGGAGCTGCGCTCCATTGAGATGTGCTTCGCACGTTGAGATTTTGCAGTACTGTTCCTTCTCAACGTGCAGCACTGGTCTTTGCGTCCTCTCTAGGACTAGTATTTAGCTTAAGTTTACGGTATTGTGCCTCAGGCACGGTCTGTAGGACAAGGGCCTACATTGTATCATTAGAGTAAAAAGTAAGCAGTCTCCTTTATACCTTTTACCTCTTACCTCTTATCTTTTATCTTTTACCTTTCAAGATAACCCTTCAATCTCCCCATCGACTACCTCAATCTGCATTGCCGAAGGAACCTTTGGCAAGCCCGGCATACGCATAATCGTTCCTGCTTTGGCAACTATAAACCCTGCCCCCTTATTGATAATCAAATCATCAAAGGCAATCTTAAATCCTTTCGCCACTCCTGTAGCCTTGGCGTTATCACTGAAGGAGAATTGTGTTTTTGCCACACAGACCGGCAAGTGCTCCAACCCCATACGTCGAATTCTTCTGAGCATTAGCAAGGCATGTCCTTCCAGTACGGCCTTTTCTCCTCCGTAAATATTTCTCACCAAGGCATCCAGCTTTTCTGGTAAAGTACTTTCTTCATCATAACTGAATACCAAAGGCTGACTTCCTTCCTCAATCGCCTGCAGAACCTCTGTAGCCAAAGCCTTACCTCCTTCCCCTCCTTTTGCAAATGCGGTAAGCATAGCAATACGTATCTGTTGCTGTTCAGCCCATTGTTGTACAACATTCAATTCCGACGCTGTATCATTGGGAAAACGATTCATCGCAATAACCACTTGTTGCCCGAAAGCCTTTAGATTTTCGATGTGCTTTGCTAAGTTCTCCAGCCCCTTTTCTACCCCTATCACATTTTCTTCCTTCAGTTGCTTTTCATCCACCCCTCCATGTAGCTTCAGCGCAGGAACAGTTACAACGATAACCGTAGCTTTTGGTTCTAGCCCCGTCATTCGACACTTAATATTAAAGAACTTCTCTGCTCCCAGGTCAGCACCAAAGCCTGCTTCTGTAACTACATAGTCTCCATATGTCATCGCCAGTTGTGTTGCCAAGACTGAGTTACAGCCATGGGCAATATTCGCAAAAGGTCCTCCATGGATAAAAGCTGCTGTCCCTTCTGAAGTCTGTACCAAGTTAGGGTCTATAGCTTCTTTCAATAAGGCCACAACGGCACCTCCCACTCCCAAGTCTTTTACAGTGAATGGTTGATTGTCGTGGGTATATCCCAATAAGATTTCATCAATACGGCGACGCAAATCCTCCAGATCTGTTGCCAAGCAGAGGATCGCCATCAGCTCAGAGGCTGCCGTAATATCAAATCCGGTCTCTGCCATTACCCCATTAGGGTTCCCTCCTACCCCTGTCACTACAGAACGTAGGTTACGGTCATTCACGTCCAATACCCTTTTCCAGACGATTTCCTTAAGTAGTTCCCCTGTAAATCGGTTCTGATGCTGATAATTGTCCAACAAAGCTGAGATAGTATTATGAGCAGAAGTAATTGCGTGAAAATCTCCCGTAAAGTGCAGGTTGATCTTATCCATTGGCAGAACTTGTGCGTAGCCACCTCCAGCTGCACCTCCTTTTACGCCAAAGCAAGGGCCTAAGGAAGGTTCCCTTAAGGCTACAATGGCATTTTTTCCTAGCTTCTGTAAGCCCATCGTCAAGCCGATGGAGGTTAAGGTTTTTCCGTTTCCAGTTTTGGTGGGGGTAATAGAAGTCACCAGTATTAAGTTCGAACGTTTTACTTTATCCTTATCCACCAAAGTATGAGGCACCTTAGCGATGTGTTTACCGAAAGGGTAGAGTTCTTCTGTGGGTATACCTGCTGCTTTGGCGATGTCTTGAATTGGCGCAAGGGTTGCTTCCCTTGCAATTTGGCTGTCAGTTTTCATCCTATGTGTTGGTTAAAATAATGGTATATGTATGTGTTGGGTTGAAGGTACGACTCTCATTCTTCTTTTTTGGTTACTTTCGTCAAGGTTGTTGATAATGTTTAATAGGGCTTCGCCCGTTCATGATGTTTAGTTGTTTTTTAACACCCCAAACCATCCCTCATTAATAATTTTTCATTCTTCATTTTTCATTCTTCATTCTTGATTATTCATTCAGTCCATATTGCTCCATTGCCCGCATCAGTTTCCTTTGAACTCTCTTCCGCAATATCCTAGGCTTCAACACCTCTATTCCCTCCCCAAAGCCTAGAATCATCCGATCAAACTCAAAATTCAAATGCACCTTTACCGAGATCACTACACTTCCGTCTTCCAACTCCTCTACCACTTTTTGGGAATGATGTATAGGTTTGGTCAAGGCATATGGCGCATTGTAAGCATCTAATTTCAAATGCACCTCTTTAAGCTGCTCCTCATTCAATACCGTAACTCCTATCGTATTTTTAAAATACTCCTCTCCATCAAACCCCTCTCTGTCATAGGTTCTTTGCAAATCATAACCTATCTCCAGCATACGATCCAATGCCAAGGTAACGACAGGACCTCCAAGCTTCCGTCTTCCAATCAAGAACCATCGGTTATTAAACTCTTTTAAGAGATAAGGAATAAAAGGAACATCAGAAGGTTCTTTAGCGGTAAAAGACTGATAGGTAATCCTCAAACATAATTCCTTCAAGATAGCCTGATAAAGTATATCCAAATGCTCCAGCCCCTTCAAGTTTTCATTTTTATCCAAATGAATAATAGGCTCCTGTCGCGTCTTTTCCACATATATCTTATCCTCCAGCTTTTGGATAATACCCCCCAGTTCCGAGAACAAAGAAAAGTCCTTGAACTGCTTCAGCATCTCTACCGTTTCCGACAGCACATTCATATCAGACCCTGTCAATGGGATATCCGTAATGGAATAGTTCTCATCCTCGTATCGGTAGTATTTCTTATTATATACGACAATAGGCGCATTATATCCCAACTTATCACTGCGCATCATCTGTATATCTAGCTGTACACTTCGCTTACTCACATTGACATCCCTGCCCTCATATTCATATAGCGCTTCTGAGCAAGCTTCAATTAAATCGTCTAACGTCCATTCCCTGTATTGGTTTTGCAGACATTTATCAATCGTTTTGTACCGAATTAATGCGTTTTTATTTTGAGCCATGGCTTGTGTTCATGTTGTTTAGGTGAGCTTCGCTCGTTCATGATGTTTAGCAGTGAAAACTCATTAATTTTCAATTATTCACTGTTCACTGTTAACTGTTCACTATTCATTCCAAATTAACAATCCTTTCTCATGTACGCAAAAACCTTGCGTAGATATCTCCCATCTTGCTACCATTATAATTTTTCAACTAAACATCATGAACGAGCGAAGCTCAATTAAACAACATGAACAATTATAAAATAAATGGACATACCTTGATTAATCTGGGATACACCCCAGCTCCCTGGTTTAAGGAGGCGATTATGCATATCAATACGCATCAGCTCTCCGAAGAGGAGATACATGCCTACCTGCAAAAGTTCAAGCCGGAACCTTTTGTGGAGCTACATCAGGAAGCCATCAATTTTTCGGTCAATATTAAGGCAGAAAATGAACTGGAAACGGAGAATGTAGAAAGTGTACTTCGTACTATGAAAGAGGTCATGAAAACGCCTACGGTAGTCAACGGGGCGGTGATGCCTGATGCTTGTCCAACCGGTGGTGTCGGTACTATTCCTGTAGGCGGTGTCGTGGCTAGTAGAAATGCCATTCACCCAGGAATGCATAGTGCCGATATCTGCTGTTCCGTGATGCTAACAGACTATGGGAAAGCTGATCCAAAATTGATTTTGGATGCTGCACATTCCGTTACCCATTTTGGTCCGGGTGGAAGGGATCGTAATAAGCAGTTTCGTTTTCCATCCGATTTATTGCAGGCTTTTGAAGGCAATACGTTGCTTCATGACAAAGAAATGATTCAGGCTGCCCGAAAGCATTTGGGTACTCAGGGCGATGGTAATCATTTCCTGTTTGTTGGTCGATCAAAAAATACTGGCAATACGATGGTCGTGACACACCATGGTTCCAGAGCTCCCGGTGCCATATTGTTCAAGAGAGGGATGGCCATTGCAGAACGTTTCCGACAAAAGCTATCACCTAAAACCTTAAAGCAAAATGCATGGATTCCTTTTGATAGCAAGGAGGGACAAACCTATTGGGAAGCTTTACAGATTATTCGGGCATGGACCAAGCAAAATCATACCTGCATCCATGATGCCATCGCAGAACGTATGAATATTTCGGTGGAGAACAGATTCTGGAATGAGCACAATTTTGTCTTTCAGGAAGATGATATCTTCTACCACGCCAAGGGAGCCACTCCTATCAGCAAGTCATTTTTACCGGAGAGCAATCCCTTACGATTAATTCCATTGAATATGGCCGAGCCTGTACTCATTGTAGAAGGAGACGTCACAGCGAACAACTTAGGATTTGCTCCTCATGGTGCCGGTAGAAATATGAGTAGAAGACAACATAAAAAGTCTCAAGCTCATAGAACTATTCAAGAAGTTTTTGAGGAAGAAACCAAGGGGTTAGATGTTCGTTTCTTTTCCGATGAAATCGATATTTCAGAGTTGCCCTCTGCCTATAAAAATGCGCAGACTGTGAGAAGGCAGATGGAAGAATTTGGCTTGGGTCAGGTAGTGGATGAAGTGCTTCCTTATGGATCAATTATGGCGGGGGATTGGCAGAGGAATGCGCCTTGGAGAAGAAAAAGTTGATCACCTCTTACTACGCAAATTTATTGCGCACATTACTTCCACCTTTGATTTATCAAGAAAAAACACAGGCCAAGAATAAGTTACTACGAACATTTTAGGTTAATGAAAACTTATTCCATTGCCTGTACTTGGGGCAGTAGCTCAGCTGGTAGAGCAGGTTTAGCTTTTAAATTACCAGTTAAAGAAAAGGTCAACTTAGGCATACTACTTTTGGGTAAATCCTTACGGATTTGGGTTCGAGTCCCATGGTTGCTTCAGTATTACCTCAAAAGACATGGTCAATAATCGCTTACTTCTGCGCTTCTCACGCCCAGGTCGTGGGTTCGAATCCCACCTGCCCCGCGCTGGTGTAAGGTTATTAAGGTTGAATAATTAAGCACCACGCTGATGCAACCATTACATGGCGTGGTCACCTTGCACCCAAACATAGCGGAAGTATCTACTTCCGCTATTTTCCTTTCCCTTCATGAATATTAACACCGAATCATTATCAATGTCTTGAAGGCTTTTAGCTTCGACAAATTCACAACCTATCGCTATGTCTAGAAGCTATAAAATTCAAAATGATGAAAACTACTATTTCGTCACATTTACAGTCATTCAATGGATTGATGTTTTCTCTCGTGCTGAATACCGAAACATCTTTATTGATAGTATTAAATACTGCCAGCAAAACAAAGGACTCTTAGTGGGCGCATGGTGTATCATGAGTAATCATGTGCATCTAATCATTAGCTCCGATGGTACTTACCCATTAAGTGGTATTATTCGAGACCTCAAACGTCATACTTCTTCAACTATCCGAAAAGCTATTGAATCCAGTAAAACGGAAAGCAGAAAGAAATGGATGTTATGGATAATGAAGCGAGCGGGCACTTTCAATGCGAACAATAAAGACTTCCAGTTTTGGATACAAGACAATCACCCTATACAATTAACTTCTATAAAGTTTATTCAACAAAGACTACGCTATATTCATTATAATCCCGTTAAAGCCGGCTATGTTGAAAATCCTGAAGATTGGATTGACAGTAGCGCTGGTGATTATATGAATAAGAAAGGAAAAATAGATATCACCTTTTTGCTTTAGAGGAGTAATGAAAGCAAATGCTTTCGTCATTTTGGGTGCAAGCTGAAGCTTGCACCAGCGTATAGGAAGAAACACATCAACACACTCACTTACAAGAACTTATAATACAATAAATCAAAAAACCAAAAAGCTTCTCTTACTACGCAAATTCATTGCGCACATTATATCCACCTTTGATTTATCAAGAAAAATAACAGGTCAATTGCTTCTTACTTCTGGAGGATTTCCTCCCCCCATTTACCCAATGAGCTAGAAACGAGATTACCTGATTGCTTTAAAACTGGAAAACGATGAAAAGAGATTTGCTAAAAGTCGCCCTTAGAAAAAATGCTATCATAATTCCGGATAACTGGATCTGCAACCATCAGGATAACCAAGTAATCAACAAGAGCAGTAGTGTATTGCTGGCAAACTGTACACAACTAGGCTTCACTTTTTCTGAAGACTTGCTGACTTCTATTAATCGCATTTCTCCCAACGCTAAGTTAGAAATCCTTGAGTTGTTGAAGGAGGTTACCGGCGTCCATAAGAACTGGACGCCTTTGGTAAAGCAGTGGAACATTCCTACAGGGGAGTCTATCGTGGACCATATTATTACCTGGTTTGCCAATGTATGCCAGTTCAAAAGTGGAAGCAGGCTTCCATGTGGGCACCTTATTCCTGACAATACCTTTCCATTGGAACGGTATAATGGCTGTCCTTTCTGTGGCACACCTTTCGAATTCGAGCAATTGAGCTATAAGGCAGGCAACAACAGTCTGAAAGTACTGCAACTGTGGACAGAAGAAGATCTAAAGCAGTCTTTGGAGCACCTATTGACTTCTCCTGTAGCACTGGATGCTACTCAGGTAGATGATCTCAAAATTCTTTTGTCAGTTTATGGAATAACGACAGATACTGCCATCCGTATGAAAGAAACCTTAATGCTGGTCATCGATACCCTTGTGGCAGAAGACAGAGCCGAAGAAGCAGGCAAGCTCTTCAATAGTCCTAATGATATCCTTCGCTACCTATGGTACAAGCATACGGGCTTTTTGCAAATCATTGAGCCAAAAACCATCGCTCGCCGTATGGGAAAGAATGCCCAAAACTATCATCCACAATTGGACAATAGCATTCAAGCCAAAATTAAATCCTTGCATGACCTGCAATTGAAATACAGCAGAACGGAATGCAAACGCTATGCACTATGGCTCAACAACCTATCCATGGGCATTCAGGCACAGTGTGAAAACATGCACCCTAAAAGAGGGATGTGGGTGAGGGTTATTCGAGCACTTCGATTGTCAGAGTACAGCAAGCGAAAAGGATTTGAGCGTTTGGCTACTTTATTGGATACCTTTTACAATGAGCAGTATGAGGTTTGGCAAGGAAAAGTCAATCAGCATCGCACCAAGATGGATGCAGAGGGGACTTTTGCTTTGCTAAAACAACGCCCTGGATTGTTTGCCCGATCCTTATTCTCTTCCATGCTATGGTTCGGAGCAGATGTTTCTATTCAGCACTTCAAAGAGGTGTTACATCATATTCCATCACGCTTGATCTTTACCCTGAATATGTATGCCGAAAGCTACTTCAACAAGCAAGGAGCTAGAACTGTAAAGCCATTAGGAGGTACCAACAAGAAAATCCCTGCCAACAAATTGCTTCAGTTGTATTCCGATGATGAACTACAACGGATGCAATCTTTGGTACAGGACTTAAGCTTAGAGGTCATCAAGGAAAATCTTAGAAAAGTAGAGAACAGCAACAAGCGTCTTTATATTGATGAGGGATTATTTACCATTCCTATCGCAATCGGTGACCGAAGCGATAGTCTTCAAGACTTGCCTGCAGCACTAATGGGTACTCGATTCAAGGTTGAAGGAGATACGGTGCGATTATTTTTGCAATGGGGGGAAGGACTTCCTGCCCAACACCTGGATATGGACTTGAGCTGTAATGTTGCTTATGAAAATCGTAATGAGTTCTGTTCCTATTCTCAACTGACTATTCCCGGCTGTCAACACAGTGGAGATATTCAGCGGATTCCTGATATGGTAGGTACGGCTGAATACATTGACATTGACTTAAATGAGCTACAACAATTAGAAGCTAAATATGTGAGCTTCACCTGTAATGCTTACAGCAGTGGTAGCCTTTCACCTAACTTGATCGTCGGTTGGATGAAGAGTCAATTCCCTATGAAGATATCGTCCAATGGTGTTGCCTATGACCCTACGGCGGTACAACATCAGGTTCGCATCACCCAATCGCTTGTCAAAGGAATGGTCTTCGGAGTATTGGATGTACATAAAAGGGAAATCATCTGGCTGGAAATGAGTTTTGGTGGTCAAGTAGTACAAAATCTAAATCAATCTGGAGTGGAAGCATTACTACAAAAACTGGATGCCAAGCTGAAAATAGGAGACCTTTTAAAACTTAAAGCGGAGGTGCAAGAACTGGAAATTGTGGATGACCCGGCACTGGCGGAGGAGGTCTATGATATGAACTGGGCACTTAATACGGCGGAGGTGAGCAAATTATTTTTATGACCCACGGCGGTGCCGTGGGCTATGGCTTCGCCAATATAATATTTTTCGACTTCGTCGTAGCCTACGGCTTCGCCGTTGTTTACAGCTTCGCTGTGGGTAATAATTAAAAGCGTTTTAGGATTGCTCTCACCATCCCTTTCCAGCTATACTTTTCCTTAAAATTCTGGACAGCTAGAGACATTTCCTTAGGGTTTTCTCCTTTGAAATAATCCTGTACGGCCGTGGTAATCGCATGGGGTGTAGACTCCTCCACGACGATACCACTTCCATAAGGCGCTACTGTTCCCTTTAACCCTCCTACATTGGTAACGATCACCGGTAAATCAAAATGGTAGCTAATCGCTACTACTCCACTTTGGGTCGCTGTTCGATAAGGTAATACACTAACGTCCGCTGCCGAAAAGTAAAGCGGTACTTCCTCGTCAGCGACATAGCGGGTCACCGTATGGATACGCTCCTTATTGGCGTTGTTATCAATTAATTGTTGGTAAGGCTCAAAATCCTCATAAGGCTCCCCAACGATCAAGAGCTGATAGCTATCATCCAGTTGATCAAAAGCCTCGATCAGTAAGTCCAGTCCTTTGTACTTTCTGATCAATCCAAAGTATAAGAGCACCTTATCCTCTGATTTCAGTCCTAAGGTTTTTCGGGCTAACGCCTTCTCTTGTTTTTCTCCAAAATGATCATAAATCGGATGCGGGTGATGTAGATAGGCTGCATCAGGTTTTACAGATTTCAGGTCTTTTTCGACCACATCACTCATTACTACAAACCCATCACAACGATTGAGAAAATAATCTGTCAGTTGCTTATCTCCCGGGCGTTGCTCGTGGGGAATAAGATTATCAATCACCGTGATCACTTTTATTCCTTTCTTGCGCAGCTTTCCAGCAACATACCCCAATGATGGGGCAAAAAATGGCATCCAATAGCGTAAAATCACCATATCTGGTTCATAAGCCGCTATTTTACGAATAGTCCCCGCAAAAGTAAGTGGATTCACCGTACTCAAAACCCTCTCCGATACGATCGCACCCGTGGTGTCTTCTTCCGTTACGTACTGGGAGGTTCCCGGAAACAATATAGAAGGATATTGAGTGGTGAAGTTCCACGCCTTTACTTCATGTCCCTCTTCTTCAAATGCCCTGTACAATTGTGCATTGGACTGTGCTATCCCTCCTCGGAAGGGATAAAAAACAGATAAAAAAGCTATTCTCATAAATGTATTGATAATCGGATTTACAATTATTGATCATTTTGGTGACGAAAATCAAACTTTCGTTTTTTTCCATCTGTTATTTTTGTCGGCTATGAATCAACAGGGATAAAGATATTACATTTCAAAGAACTGGCAAAGAATCATCAACATGACACATCAAGGCAACATAGAACTAATGGCCCCTGCAGGGAACTTCGAATCGATGACAGCAGCAATCCAAGGAGGTGCTGACTCCGTTTATTTCGGTGTCGAACAACTGAATATGAGAGCGAGAGCGACCATGAACTTCACACTGGAAGATCTGCCTGAAATTGCTGAGCTAGGACGCAAGCATAACGTTCGTACCTATCTTACGCTGAATACTATCGTATATGATCATGACCTTCACTTAATGAAGATGATCATCGACAAGGTGAAAGAAGCAGGGATCACAGCGGTCATTGCCTCAGATCAAGCGGTTATTTCTTATGCCTTTAGCAAAGGAGTAGAAGTCCATATTTCTACCCAATCCAATATTACCAATATAGAAACCGTACGTTTCTTCAGTCACTTTGCTGATACTGTGGTATTGTCTCGTGAGCTTAGTTTGTTACAAGTAAAAAAGATCACAGACGCTATTGAGAAAGAACAAATCAAAGGTCCTAACGGGAACCTGATTGAAATAGAGATCTTTGGTCACGGGGCTCTATGTGTAGCAGTTTCTGGTAAATGCTATATGAGCTTACATACACAGAATGCCTCAGCCAACCGTGGTGCTTGTATCCAAAACTGCCGCCGTAAATACAAAGTGATTGATATGGAAGACGGACACGAGCTGGAAATCGACAACGAATACATCATGTCTCCTAAGGACCTTTGCACGATTGATTTCTTGGATCAAGTGATTGATTCAGGCATTAAAGTCCTGAAAATCGAAGGACGTGGAAAGGGTGCTGATTACGTTAAAACGGTTACCCAATGTTACCGAGAAGCGATTGATAGCTATGCAGAAGGCACCTACAATAAAGAAAAAGTAGCCGGCTGGATGGAACGTTTGGAAACCGTATATAATCGTGGCTTCTGGAGCGGTTACTACCTAGGACAGAAATTAGGAGAATGGACCGACCAATCAGGTTCTCAAGCTACCCAGAAAAAAGTCTTTCTTGGAAAAGGTAGCCGTTACTTTGCTAAA
The DNA here is from genome assembly GCF_039543525.1 of Algivirga pacifica. Lineage (NCBI taxonomy): Bacteria > Pseudomonadati > Bacteroidota > Cytophagia > Cytophagales > Flammeovirgaceae > Algivirga > Algivirga pacifica. The sequence continues at coordinate 244,199 of NZ_BAABJX010000036.1, forward strand.
ATTGGTGTCGCAGAGTTTATCATGGAAACTCAAAAAGTCAAAGTAGGCGATCACCTACTGATCACCGGCCCTACAACAGGAGTCGTTGAAACAGTTGTTGAAGAAATGCATGTCAACGATGAAGGCGCTAAGGAAATGGCAGTCAAAGGAGATCGCTTTTCTATCAAACTGGATAGCATGATTCGCCCATCCGACAAGCTGTATAAACTTGTGAAAGAAAACGTTGAAGCAAAAGCTTAATCATATTATGATCACCATCATACAACAAAGAGATAAGTGTATTGGCTGTAACTACTGTGTAGAGCTAGCCCCCAATCGTTGGCAAATGTCCCGAAAAGATGGAAAAAGTGTCTTGTTAGGTGCACAAAACAAGAAGGGCTTTTGGAATATAAAGGTAGGAGATGAAGAACTGGAAGAGAACGAACGTGCTGCAGAAGCTTGTCCAGTCAATATTATCCAAATCAGGTAAAGTAAAGAAGACATGAATCATCCCATATTAACAAATGGCTTAGCTTTCTGAGAATTCATCACTTTATAACTATCTCACAAGCCCATTATGAGCTTCTTCATTTTTTCCTTGATGAAAAAACGAAGCAAAAAAATCAAGGCTTTGAAGAATTCGCCTAATTTTTAATCGCCAAAGCTAAACCCATTACATGGCGTATTCAACTCGCTACGCTCAAACAATGGAATTTTCTTAACGCTTTGACGATTAAAAATCTTAACGGCAATTCTTCAAGGCCGTTTTTAAAAAAAATAGAGCCATCCCCTTAAATATTAATATGGGATGACTCATATTTGCTCACTAATTAACAATTAAACCATACTAAATATTATTCAGCAAAAGTCAGTACACCTTCCATTCCTAGTGTAAAGCTTTGTGCTTTTCCGTCAGGTCTAAAGAAAGTAAGATCCTCTCCATTAGGCCCTACCTTCAAGATCTTTTTATATTCTCCCTGATAGTCCAGGTACCATGAACTTTCCTCTGGCTTAAAGTGAAAAGCTACTTCTTGTCCTGCCTCTGGACCCTCCAGTTGCTTAATCTGGATCATGTTGCGCTTTTTCACCACTTCATACAACTTCCCATCTTTCTGCACACGCTGTATATCAATCTCCCCTTCATTCATTGAGATAGGGTTCTTCCCACCGAAAAATTCAATGGTATTAAAGATGATTCCATCAGCCAATAACGTAATGCTATATACGGGTACAATCACCAATAACAGGAATACCAAAGCATTGATAAACTTGTCTCCAATTTGTCCGTTCCAATCGTGTAGTTTAGTGGTCAATCGAAATGGGCCATAACAGCTGGTTTGTATTGTGGTTACGCCAATCACCAACACGGCCATTAGTATCAGCTTCAATCGTCTGAAATATTGCATATTTTTGATAGTTAAGTGGGTTTAATTTTCAACTCCCATGAAGAAAGAGAATTCCATTATAACTGTCAACACTTGTGAACAATTCCACTAAAAAAAAGAGGTTGAGTACTTTTTTTTGTTATTTGAATCCAATTGACAACTACTCACATTCTGCTTATCGCCTATCATTTTAAGTAGAAGATAGAAAAGAACATTTACTATTTATTAATCGGTCAATAGTTAATACCTTTCAAGTCAGTTATTGCTTACTATTTCAAGAGCATTCCAAATACACATCATCATGGGAAAAGAAATTTATATCCTCAACCAACAGTCCTCTATCGCACAAACTTACCTTAATGAACTCCGCGACGTAGAAATCCAAAAGGATAGTATGCGTTTTCGCCATAACTTACAGCGTCTTGGGTTTCTACTAGCCTATGAAGCCTCCAAAACCTTAGATTACACGCCACATGAGGTCACGACACCTTTAGGTACTTCGTCTTCTCAACAACCAAAGGATGATATTGTCGTCACCACAATTCTAAGAGCTGGAATTCCGATGTATGACGGCGTACTACAAGCATTTGATAGAGCTCAAAGTGCATTTATTGGTTCTTATCGTGCGTCTGAAGGAACAGAAGACGTCAGTATTGTTTCCAACTATATTGCATCGGATAACCTGGATGGAAAAATTGTATTGGTTGTAGATCCTATGCTAGCAACCGGCAGTTCACTTTGGGATGCTTGCGAGAAGCTTCTACAGAACGGTACACCAAAAGCCATTCACCTGATTGCCGCTATTGGAGCACAAGAAGGGGTTGATTTTATGACCGAAAAAATGGCTACGCTTAATATTCCTTTCCATCTTTGGATCGGTGCTGTAGACCCTTCTTTAAACGAGAAGCATTATATCGTTCCTGGGTTAGGAGATGCTGGAGACCTTTGCTTCGGACCAAAACTTTAGATTAATGAAGAATGAAAAATTAATAATGAAGAATAGGGGGTATCACGGTTAATTATCTATGAGTGAAAAAGCCTACTGAACTGCTTTTAGAATGGATTAGTTTTCAATGATCAATTTTTAATTAAAATGAATCACCCAAAAGGCAGCTGGACTAGTCCTAGAGTGTATTAATTATTGAAAATTGATCATTGAAAATTAAAAATTCTTCATTTTTAAAACGCTTCTCCAATCGTAAAAAACAACGCATGCTTCCCTGCGGCTCCCCACCCTACATCCAAGCGAAAATTGAGCGGATCTTTGGGAAGTAAGCGTAAACGAAGTCCGGTACCTGCTACCCACTGTATTTCTTGAAAGGGAAACTCCCGGTGGGTAGCGACATTTCCTGCCCCCAGAAATACGGCCATTCCAATCCGTTGCCATAGGTGTCTTCTATATTCCCCCTGCAATAGCCATACTTGTCGATCAATATACTGGTTAGGGTTTCCAATACTTCTCAAGCGATCCTTCCCTCCCAGAACAGGCAACTTAAAATAAGGCGTATTCTCTCCACTGATCTCCCAAAGTAGCTGTACCCCAAATACATTTTCTGGATTCTTGAATTGCCAGAAGTTTCTTATGTCCAAAGTCAAGGCATTATAAGAGAAGTCTCCAAAGTAATGGCGTGCACTCAAGCGCCATAATCGCCCTTCTTCTGGATACAATACGTTGTCTCTCGTATCCCATCGAGTTTCCACTCCTAACCCCAAGACCGTTCCTCCCTCAAATCCCAAAACTGTTTCATCCAAGGATTCCCCTTCGATATCCTGATTCCTTAGGGTAGTAAAGTCATAATAGGCCCCCGCATAAATCACATCGCTAAGCGGCTTAAGGGCTCCCCCTGCCATACTGAATTGGTTACGGGTATAAAGGGATACTTCTTCCTGTGGCCCTCCTATACCAAAATAAGTATCCGGAAACCGGTAGTAGATGGTTCTCGCCAAAAACATCCAACCCGAATTGGCAAACATGACAAAATCAGCATCCAGTAACAATTGATTTTTTGTAGAATAAGAGGCTGAAGGAAGTAAAGTTGTCGGACGATAATATTTATTACTCCCTTGCTGTGCTCCGGTTTCTTGAAATACAATCGCTGCAATCAATCCAAAAGAAAAGCCTGCCCGTTCATTATAATCCAGTAAAGGATAAATAGATACATTGAAGCGTTCTCCTTCAATCGTCGTCAAGTCCATTATCCTCTCTATCAGATTTGCATTCGAAAGACTATCACTTTCTTGGGTCATTCCTCTATGCCATAATCCACTCTGTAGCAACAGAAATAATAGAATGATTTTTCTAATGGGTAAGTTCAAAGGGATATAATTTAGTTTTCAAACACAAAATGAAGGAGGTATTCCTTATTTTTAATTAAAATCTGAGCTTTCGCTCAGTTAATCTTTGGATAAAACATAATTATCCTGAGGAGAGTACTCAAGCA